>JADGBX010000121.1 GCA_015231265.1 Magnetococcales bacterium | reverse complement strand
GTGGTTCTCGTACCGCAGATTCAGAAGAGCCTGAAGAGCGGTGAGGGGGAGATGCGATACTCGAAACTTCAACCGACGGAGATGGCCGCCCCGCAGGGGACAGAGGAGCAGAAGGATCGTGGCAGTGCCGATTTCACCGCCGTGCCTATGGATGAGGAGGCGCAGAGCTTTGCTGACGCTAATCGGGTCGTTGCCATGGAACCGATGGCGGAGAGGGTGGAGGAGGATGCCGCCGGTGACCAGGTGCACGGGGCGCGTCCCGCTGGGAGAGAGGCGGAGCGGGAGCAGAGACGGCGGCTGACCGAGAAGAATCTGGTCATAGCGAAACAGAAATCGGCTGACAAGAAAGAGTCGGCCCCGATGCCTTTCGCCCGCAGCAATGAGTCGCTGGCCATGGACCCGGCAACAGCAACGGAGTCCACCGCTTCCTCGTCATCCAGGATGGTGCCGATGGCGCCCACCAGCACTGTTGCCGCGCTGGCATCACCCTCCGCCGAACCCCCTCCCGTATCCGGTGGCAAGGCTGATGATAGTGTCGGGCGCGTCGCCCAGCCGGTTCTGAAAGCGAAGAAGATGCCTGTTGCGCACGCAGCCGTGCCCCAGAGCAGCCGGGTCGACGCTCTGCACCTGCCGACGCCGGTGGTGGAGAGCGAAACCCGGGACCGCTTCCCGGAGAGTGCACTGAATCCGGTGTATCAAGTCGCGGAGAGACCGGTCTCCACCTTCTCCGCCGATGTCGATACCGCCTCCTACAGTTTCGTCCGGCGGGCGCTCAATCGCGGTCATCTGCCGTCGCCCGATGCGGTCAGAGTGGAGGAGATGATCAACTACTTCCACTACGACTATCGCAAGCCGACGGATGCCGAGACCCCGTTCACCCCGACGCTGGCGCTCTTTCCCACCCCCTGGAACAGCAACACCCATCTGCTTCAGATCGGCATTCAGGGCTATGAACCGTCAGTGGAGAGCAGGCCGCGTAGTAATCTGGTCTTTCTGCTGGATGTCTCCGGCTCCATGCGCAGCCGCGACAAACTGCCCCTGCTCAAGAAGTCGTTGCGGTTGCTGATCGGCTCGCTGCATCCGGAGGATCATGTGGCGATCGTGGTGTATGCCGGTGCGGCAGGTGCGGTTCTGGAACCGACGCCGGTACGGGAGCGTCAGCGCATTCTCTCGGCTCTGGACAACCTGCGCGCCGGGGGCTCCACCGCAGGAGGGGCGGGCATCGAACTGGCCTACCGTCTGGCGGAGCAGAACTTCAGTAAGGATGCGGTCAACCGGATCATTCTCGCTACCGACGGTGACTTCAATGTCGGCGTCTCCAATCCGCGGGCTCTGAAGCAGCTCATCGCCAGAAAACGGCAGAGCGGGGTGTTTCTATCGGTGCTCGGTTTCGGTCAGGGCAACTACAACGACCGCTTGATGCAGACGCTGGCCCAGAACGGCAACGGTACCGCTGCCTACATCGATACGCTGAACGAAGCGCGAAAACTGCTGGTTGACGAGGCGGCTGCGACGCTGATTCCCATCGCCAAGGATGTGAAGTATCAGATCGAGTTCAATCCCGACCGGGTGGCGGAGTATCGTCTCATCGGTTACGAAACACGGAAACTCGCGCGGGAGGATTTCAACAATGACGCCGTTGATGCTGGAGAGATCGGCTCCGGACACACCGTCACCGCGCTCTATGAGATCACTTTGACCGAGAGCGAAAACCGCTTCGTCGATCCCCTGCGCTACGGCACGGCGTCACCCAGGGAGATGAACGAGCGTGACGGTGGCGGCAACCGGGAGTTGGCCTTTCTGAAGATGCGCTTCAAGCAGCCCGACGGCAGCAGAAGCCGCCTGATCACCCGCGCCATCACCGATGCGGATCGCATCGATCTTGAGGCGTCCGGCCATGAGGATCAACGCTTTGCCGCCGCAGTGGCCGCGCTTGGCCAGAAGTTGCAGCAGAGCAGCCATCTGCACGGCTTCTCGACCCAGCGCATTCTCGATCTCGCTCTCTCCGGTAAGGGAGAGGATCCCTTCGGTTATCGAGCCGAGTTCACCGCACTGGTCAGAATGGTCCAGGCGCTGGAGCGGCGCTGACGCGGAGAACCGCAGCGGGACAGCCTCGACCCAGCCCCGATGGTGAGGGTGCGTCGTCGCTGTTCCTGCTGTCGCCTCAACCGGTCAGTTCCGACCCCGTCGCCACTATGGGAATCTGGAAATAGATCAGTAACATCGGTTCCGAACCGGTGTTCTCCACCTCATGCTGTTCGTTGGGCTGAACAACGGTGCAGGAGCCCGACGTCAAGGTGTGTTCAGCGCCGTTGATGCGGATCACACCGCTGCCGGAGCGGATCATGAAGATCTCGTGCATGTCGTCGTGGGCGTGAGCGGGAATCACCTGACCCGGCGTGAAGGTGACCTGTCCCACCGCTTTGATGTGGGGGGCGTCACCGGAGTTCAGCAGGATCTTCTTGGAGATTTCGGGGTTGTGAATGCTCGGTTGATCGAGCAGGTCGGAGAGAGAGACGATCTTCATAAGGCAGCCACTGTTTCATTCAGGGTAAGAGTGTTCCATAGAGTTGAAAAGAGACGACCTTACACCGAGTCGAGGGCGATGTCAGCAGAAGTCTCACCCCGGTGTCATGGTGGCGGATGAATTCCGGGCCGGGGCGCGGTACACTTGTCGATTAACGTATCAACGCCCGCGTCACCCGCAACGGGAGCTCCGCCGATGACCACCCTTGAACTGGCCGCCAAGATCGAACAGGCGGTCCGCATGGCCAACGCCCCGGAGAGCCTCTCCGAGCCCCTGCTTGACGCGATCCTGCAACGGGATCCCGTTGATCGGGTACGTTTGAATCCCTATACCTTGGCCGAAGAGCTCGCCGTGGAGACGACGGTGATGCTGGATATCTTCGTCCACGGCGCCCGCAATGGTCTGTTCGAGTGGGGGTGGGATCTGATCTGCCCCATGTGCGGTTTCGTGACCCAGGCCAGTGCCGAAAGTATCGATAAGACGCCGGAGGAGGCGTTCCACTGTGCGCTGTGTGACATTACGGCGCCGTCGGTTCTCGATGATACGGTGGAGGTGAGTTTCACCCCGACACCCGATCTGATTGCCCCTCTGGAGGATCGCTTCGTCGATCAGAGGACCTATCTCTCCTACTACGCTTCCCAGGGGTCACCCTATCTCGACAGAATCATCCATATGATCGAGAAGATGGGTGTCGGCGGTGCGCGTCTGGAGCCGGGAGCCTATGCCACGCTCTCCTTCATGCCGAAAGCGGGTGCGACCTATCGGCTCTCCTGCCTGGACAGCCACGATGCGCTCACCTTTCACGGGGCGGAGGATGCGACTGCCGTTGAGCGCCTCACCGTCAGCCAGAGTGATCGGGGGTTCCTCGACAAAGAGCAGCTTCCCGACCGACTGCCGACCAGTCGTATCGAGCTGAAACTGATCAATCGCAGCCAATCGACGCTGTTCAATCAGCTGTTCGAGGTGCCGGGCTGTTCCGAGGAGAGCGACACGGACACCGACTCTGCCCCGGCTACGGAACCGATGACAGCGCGCATGCAGGCGTTTCGACCGCGAGTCACCGGCAAGAGTTTATTGAACAATCAGACGTTTCGTGACTACTACGGCATTCAGAAGCTGGACCCTAATCTCCAGTTGAAGGTGCGGGATCTGACTCTATTGTTCACCGATCTCAAGGGCTCGACGGAGCTCTACGACCGCACGGGCGACATCGAGGCCTACCGTCTGGTTCGCGATCACTTCGTGGTGCTCAAACAGGTGGTGCGCAACCATGCGGGTGCCGTGGTGAAGACCATGGGCGATGCCATCATGGCCACCTTCTCCTCCCCGGAGGATGGGGTTGCCGCCGCTGTCGATATTCTGACCGGCATGCGTGACTACTCCAACGCCATCAAGCCCCATGAACTGGGCATGAAACTGGGATTGCATCGTGGTCCTGCGCTGACGGTGAGTGCCGGGGATCAGTTGGACTTCTTCGGACAGACCGTCAACATCGCTGCTCGGGTTCAAGGGTTGGCCAGTGCCGGTGAGATCTGTCTTACCGAGATGGTGAATCAGAGTGCTGACGTGCGATCATATCTTGAGAGATACCCCTTTGATGTCAGTCAGGAGGAGGTGTTTCTCAAAGGGGTGTCGGAGCGCAACACCATTCATCGTTACACGATGCACATCGAGTGAACGGGGGGCGTTCCGACCCCGTGATCAGTCGGACGACTCCACACGCTTGTGTCTATACATCTCATAGTGAAGAACGATCTGTTCTCTGCCAAAGGGGGGAAGGGTCAGCTGCCATCGACAGAACCCATCCCTGTCGGGCGACGTGTTCTCGGTGGTGGAAGCGGTAAGCGGTACGATCTTGATCTGTTTGATCCCCGAGACCGGGATGCCTCCGTGAGCAGGATCTGCTTGCTCTTCGGCCCCAGATTACTGATGCGCACCTCCACTTGGTATCGGTTCACCTGCCAGGCGTTGGGAAGAAGAGCTTTCTTTGTTGGTGTGATGTCGCTTTCCCGTTCGACGCGCACATCGGCATCGGGGCCCCAATCAAGAGTGAATCGCTCGCGGGAGGCGATGGTGGGGATCTCCGTTCTTCCCGCCATACCACCCTCTCTTCGCGGGTTTCGACCGTGAAGCTCTTCTCTACAGGGCGCAGTTGCAGACGATCCTCCAGCAGAGGAGGGGATTCGGCGCCCAGGGAGGGGCGTTCGGTGGAGAAGTGGAGCTGAACGTTCTCCCAGTTTTCCCCGGTCCGTTGCCAGACACAGGCGTCGATTTCGAAGCGGATTCGGGGAGATGTGCGCGCATTGGCCCCATCGTCACGCGCTTCTGTTCCCTGTGTTTCCCGCAGCCAGTGGGGGGTGTGCCACGGTCACCAGCAGGCGCCGGGTACCACGCAATCTGTGTTATCCGAGCTCCGCTGTGGAAGATCTGAACGGCATCGATGTGAGAGTCGAGAAGAGGTAACGTTACGAGACAGACTCCATCATGGCGTATGAAAAGGGGGTGTGCTCGAAGAAAGAGTACACTAGAGCCGAAGAGATGGAGCTGTTGTTTTGCTGTTTGATTGCGCTGGGCAGTGCGTTCTGTTGTTCAGGAATTCTCCGCAGTGAAAAGGGTCTCCAAGGTGTGGTTGAACGCTGGCGGCAGGGTGTGTTGGTGCTGATCCTGCAGTGAGAGAATCGTTGTCAGCAGGGGAGCGGAGGGGCGGGTGAAAAAGGTGCGGTCCACCTGTTGGCTCCAGCGGCAGAGGAGGATTTCCCCCTGCCTGTTGAGGTGCGGATCAGCATCGGCACAGGCCAGGATGGCGAGGGGGAGCGGTTGCCACCAGCCGCTGCGGCGGATGACACGCATCAGGTTGGTGCGCACATGGCGATGAGGGGTGCTCCGAAACAGGGTGATCATCTGCTCGGAATCCAGAGCGGGTGCAAGGCGAAGCATTCCCTCCCGCGCTTCCCGAGAGACTCCTCGCCGTGACGACGCCAACAGTGGCAGCATCTGCTCGGAGAAGAGTGTCGGATCGAGTCGTACCAATGCCCAGATCGCCGCGCGGGCAATGCGGCTCCGGGTGTGGGTCAGGTGGGGAGTGATGTGGATTTTGGCGTCCTGCGCCTCTCCGCTCTCGCCGAGTCCGTAGAGCAGCACCGGATCGGGGGCGTCTGCGTGACGTTTCAATGCCTGGCGATAGTATTCGGCAACTGCCTTCTCGCCCCAGTGTTGGCCGAGATGAAAACGGGCCAGGGAACGCACCCCGCCGTGGGGATCGAGTAGAGCAGCAGCCAGAAGTGATTCCACATCATCTCTTCCCAGTTCCAGAGACGCCTCCAGAGCGAGGCGGCGCAGGGTAGCGAGACGGTTTTCGGCCATCGTGGATAGAAGTGACCGGGAGGCGGGGTGGTCGATACCACGTTGCCGAATCCAGCGCCCCACCAGGACTCTGATCAGAGTATCGTCGTCGTTCAGACCCCGGCACAGCACCTGGTCGGGGTGGGGATGACGCTGGCGGAGAAACCAGCGGTAGGCGGCACGGCGGTGCAGGCGACCGGGGTGGGTCAGCAGGGTGTAGAGTGCGTTCGGGTGTGGGTGGTTCTCAAGATGGTGATCGAGCAGATCGGCGAGTTCACGCAGAAGTGCCGGATCACGCCGTTGCCCCTTCTCGAGGCGCTGAATCAGCCCCAGGTGGGGAAGAAAGGTGTGGGCATACACTGGTTTCAGCCGCCTTCGCAGCCGGGATTCAGCGGTTCTGCGCACCGGTTCCGCCCAGTCGTTGAGGCGCAGCAGAAGAAAGGGAACCTCCCCACCACTGCGAAAGCTGCCACACTTCTTCAATGCCATCTGCCGCACATGGCCGTTGCCGTGACAACTGATGATGCCCCACATCAGCGGTTGATCATTGGCAGGCAGGTGGGAAAGATCAGGCAGTTGCGGGGTGAGATCGCTCCAGAACGCGCTGCCATGGAAGGTGAGCGGCGTGCTGCGCAGATGCTGATCCAGCCACACCCACTGTTCAGAGGGGAGATCGTCGAGCAGTGTACGTATCGTCGTGACCGCCCGTCGAGACAGATCGTGCCACGGAGAGAGGGCCAGAGGTAGAAGATAGGGGATGGCGACCGGACCATCACCCATGCCCTCCCGAAGGAACCGCTCCAGCCACGTTGACCAGCTCGACGGCGAGTGTTGAGGAGGGGCGGTTGTACCGGAGGGGCGCTGTTCAGAGGACGCAGGGAGAAACGCTCGACGCCACAAACGTCGCAACCAATGGCTGTCGGGATGGAAGGGCATCTCCTCCCCCCTCATAGTATAAGTAGACGTTCGGTGTCGTATAAAGTGGTTACGATTCACCCCTCCCCATTATTCTTCATGCTCTTCCGATTCTGCAACACTCCTTTCATGATTGGGTAAAGGCCAGTTGTGTGTGATGATAGTCTCCGTGTCCCAATTGAGCTGGAAGAAGAAGAGTTTGATCAGCAACGCCTCGAACTCGGCAAGGGGACCGGCAAAGGCGTCACGAATCGGGGAGCGCAGTTTATTCGGAAGCGAGAAGAGATTAATGCGCTGTTCCCGCTTGAAATTGCATTCATAGGAGGGGTTTAATTTCGATTCATAGCTTATATGCCCTATAAGCAGGCAGATAGTGAAAAGACGCAGAAGTGGCTCCTGCATGGAGCAGTCGGAGTGCGGGTCGGATTGATTGGACAGAGAAAAGAGACGTGAGGCCAAACCTCCTTCCTTCTTGGAAAGATGCAACAGCTCTTGATGAAAACGTTCCATGAATGAATACCGCACAATGGAATCGGTGTTTATGGTTGATTCCGGTTTGCCTTCCTTGGCCAGTTTCTTGTTCATTTCCTTGTGTTGGGTTTCATGCAGCGCATGCACAAGGTCGAGATTCAGGAAGAGCCGTGAGTAGTGGATGAAAAAGGGTGGTATGGGGGGATTTGTTTTTCGTTCGGTTTTGTAGAGGTTGGTAATCGGGGTGGGGAGGTCGTCGTGTATGAAGCGGCAGATCTTCTCCCTGACCGCTTCCGGAGTCGGCCGGAAGAGAGCTGTCGGCTGTGTCGCGTTGCTCTCATCGTCGGGACCATCGTGTTCTCCGCTGGAAGAAGAGGGTGTTCCCCGCTCCGAGAGGAGCCGCATACAGTCGAACCCCCACACTATTCCAGGATCCAGGAGAGAGATCAGTTCCTGATTTTCCGATTCGAGGACTTTCACGATAGCGTGCAGAGAGAGTTCGGTAGCGGTGCGGTTTTCGGTCACAAGATAAAAGAGTTTCTTCCGCGAAACTTTCTCGTTCTTGAGACCACGATAGTAATTTTTCCACAAAATGATGGAACAGCGGGCTCTGGAGAGAAATCTCTCAACCGATAATTGAGTGATAAGACTTTCAACATAGTGACGTTTTATGACATGCCTGTCGCTCACTTCTTCAGGGAATTTGAACGATTTTTCGGGCGATATAATGCCATCGTAGAGTGCGTTGAGGTTCGTCACCTTCTCCGTTTTGATGAGTAAGGCTCTCATGCCGCCTTCATTAATCGGTTGCGGGATATAGGGTGGGATGCTCCCATCTTTTGCCCTGCTCTCAAGAATCCTATACGTCAATGACTTGGCTCTATCGTAAAGGTCGTCCCCCCGTTTCTTGTCCTTTTCAGTGCTTTTCGAATGCAACTTAGGAAAGATGGATTCCATCCAGGCATAGATGGTTTCAACCACGCGCCACTGCACGGTCGAGGCAGTGAGGAGAGTGGCAATCACACTTATGCTGCATTCATAGAGGAAAAGCGTTGAACGGAGTGAGAATCTCTTTTCGTCAACTGTATACACATACGGCTTTTCCCGTAGTGTGGTCGAGTCAGTAGTGTCCGGTTAAGAGCGGCCTCTCGATTTCCAACTATGCATACTCAATAGCTTTTTCGCGATTTTTCGGTGGTGTCGACTTGAACTGCCTCCGACAATCTGGCGAACTTTCCGGGACCTTAACTCCCGGAGATGCCCATGTACACTGGCAAGACCTTGTTCGCCCAAATCATGGACTTTCTGCCATGGACCACCTTTCATCGTATCGTTGCTCGCCATCACGGAGATTACCGCATCAGAACGCTGCCTTGCGCTGAGCAATTCCGTGCCATGGCTTTCGCACAACTGACCTATCGGG
>JADGBX010000120.1 GCA_015231265.1 Magnetococcales bacterium | reverse complement strand
ACTTGCGGGGAGGGGGAGCCTGTTTCGGGTATATCCCGACGTTGGAGGCTCCGTCCGACCCGCAGTGAGGAGGGTGTACCCGAAACAGGCTCCCCCGACCAAACCATCAAAACCAGCCACACCCAAGCGCGCCCATTACACCCATATATTTCTTTTAGAAATATATACTTCCACCCCTCGATGGTTTTGACTTTTTTGGGAATTTTACGACAAGAAAGGCGAAAGGCAACACCGTGGAACCCATGGTTCCACACCTCCTTTTGGGAGATAGTATGGCAACGGCAACGGCAACGGCAAACCTTGAGGCGCTGCCTCAAACTCCGCCAGGGAACCCGTTGCCTGGACCCAGAGAAGTTAACGGCCACACATTAAAACCTGTTCCCTGATTCCGACAAGTGGACGGTTTTCTAACAGGGCCTCACTCCGAATCTACGAAATCGGATAGGTCACACCGGTTCCACCCAAACCACAGTAACCACCCGGATTCTTGTGCAGATACTGCTGATGATACCCCTCGGCGAAGTAGAAGATCGGGGCGGTGAGGATTTCGGTGGTGATCTCCTCCTTGTAGGCGTGTTTGAGCGCCTCTTGATACCGTTTCCGGCTTGCGTCTGCGTTGGTTTTTTGTTCGGGGGTCGTGCAGTAGATGCCGGATCGATACTGGGTACCCACATCATTGCCTTGACGCATCCCCTGGGTGGGATCGTGGCCCTCCCAGAAGGTGATCAGAAGCTGCTCGAAAGGAAGAGCCTTGGGATCGAACACCACCCGAACCACTTCGTTATGACCGGTCTGTCCACTGCACACCTCTTCATAGAGGGGATTGGGGGTAAATCCGCCCGCATAGCCTACCGCCGTGACGTGAATCCCCTCCATCTGCCAGTACTTCCTCTCCGCACCCCAGAAACAGCCCATACCGAAGAGAACTTCCTGCATGCCGTCAGGTAGAGCACCGGTCATGGATGTCTTGAGCACGGCGTGGCTCTCGGGCACCGGCATGGCGGTGTCACGGCCAGGAAGGGCGCTGTTACGGGTGGGCAGGGTGAGGGGTTTGTTCCAGATCATGGCGGGCATCCTTCGCTCGGGTATCGGAAGAGAACAGTGTAACACACCGTTACTTCGAGGCTTTGGCGACCGCTTCCCGATAGCGGATGAGGATCGTCATCTCGTTGACCAGAACGATGCAGCCGCTCAGCAGCAGCAACACCTCGTGAAACTCCAAATTTCCGGCCAGGGCAGGTTGAATGAATCCGACCAGTACGGCCAGAATGATGTAGAGAACCATTTTATTTGCCGGCAGCGTCGTCACCTGCTGGCAGGTGTCGCAGATGCCGGTGGAGGAGAGGAGGGCGCCCCGCTTGCGGTGTCCTGTGACCTCTTTTTCACAGTGGCGGCAGAAGAAGGTGATGCTGTCCGGTGCATTCATGACGTTACGCTCTGTTAACGTCCGCGACAGCGCCAGGATCAGAAAGCCGAGAGGCTGCCTCCTGCCAGGCGTAAACCGAGGACGAATTTTGAGTGACGGGAGGGGGTCAGGTCGAATCGGTTCAGCAGATACTCCCCCAGGGTTTTGACCGGTTGAAACTCCCCGGACTTCAGCTCCAGCTCCACTTCGAACAGAGCGCGTGATTTGCCATCTGCTCGGATCATCCCTCGGTCCAGGGCCAGTTCGGCCACCGTCTCGGCATAGGGATCACTGTCGGCATTTCCCTGCAAGTAGAGCAGTGGAAAACACGCTTTACTGATGGTGAGATTGAGCGCTCGACGATGGATGTCAGTTACCAACAGAGGCGTCATGGCTTTTTGTGCAAGCCCCTCTTTGCCGAGAATGCGTGTAATCTGTTCACGCACGGGGCCATCCGGGAGATCGTGCCACGACTCCACCGGCTCGGGAATGATCTCTTCCCACTCCTCCCAGCGTCCCACACCGCCCGGTTCCAGATCCCTGTTGCCCTTCACCGCAACGCGCCAGATGTTGTTGGATGAGCAGAGACGAAATGCCAGTTTTGCATTCAACAGGTCTCGGGAAGGGGTGTCGTAATAGGTCGCCACATAGGGGTGTTCGACAGGGTGTTTACCCAAGGCAGCCTGTTTAACCACGGTGTCTTCCAGAACCCGGTCCAGGGTATCGGGAATCGTCGCCGTCAGTTTGACCTCCTGCTCCATCGTTCACGCCTTTTTGAATCGACTTGTTGGAAAAAGAAGCGGCCCCCGCACGTGCAGGGGCCGCATCAAGATTCTGTATGGCTTCCGTCAAATCTTACGATGCGGGGAAGACCACGTCTGTGTTGTACTCAAGCAGTCCGCCCTTTTTCTCAGGGTAGTTGAACTGGCTGACAAAGTACTGAATCGCATTGATCTGTGCGGCCTTCTCATCGTCACCGTTGACGGTGATCCAGGGAGCGGCGGGGGTCGAAGTGCGCTCGACCATCTTCTCCTTGGCAGCAATGTGGTCGTCATACTTGCTGGGATCATCACAGTCGAGCTGGGACATCTTCCAGTGCAGCAGGTCACTGCTGTTAAGCTCTTTCAGACGAATGCCCTGCTCCTCCTGGGAGATGTTGAGCCAGATCTTGAAGATCTTGACTCCGGAGTCCATGAGGTAGCGCTCGAAGGCGGGGATGTAGTTCAGGAAAGCGTCGGCCTCGGCTTCGGTGCAGCCACCGGAGACGGTTTCAGCCCAGGCACGGGTGTACCAGCTGCCGATCATGAAGGCAAACTCACCGGCCACCGGGAGATTGTTCATGAAGCGCTGCATGTACCACTGACCGGCTTCCACTTCGTTGGGCGGTTGAATCGTGGTGGCACGGACGCCACGGGGCATCATGAACTCCATGAAACGCTCGACCAGAGCATTCTTACCGGCAGCGCTGGGGCCTTCGACGATGACGAGCATCTTCTCGCCATCCTCTTTCAACTGACCCTGGAGCTTCAGAAGCTCCAACTGGATCGGCATGATGGTTTGATAGAAGGGATCCCGCGACTTGCGACCAGGCATCGGGATGCCTTCCACCATGGCAGGACCTTTGGCCCTTTTGCCGCCACCTTTGTTGCCACCTTTGTTGCCACCTTTGTTGCCACCTTTGTTGCCCCCGCGCTTTTCAGCTTTGGCAGCCTTGGCAGCAGCTTTAGCAGCTCTCTCTTTCTCGCGTCTTCTTTTCTTTCCCATCGAAGTCTCTCCCCTGGAATACGGTAACGGGTAGTGTGATCGCTTGGTGAACAATCACGTCTCTGAGTTATGAGTATCAATCCGGGTGATTTTACATAAACGGCATCGTTGTTTCAAAAATTGCGTCTCTTTCCCGTAGGAATTCTTGGACCTTTTGGGAGTATGTTTTTTTATTTATTTTGAAATCAATAGGATATGAATTTCTCCCCCTGAGGTATAATCAGGCGTGTCCTCGTTTGCGTGATCCGTTTGTCCTCCCATACCGTTCAGCGTGTTTTGTATTTATTGTGTTGAGGTGTCGAAGTGTGACCATCGTGCTCGTCTGGATACGAGGATTCTGATTCCCATGGAAAGAGAGGGCATGGGACGATTCTTGTGAGGATTCCATGGGAATGGAGTGACAAATCGTTGAAATACGGATGATTGTTGAGGATTCTTCGGTTTGGAAAAACAACGCGTTGATATTGCATGCGATGCTGTCTGCCATTACAGTGAAATAGACGTGTTCGAATGAAAAAATATTCGGTATTTCACTTGCGTGGCGTCCAAGTCCCGTTGACTTTTCCCGCTTGCTGAGTATCTTGTCAACGCTGATACTAGTCTTAATCTCCTATAGAGCGATTGACGGCTCTCCTCTCATTTTGGGAACCAGGAATCGTTTTGTCGGCACCCTTATTCGGATCACGATGCGCCGGGTGAGTGACCACCCGTAATTTACGGGTCGTGGACGTGTTGCCGACGGGACCGATTCTCACTTTTTTTTGAGAGCCGTATCCTGCGCGAATGGTGTTGAGACGCCAGGATCGTGTCCGATTGTCGTTGACGACAACCGGGCAGTGGAGAAGGGTGAACCCTCGGTCATCATTGAAAAACAGCACGTTATTTCGAGGTAACGGGTCAGAATCTCTTTCGAAGCACCGTCAGGAGCTTCGAGATTGGGGAAGAGTAGTTTCCATTGATGTTGGAACCCTGCACGGGTCTGAAGTCGAGCCGTGGCGTCAAGTCATCTAGGGTTCGCGCACGATTCCAACGTCAATCGAAGAAGCTTGTAGCACCGAAAGAGGCATAAAGCACTCTCCCCAGGTCACGCGGTATGGAGTGGCAGGCTGGTCCAACAGGCCATCTCCTGCAAGCGGATGCACTGACGATTTCCTGTTATCTTCTGTTTTAAATGCTGACGAGCGGTTCACCGGACTACCCATTCACCGGTGGAAACGGAGCCCGGTTGCCGGGGGCCGCAACCATCCAACGGAAGAAGGGAGGAAATCGTGGATTTTCTATCTTCAATGGATGCCGACAGCATCGAGATCTCTATCCGAGTACTGATTCAGATCATGCTGCTGACGATGTCCGCTTTCTTTTCAGGCTCGGAGACGGCGCTCTTTTCGCTGACCCGCCTGGACATGCAGAAGCTTCGCAACACCCGCCATCCCAAATCAGACAGCCTGCATGCTCTGCTTGATGAGCCTCGCCGTTTGATCATCTCGATTCTCTGCGGTAACGAGCTGGTGAACATCGCCTCCTCGGCCAACATGGCAGCGATGCTGCTGATCCTGGTCGGTGAAGCCGATGCCGGTTGGGTGAACATGATCGTGATGGTGCCCATGCTTCTGCTCTTCGGTGAAGTGACACCGAAGACCATCGCCGTGACTTTCCCCACCAAATTCAGCGCCAACATCTCGGCGCCGCTTCTACCCTACTGGATTCGTCTGATCCGGCCTCTGCGCTACGCAGTGCGCGCCATTGCCGACCGTGTGACCACCTTCATCGTCGGTGATCCCGAGGGGCAGAGCAATCTTCTGGATCCCGACGAGTTCCGGACGCTGGTCGAAGAGGGTGAAGCCAGCGGTGCTCTGGACGCGACCGAGCGGATTCTCATCGACAATCTGATCTCCGCTTCCTCCACCGAGGTGGTCACCATCATGACCCCCCGCACCCGGATGCACTACCTCTCCACCGATGACAACGTTGAGGCCGTGATCGCTCGGGTTCGTGAGATGGAACATCCCAGAATCCCCATCGCCTACGGCAACCGCCTGGATCACATCGCCGGATTCGTCCACTCCGAGGATCTGGTGGAGTTGGTGCACAGCGACAGCGACCTCTCGAAAGTCAGACTGACTGAGCTGCTACGGCCCGCCAACGCGGTTCCCCAGACCAAACTGGTCGATGAGATGTTCGACTATCTGCGGGAGCACGATACCCGTGGTGCTCTGGTGATCAGTGAGGACGGCAGCATCAGCGGTATCATCACCATCAAGGATGTTCTCAGCTTCATCTTCGGCGGACTCTCCTCCGATATGCAGCTCCTGGAGAAGTTCAAGACCAACTCCGCTGGTGATTGCTTCTTCCTGCCTGCCGACATGCGTCTGATGGATTTCAGCTATCTCACCAATATCGAGATCAGCGATCCACGCATGACCACCATCGGCGGTTATGCACTCCGTCTGTTCGGACGGGTTCCCAAAGAAGGTGATAAAGTCTCCGGAAATGGGATCTCCTTCAAAGTGACCGAGATGGATGGTTATCGGATTCAGTCTCTTGAGGTCAAACTCAAGAGCGATCCCGACGAAGAAGAGGAAGAGAACGCCGACGGAGAGAAGAAATCGGGAGTGCTCGTGGTGAGTGATACCCCGGATCAGGCCGAAGATGCAGCAGAAGCAGAAGAGGGTACCGAAAGCGACACCTCCGACTCGGACGTGTCCCCGGATGGCGAAAAACAGAGCGAGGGTGAGCCAGAGGCCGCCGACACGGAAACCGACGCCAAGGATGGTGAGCCATCCAAAGCATCGTGACCCATCGGCACCCGTCGCCTTCGGGAGTCTCCATGGGAGTTCCCGGGCGAATCGCAAGGAGCATGAAACATGAATCCTGATATCATTATGCAGTTGTTTGCCATGATTCTTCTGATGCTGTTGAAGGGTTTCTTCTCCGGCTCGGAAATCGCCATGGTCAACTCCGATAAGCTGAAGATGCGCCATCTGGCCAAGAACGGCAATCGGGGCGCTCAGAAGGTGCTCAAGCTGTTCGAGACCCCTGATGTAATCCTCGGTACGACGCTGGTGGGAACCAACATCGCCACGGTGGGTGTCTCCACCATGGGTGCTTTGATCTTCATCGAAGCTCTGGGCTCCATCGGTGACTTGATCTCAGTGCTGGTGCTCACCCCCTTCATGCTGATTTTGGGCGAGATCGTGCCCAAGAGTGTCTATCAGCAGAAGGCCGACACCATCGTTACCTGGATCATCTATCCTCTGCACTGGTCATCGATCGCCTTCATGCCGGTGATCTTCATCTTCAGCCGGGTGGCACGCTTCGCAACCAAACTGGTGGGCGGCAGCAGTGACGACCAGGAGAAGATCACCCGCGAAGGAATCCGTATGATCCTGGAGATGTCCGAAGCCAAACCCGGTGTCGAGAAACTGGACAAAGAGCGCATCCGCCGCATCATTCGCTTCGCCGACACCACGGTGGGTGAGAGCATGGTTCCCCTGGCCGAGGTTGCCGGAATCCGTGAAGACTCCAAACTCTCCTACGCCATCCAGCGGGTGCGTGAGACCGGTTTCAACCGTCTGCCGGTCTACAAGGACAACATCACCGACACCATCGGCGTACTGACCCTCAACTCCTGGGATCTTCTGATGCCCAAGGAGGAGATGGCCAAGAAGAAGCTCAATGATTTCATCCATAAGCCCCTCTATCTCTCACCGATTCAGAATCTGGATCAGGTGTTGGGTGATCTGCGCAGTAGGGAGGATCATTTCGGTGTGGTGGTGGATGAGTTCGGATCCAGCATCGGCGTCCTCACCATGGAGGATATCCTGGAAGAGGTGATGGGTGAGATCGATCTCGGCATCAACTTCGAAGAGTATCGTTCCCACTCCAACCGCTATCACATCGAGAAGCAGGAGGACGACTCCTACCACGTTGATGGTCGGACACCCATCTCCCATCTCAACGATGAGCTCTATCTGCACCTGCCGGTGGGCAAGGCGCACACCATCGCCGGTCTGATTGGGCTGCGTCTGGGACGGATTCCCAAACAGGATGACCACATCGTCGAGCAGGATTATCGCTTGACCGTGATCGAAGCCGATGACCGTTCCGCAACCAAGATTCTCATGGAGCGCAACTACTGAGCGGTGTCGCATCGTCATAGGGTATCAACAGAAAAGCCGGAACCACGTAGAGGTTCCGGCTTTTCTGTTTTCTGATAGTCTCACTCAGTAAGTTCTCTGTATCTCTCTGCGTGGGAGAGGGGGTTCAGCCCATAGGTGTGGGTGCTGCTGCTATCCAATATTGGCAACAGGCGATACGCTCCTCCTGACCCATGACGAGAAAACCGGCCTCTTCCAGTAAGGTAATCAGTGTTTCGGGAAGAAGACGGTGATCCATCGGTGGGCCCGTTTTTACCGGTGCGTTGGGGTCCGGGGGGGCTCCCCACTCCAGGGCGATCAGCTCCCCTTCGGGATGGAGAAGGCGGCGCACCTCTTCAAGGGCGCCCGGTACATCCACCTCATGCAGGGTGAAAGCGAGCAGCACTCTATCCCAGCTTCCGGTCTCCAGGGAGTTCTCCCGCATGTCGCACTGTTCAATGGTGAGAGTGTCCGGCATGCCGCCCAGAGATTTTACGACGTGATCCTTCAGGGTGTCGAGCATCTCGGTTTGCGTATCGATGGCAGCGATATGCCCTTTCGAACCAACAGCTTTCAGGAGGGGAGCCGTGAAGAAACCGGGCCCACATCCCATGTCTACAACCCGCATCCCTTCGCCGATGCCCATCTCGTGGATCAGAGTGAGTGGATCACGAACCATACGGTGTTCCGGATCGAGCAGGCGGAACCGTTTTTTGGGATCGAACAGATGTTTGGGTTGATGATGCATGATGTCGTTGAAGTCTCTATGTGAGCGAATAAGAGGGGTGAAGAGCCTCCAAACGCTTGGGAGTTGGTTCTTGGTTCAGTCGGCTAGAGCCTGTTGAAGCCACGCGTGCAGTTGTTGGGCAGGCAGAGCGCCCGTTGCCCGTGTTTTCATTTCACCGTTGTCGAACAGCATCAGGGTCGGGATGGAACGAATCCGGTAGTGCCGGGCCAGACCGGCGTTGGTTTCCGTATCTACCTTGACCACTTTCAGACGACCGGCATACTCCAGGGCAATGGCATCAAGATGCGGTGCAATCTGCAGACAGGGGCCACACCACTCCGCCCAAAAATCCACCAGAACCGGAAGCCGCGACTCCATCACCTGTTCCTGGAAGGAGCGCTCCTCGACAGCTATTGAATAACTTGGGCCGACCAGACCAAGCGGCTTGCCGCATTTTCCACAGCGGGCACGTTTCCCGGCATTGCGTAGAGCTATGCGGTTCTGAACGTCACAACTGGCGCACCCCTGGGTAAAGGTGGTCTGCTTGAACGATGGCAGTGTCGACTGCTGCGTGGGGTCGGCCATGTTTCTCTCGATCCCGTTTCAAAAACTAGGGCGTGTCCTCAATGAGCCCGAAACCGCGCTGGCGTGCCGCCAGCCCTTCGGGTTTGGCCTGAAAATGCACCATGCTGCGTTG
>JADGBX010000011.1 GCA_015231265.1 Magnetococcales bacterium | reverse complement strand
CTTTAAGGTGCTCTTCTCGGGCCTGCCCGAAGAAGAAACCGCTCGGGTGGTGGAGGAACTCTCCAAATTGGGCATCCCCTACACTCTGGGGGCCAATAACACCATGGTCAGCATCCCCAATGATCGGGTGCATGAGGTCCGCTTGGAAATGGCCCAACTGGGCCTGCCCAAACAAGGCACAGGGGTGGGCTTCGAAATCTTTGACCAGACCTCTCTGGTAGGCATGACCGACTTCATGCAGCGCATGAACTACCAGCGTGCGTTGCAGGGCGAGCTCTCTCGGACCATCGAAAACGTGGCTGCCGTCAACTCGGCCCGTGTGCATCTGGTGTTGCCCAAGGACTCCCTGTTCGTCTCCGAGCGGCGGGAAGCGTCGGCGTCGGTGATTCTCGATCTGAGCCGTCCCATGCGTCCGGCGCAGTCCGATGGCATCGTCCATCTGATTGCAACAGCCGTGGCGGGATTGGATGAAGATAACGTCACCCTGGTGGACCAGAAGGGCAATCTGATCGCCGGGGGGAAAAGCTCTCCCGACGATGGCCGCATGCCCATGGACGAGAGTCTCTCCCTGCAGCGCTCCATCGAGAAATCTCTGGAGGAGAAGGCCCAGACCATGCTTGATCCGGTTCTAGGAGCCGGCAAGAGCATCGTTCGGGTGACTGCTGAACTGGACCTCTCCCGAGTCGAGCGTATGGAAGAGGTGTTTGATCCGGAAGGGCAGGTGCCTCGGAGTGAACAGTTCGTCAACGAGTCGAGCCGCGGTGTGTTCGGTGTTGGCGGTGTTCCCGGTGTGCAGCCCAATGATCCTAACGCTCAGGCCGCCATGTCCGGCGGGGGCTCGGACCAGAGCCGTAGTGTCGAGAAGGAGACCGTCAACTACGAGATCTCCAAGACCGTCAACAAGGTTCTTCTGCCCACAGGCACCATCAAGCGGCTCTCAGTTGCCGTGCTTCTGGACGGCAAGTACGTCTCTCCCGAACAGGAGGGCGAACCGCCCAAGTATGAAGCGCGCTCCACGGAGGAGATCGCCAGCTATCAGAAGATTATCGAGAATGCGGTGGGTTTCAACGCCAACCGGGGTGACGTGATTCAGGTCACCAACACCGCATTCGAGCCGATCGTGATGCCGGCGGGTTCGGAAGGAACACCCTTCTGGCAGATGCCTGAGTTCTACCTGCAGGTGCTGATGTGGCTGGTGATTCTGGGACTGCTGCTCTTCGTGCTTCGTCCCATGGTGGCCAAACTGCTGGCACCGGAGAAGGTGGGCGACGACGGTCTGCCCCGCACCGTGGCCGAGCTGGAGCAGATGCTGCTGGCCGACGGGGTGGGCAGTATTCCGGCAGAGCACCCGATCCGGCAGATGGTTCCGGATCGCCACAGCCAGATGACGCAGCAGTTGATTGCCGATCATCTGGACGAGGCGCGGGAGATTGTTCGTGGCTGGATGATGGAAGATGGCTGATACAGGTCAGCGATGAAAAGAACCTCTGCGGTCTGAACCTCTCCATCAAGATGGGAGGGCAGGCCGCAGAGGTGTGTCTGAAGAGGATTCAGACGTCTGGCACAGCGCATGGTATTTCGATATGGAGAACGCTGTTTGCCATGTTATCATGGGGTTCCATGACTGATTCGACTGGAATGAGGAATGTACGATGGTGGATGCAGTTATCGATGATGATCTCTCTGATGAGCTGGCTGGCCCGCTACCGGCTCCCCGTGATCCCAATGCGCCGTTGACCGGCAAGGAGAAGGCGGCAATCTTCGTGCTTTCCCTGCCAGATGAGGATGCCAAGAAGCTGTTGGAAGGGATGCACGAGGATGAGATCCGTGAACTCTCCCGCACCATTGCCCGGATGGGATCCATGTCCCAGGAGGTGGTGGAAAAGGTGCGGATGGAGTTTCTCGAACGGTTCGAGAATCAGCAGTTCAACGTCCGTGGCGGCATGTCGCGGGTGAAGGATTTGATCTTCAACGTCCTGGGCAAGGAGAAGGGGCGGCAGTTGATCAAGGATCTTCAGCAGGGGCCGAAGAACACCCCGTGGGAGATCCTCAACGCCATGGAACCCACCTTGGTGGCAACGTTCCTGGGCAACGAGCATCCCCAGAGCATCGCTCTGATCCTGTCACAGATTCAGACCGAACAGGCGTCGTTCGTCATCGATTTTCTGGCACCGGATGTGCAGCAGGAGGTGATCTACCGCATGGCCAAGCTGGGCAATCTGCCCCCGGGTGCCATGGAGGATATCGAAGAGTCCCTGCTCACCGAACTGGAGGCTCTGGGTGCAGCCCGTGGTCTCTACACCCAGGAGGGTGGCGGTGGTGTGCAGAAGGTGGCGGAGCTGCTCAATATGATGAGCCGCGAGATCGCCGACAAGCTGCTTGCCTTCCTGGACGAGGAGGACAATCCGCTGGCCGAAGAGGTGCGCAAGGAGATGTTCCTGTTCGAGGATCTCCTGCTTATGGACGACAAGAGCTTCCAGACACTTCTGCGGGAGGTTTCCAACGACGAGCTGCTGACGGCGCTCAAGGGGGCCGACGAACGCCTCAAGGAGAAGTTCTTCGGCAACATGTCGGAACGCGCCGCCGAGATGCTGCGCGAGGATCTGGAGATGATGGGGCCGGTGAAGGTCGCCGAAGTGGAAGGGGCTCAGCAGGCGATTCTCAAAGTGGCGCGCCGTCTGGAGGACGAAGGAACCATCGTCATCATGGGCAAGGGGTCCGACGACATGGTGTTGTAACACCCTTCGGTTTCGGTGCGGGAGTAGCGTGGCCGAAATTTTGCATGAATAGAGAACAAGGCAGAGATGATATGCCCCTTTCAGTATTGGAAGGGGTTTGTCATGTCCACGGTGTGATCAAACAGATAGTGGGTAAACGATGGCGGCCAAGACACAAATCCAATCCGGTGAGTCTCTGAGTGATGCGGTGCAGACAGTCAGTTTTGCCGATCTGCTGGATCATAAGAGGAGTCAGGAATCCGTCGGTTTCACCGCGTACGGAAACCTCAGCAAGCAGGAGCCGGAAGCTCCGGTAGAGGAGACGCCCGAATTCTCTACCGAAGAGTTGCAACAGCGCCGCTTGGAGCAGTTGGAGCGGGAGACCTATCAGCGCGTCTATGAAGCGGCCGAGCAGGCCGGTATGGAGATGGGCATGCAGAAGATGGAAGCGCTGCTGGCTGAGCGTCTTCCGGAGTTGGAGTCGATTCTTCGGCAACTGGATGGTCTGCCTGCCAGAATCTTTGCCGCGTCGGAACAGTTTCTTGTAGAGACCGCCATTACCCTGGTGCGACAACTCCATCGCCATGAACTGGCAATCAACCACCAGAGCCTTGCTGCACGGGTTAAACGGTTGCTGAATGAGGTGGCGGAGAAGGATCAAGCCGTCGTCCATGTCGCCCCTGAGAGTGCGGAGATACTGAAACGGATCAAAGGTTTTCAGCAGTTAACCATTCAAGAAGATGCTGCCATTGTCCCGGGTTCCGTTCGGGTGGAGAGTAGTTTCGGAGGTGTGGAGGAGGATCTGGAAGGGCAGTTGCAGGAGATGGAGACCAATCTGCACCGTTTTCTCCATGAGCGGCTTCGTGCCGTGTCGCCGGAGGTTGCCCAGGTTGCCGCGCTAGCCGCGCATCGTCGACTGGAGCGGGCGCGGGTTGCTGCTCAGAGAGCGGCAGAAGAGGAGGAGGTGTTCGAATTCGTTTCCGCCTCCCCGGAGGGAGAGGCAGCACCTGCACATGCGGAAACCAGCGAGCCGATTGTTGAACAACAGACTCCTGTTGCGCCGGAACCGCCTTCCGGTCCGGAAAATGGCACCATAGGCCAGACGATAACTCCTCCTGAGATGCCAGTTGAAACGGCTCAAGTGCGGGCACCCGAACCCATGGCGGTACCGGAGAGCCCTGTCGAGCCCGCTCATGGTCAAGAGAACACTCCTGCACCATCGATAGCACCGGAGCCTGAGATTCCTGTAGAGACTGCTCTGGAGAGCACGCCTGAGCCACAGGCCGCGATGGAGCCGGAGAGTCCTGTCGAAAGTGTTCACGAGAGCGCTCCAGCCGCCGTGATAGAACAGGAGATCCCTGTAGAACCGGAGCTTGAGAGCGCCCCCGAGTCGCCCGTCTCAACAGAGCCGGAGCATCCCGTCGAGCAACCGGTCTCCATGGAGACCGAGCAGGGTATGGCCGGTATCGAGGCGTCGGAAGAGGGGTCGATGGATGAGGCAGCCATCGTTGCCCGAGCCCTGGATGCGCAGGCCAGAGCCAGAGAAGAGGGGGCTGAACCCGATGATGATCAGGGAGAGGGCGCATGATGATGGCTGCAGAGGAGATCTCCATCCCGTGGAATGAGTATGCGGCAGTGGGCCGGGAGTCTCTCGGTATCACGCGGTATGGTCGAGTCAGCCAAGTCGTGGGCATGCTGATCGAAGGGGCCGGCCCCATGGTCTCCATTGGTGAGATGTGCGAGGTGGCTCCCGAGGGGGAGGAGCCGGTAAAAGCGGAGGTAGTGGGATTTCGCAACGATGCGGTTCTTCTCATGCCTTTGGGAACGGTGAAGGGGATTCGACCCGGAAGTCTGATCATCTCTCGTGGGCGAACGGAACGGGTCGCGGTAGGTGAGGGGTTGTTGGGACGCATCATCGGACCCATGGGTGATCCGCTGGATGATCAACCCGCCCCACGTCTGCACGAAGAGGTTGCCCTGCATGCCGAACCGATCAACCCCATGCTGCGGCGGCGTATCGATACGCCTCTCGATCTAGGCGTCCGTTCGGTCAATGCAACTCTGACCGTGGGTAAAGGGCAGCGTGTTGGCATCTTCTCCGGTTCCGGCGTGGGTAAGAGTACCTTGCTGGGCATGATGTCTCGCTACACCACCGCTGATGTCAACGTTATCGCCCTGATCGGTGAACGTGGACGTGAGGTGGTCGAGTTTCTGGAAAAGGAGTTGGGGCCGGAAGGGGTTGCCCGTTCGGTGATTGTGGTGGCAACGTCCGATCAACCGCCTCTGTTGCGACTGAGAGCTGCCTATCTGGCCACGGCCATTGCCGAGTATTTCCGTGCTCAGCAGAAGGATGTGCTTTTTCTCATGGACTCGGTCACCCGCTTTGCCATGGCCCAGCGTGAAGTGGGGCTGGCACGCGGCGAGCCTCCCACCAGTAAGGGCTACCCGCCGTCAACTTTCATGCTGCTGCCCAAGCTGTTGGAGCGTACGGGTCGGGACCAGGGGGTTGGAAGCATCACCGCCATCTATACGGTGTTGATGGAGGGGGATGATATTCAAGACCCCATCGTCGATGCGGTTCGCGGTATTCTCGATGGCCATATTCTGCTTTCCCGAGATCTGGCTGCGGAGAATCACTACCCACCCATCGACATTTCCGGCTCCATCTCCCGTCTGATGAGCACGATTGCCGACCCGGAACATGTCCGTCTGGCCGGTGAGGTGCGGGAGGTGTTGGCCACCTATGCCCGTGCCGAGGATATGATCAACATCGGTGCTTATGTGCCAGGCAGTAACCCTCGGATCGACCGGGCGATTCAGTTGATTGAGCCGGTGCGCATCCTTCTGAAGCAGGATGTGGGCGATCAGAGCAGTCTTGCCGAGGCGTTTATGGGTCTGCAGACCATTTTTGCCGCCCAGCAGAGCTGAACCTTTTTCAAAGCGTCATGATCTTTCGCCACACCGCTGCTCTGCTCTTTCTGCTGCTGTCCATCTCACCGTTTGCCGTTGGTGAACTGCGTAGTGAGAGGCGTTCCGTGCATGCTCCTGATGCTCTTTCCGAACAGCAAAGACACACCCTGCAAGCATTTCTTGAGCAGTTTCGGAAGGACTCGGGTCTGCCCGGAGTGGTTGCCATGGTGTGGTGGCAGGGGCGGCAGTGGCAGGGTGCTGCCGGGTGGGCGGATCTGACACACAAGCGGCCCATGCAGCCTGACGATGCTCTGCGCATCGCCAGTGTCAGCAAGCTCCTCGTTGCGACCACGGTGCTGCGATTGGTGGAGGAGGGTGTATGGGGACTGGACCAGCCCCTGTTTCCTCTACTGCCCGATGTGTGGCAGCCCTCCCTGGCCAATGCCCGCCATCTCACTCTGCGGCATCTTCTGGGAATGAGCAGCGGCATCCCGGACTATCTGGACACGGATACCTACAACGACAGCCTGGATCGAGATCCACAGCGCACACGCAGCAGAGAAGAGCTTCTTTCCCACATCCTTGGAAAGCAGGCAGACTATCGTGTCGGTGAAGGGTGGAGCTATTCCAACAGCAACTATGTCCTGCTCGACTTTCTGGTTGAGCGGATGACGGGGAGCCCGCTTCATGCCCAGATGCGCCGCTTGATCTTCACCCCTCTGGCTATGTCCGGGACCTTTACAGAGATACATGAGAAGCGGTCAGGCGGTTTTGGTGGTTTGCAGGTGCGTGGTTACAACGATAATGGGGATGTCACCGCCATCAATGACGCCTTGGGAGTGGGGGATGGTGGTCTGATCAGTGATGCCGGTGGGCTTGTTCGGTTCATGACAGCGCTACTCCACGAGCGTCGCCTTCTTACTCCGGCAATGCTGCAGCAGATGATGACGATCCATCCCGAGTCTCCGGAGCAGGGTCAGGCGTATGGATTGGGTCTGGGACGATTCGAAACACCGTTCGGAACGGCATGGGGCCACGATGGATCCAGTGCCGGGTTTCAGAGTGATCTGACCTATCTTCCCGATCAGGAGATGGTGGTGGCGATTCTGGTCAACCACGAGGATCGAGATGTGATTACCGATCTTTTTGAAGGCATTGTGGAACGACTTGTCGGAGATGCATTCTAAAGCACTGTCTGATTATCGGTCGGGATTGTGCGTACATGCACTCTTCTGTTTCCAAAAAATATAGGGAGAGCTGAATGACTCTTCAGCGGTTATTGGGGTCGTTCGGTGCGGTCAACGCCGCGCTGGCTGTTGCGCTGGGGGCCTATGGTGCCCATGTGTTGAAGGGGGATGCTGTCGCGCTTAACCGTTTCTCCACCGCCAACGACTATCAGATGTGGCACGCGCTCGGATTGATCATGATGGCTCGGCTCGTTACGTCGGGAATCAGAGAAGGCGCTCTGGCGTGGGCAGGTGCTCTTCTCACTGCCGGAATTCTCCTCTTTTGCGGCAATCTCTATCTTCTCTCTTTGGTGGAATGGACACCGTGGGGAGCGCTGACACCCTTGGGTGGATTCTGCCTGATTGCCGGTTGGCTGATGCTGGCCTGGGGTTTTCTGCGATCCTGAGGTATTCAGCGTGCATGGTGTCACGATGATTCGGTTGTTTTCCGGAAAGAAAAGGTGAACGGATGGCTGCTCAGTCTGGATGGTCGTTTGATAACAGTTATGCACGTCTGCCGGAGATGCTCTTTACCCGTGTCAACCCGGTTGCGGTGAAAGAGCCCCGAATGGTCGTTCTGAATAGACCGCTCTCCCGTCAACTCGGTCTGGATCTCTCCGGACTCGACGAATCGGAGCGTGCAGCGCTCTTTTCTGGCACAGTGTTGCCTGAAGGGAGTGAGCCGCTGGCGCAGGCCTATGCCGGCCATCAG
Source organism: Magnetococcales bacterium (assembly GCA_015231265.1). Taxonomy (GTDB): domain Bacteria; phylum Pseudomonadota; class Magnetococcia; order Magnetococcales; family JADGBX01; genus JADGBX01. The sequence continues at coordinate 34,514 of JADGBX010000011.1, read as the reverse complement.
TTCGGCCACTTCACTATGTTGGGCGATGGTCGGGCTATTGTATTGGGGGAGCAGATCACCCCTGACGAGAGACGTGTCGATATCCAGTTCAAAGGTTCAGGACGTACACCCTACTCTCGCAGCGGTGACGGTAAGGCGGTTCTGGGGCCGATGCTGCGGGAGTATGTGATCAGTGAAGCGATGCACGCTCTGGGCATCTCTACCACCCGCAGTCTGGCCGTTGTCACGACGGGGGAGCCGGTGTTCCGGGAGGGCATGGAACCCGGGGCGATTCTGACGCGGGTGGCAGCCAGCCATCTGCGTGTGGGCACCTTCCAATATGTCACCATGCGCGGTGAGCATGACGTGTTACGGCAACTGGTCGATTACGCGCTCGAACGCCACTATCCGGAGCGCATCGATCAGGGTAATCCTGCCCAAACACTCCTGCGCGGTGTGATGGAGCGGCAGGTGGATCTGATCACGGAGTGGTTGCGGGTTGGTTTCATTCACGGTGTGATGAATACCGATAACTGCTCCATCTGCGGTGAAACCATCGACTACGGTCCATGCGCCTTCATGGACAGCTACGATACAGCCACCGTCTTCAGTTCCATCGATCATCAGGGGCGTTACGCCTTTGGCAATCAACCGGCCATTGCCCAGTGGAACTGTACCCGTTTTGCCGAGGCTCTTCTGCCTCTGTTGCATGATAAGCAAGAGACCGCCATCGAGATCGCCACCGAGATCCTCAATGATTTCTCTCCCCGTTTCGAAAAGAGCTGGTTGGCCATGATGCGTCGCAAACTGGGATTGTTCGGCGTAGAAGAGGGCGATGCCGACCTGATCAACGGTTTGTTGGATTGGATGACGGCGCAAAAGGCGGACTACACCCGTACTTTTAGAGCGCTGGCAGAGAATGAGGGAATTCCTGAAACATCTCTATATCAAGAGGAGGTGTTCCTGCACTGGCACCGGAGTTGGCAACAGCGTCGAGAGCGGCAGACGTCGGAGCGTTCAGCTTCTCAGGCCTGCATGTGCGCGGCCAATCCTGCCGCTATTCCCCGTAACCACATGGTAGAAGAGGCGTTGGGCGCTGCGATGGAAAAGAGCGATCTCTCTCCTCTGCACGCCCTGCTTGATGCCTTGAGTGCTCCCTATGAGGATCGCTTGGAACTGGTCCCGTATCAGCAACCACCTGGGCCGGGAGCAGCGCGCTACCAGACATTCTGCGGGACGTGATGCCGAGTGTCAGTGTGTTGTTATTAATTGACTTGCTGCGGGAGATCTTGTAACCATCAACAGGTCGCGGGTGCTTCCCTGTTCGGGGAACTCAAACGGGAACCTGGTGTGACTCCAGGACTGACGCGCAGCGGTATAGGATGACGGAAGGGGCAGGTGTTCAACGAGGACACCAGGCACTGCTCATTACAGAATGAGTGGGAAGCCGCCTCTTCCGGTGTGTTCCTTTGCGGAACTGAAATCCTGAGTCCGAAAACCTGCCCGACGACACCTTTGGACACGAACCTTCGCGCATAGGGTTACGGGTCTCGGTGCGCGGGTACCTTCACGCTCTCTGCCGACTCCCCACTCTGTTGTGAATGGTTCTTTCATCGTGCCAGTCGGGGGAGTTCACTATGCACATCATGGAAGGTTTTCTGCCACCGCTGCACGCCGCAGCATGGGGGGCAGCTTCGGTGCCGTTTCTGATTATGGGCAGCCGCCGAATCAAGAGGATTCTGAAAGAGCATCCGGAGACGCGTCTTCTGTTGGGTGCTTCTGCCGCGTTCTCGTTCGTACTGTCGGCGTTGAAGCTGCCGTCGGTGACGGGAAGCAGTTCCCACCCCACCGGGACCGGATTGGGAGCGTTGCTTTTCGGGCCGTCGGTGATGGCGGTTCTGGGGGCGATCGTTCTGCTGTTTCAAGCGTTGCTTCTTGCCCATGGCGGTCTCTCCACCCTAGGCGCCAATCTCTTCGCCATGGGTGTCGCCGGTCCCTATGTTGCCTATGGTGTGCATCGTCTGATGACACGGTTGGGGAGCAAGGGGTCAATCGCCATCTTTTCGGCCACGGCTCTCGGCTGTCTGGCCACTTATGTGGTGACGGCGATTCAGCTCGGATTGGCTTTTCCCGATCCTGTCGGGGGGAGTGCCGGTTCCATTCTCACCTTTCTCTCCATTTTTGCTCTTACCCAGATTCCGCTTGCCATCACTGAAGGGGTGTTGACCGTGATGGTGATGAACTTCCTCCTCGAATACAGTCGAGATGAACTGAATGATTTAAAACGGTTCTCAAAACGGTCGAAACGGGAGGTGACGGCATGAAACGCACCAATGTGATGCTGCTATTTGTTGTTGTCATGATGACGCTGCTTCCCCTTGTTCTGCCGTCGCTGAAAGGATCCGAGTTTGCTGGTGCTGACGGGCAGGCACAGGCGATGATTACTACGATCGACAGCAACTATCAGCCCTGGTTCGAGCCCCTTTGGGAACCGCCGGGAGGGGAAACCGAAACGTTGCTGTTTGCTCTTCAGGCGGCGTTGGGCGCGGGGTTTCTTGGCTACTACATCGGTCTGAAACGGGGTGCTGCCCAGCAGGATAAGGGCAGGAAGCATCATGAAACAGATTGATCACGTCGCCCATGCCAATCGCTGGTCACGGGAGAATCCTTGGGAGATCATGGTGCTTTCCAGTGCTCTTCTGGCCATCAGTATCGCAGCACCTCCAGAGGGAACAGCCCCTCTGCTGGCAGGAGTTCTTTGGGGGTTGATCAGATGGGTGCAGGTGCCGCCGGGGCTCTACATGCGGCTGTTTCTGCTCCCTTTCGGGTTTCTTCTTGTGACACTTCCGGCTCTATTCGTGTCGGTGTCATCCCAGGGTGTGCAGATGCAGATAACACCGGAGCGTGGGGAACTGGCCCTTCATCTACTGTTGCGCTCCGCTTCTGCCACCGCTGTATTGGTTTTTATGATTCTGACCATTCCAGCCACCCGTTGGATGGCGTTGTTCAACAGTCTTGGCATGCCGGAGTGGTTGGCGGATATCGTTCTGCTCACCTATCGCATGATCTTCATCCTGGCTGACACTCTGATCACCGGTTATCGGGCGCAACAGGCGCGTCTCGGTCATGAGACTATGGATCGGCGCTTTCGTTCTATAGGAACACTGGTGACATCGCTGTTCCGGCGGGCCTTCATGCAGGCTCGGCGCATGGAGCGGGCAATGGAGGCCCGCACCCTCTCCGATACCGTTATCTCACGGGCCACTCTGCCACCTCTTCGGCGTCAGCGTGTCGTGCTGGCCGTTCTTCTTCCCGTATTGACTGGAGGGGCCGGAACCGTTCTGAGCCAATGGTTGCAATGAGTCTCCCCCGCACCCTTATGGCGGTGAAAGGGGTGGATCACGACTATCCGGGCGGTGTAGAGGCGCTCTCCGGTGTCGATTTCACCATCACCCACGGGCGCAATCTGGCTCTGCTTGGTCCCAATGGTGCCGGTAAGAGCACTCTGCTCATGCACCTGAATGGACTGTTACGACCCAGGAGGGGAGCGATTCTCCTTGATGGTAAACCGGTCTCCTACAGGCGCTCCTTTCTTAGAGAGTGGCGTTCGCGTGTCGGTTTTGTGTTTCAGAATCCCGATGAGCAGATTTTTGCCGCAACGGTGGCTGATGAGATCGCCTATGGTCCCGCCAATTTGGGACTGAATGCGGGTGAAATCGCGCAGAGGGTGGAAACCGTCATGAACCAGCTCGATCTTCATGCATTAAGCCACCGCCCTCCGCACATGTTGAGTTTGGGGCAGAAGAAACGTGTAGCCATCGCCGGTGTAGTGGCCATGAATCCTGAGCTGCTGATTCTCGACGAACCGACCGCTGGTCTTGATCACAAGGGTGTCACCAAACTTCTTGCCATTCTTTCTGATATCAAGGCGCTTGGTAAGACGGTGGTGCTCTCCACCCACGATGTGGATCTTGCGTACGGTTGGGCGGATGATGCAGCGCTCTTCTCCCAAGGGGCGGTCATTGCTCAGGGAGAGGCGGAAACGGTTCTTACAGATGGAGAACAGATGGCTGCGGCAGGATTACCGATGCCGGTGGCGTGGGCGGTGATGAACGCTCTGGGTGTTGATGATCGTGTGACTATTCCCCGCAACAGAGAGCAGTTGATGGTGTGTTGCAGCCGGTTGAAGGATCGAGATGCGTTATAGTTAAATATTGAGGTTTATTCAGGGTTTATGTTTATCAGAATACATGTCACAATTGCGTGTTTTCAATAGGTTGAAGTCTCTGATCGCTTGCCGAATGGAAAAACATGTGAACCCCTGCCATCGCTGTGTAAAGACTCTCTTTTTTAACGGTTCCGTCCCGCTGTTCCTGTTGTCGGCTCTGGTGATGTTCGTCCCATCACCGCTGCACTCAGCGAGCTTTGAAGAGCTTGTGGCGTCGATATGGCAGCATCCGGCTGTTCTTGGACTTAAAGAGCAGAGCGCCGGGGATCGTCACCAAGGCGAGGGGGCGACCGGTTTTGCCGATCCTGTGATTACGCTCGGCGTGAATAACCTGCCGGTTGAAGATCCGGAGTTTGACCGTTACCTGCCCACCAGCAAGTCCATCGGTATCACCCAAGCGTTGCCCAATTTCCGTCAGCAGTCGGCCACAGCTGAACGTCTTCGTCGCCGTGGGTCGAAAAAGGAGCTTCTTGCTGCTTGGCGCCATGCGGAGATGGTGGCGGAGATGGTTGGGATACTTGCCGACTATGAGAAGGTAGAGAGCGTCATCACCGCACTGAAGGCACAGCATCAACACTACGGAGAGCTGGAGTCATGGTTGCAGGGACGCCTGGAGTCGGGAGCGGCGGACTATGGACGCTTTGCCGAGTTGGATGTGAGTCGAACCGAGATCGACCGTAAACTCAATGAGTTGGAAGGGGAGAAAGCGGTTCTGAAAAGCCGACTGCATGCGCTGACGGGGATCGATGGTGAACCGGTTGTCGTTCCCGATCAGGAAGCGAAGGTGTGGGATGGCCGGAGCGATGCCATGCACCTGCTCAAGATCGCCAATGCGGGAATCTCCGTGGCAGAGCAGGGGGTGGCTGAAAAGGAGGCTGCATATGATCCCCGATTCTCTTTCGGTGCCACTTACCAGATCCGTGAGTCCGGGGCGACCTTTGATGGTGAGGATTGGGTGACGGCCAAGGTGGGGGTGACGGTGCCGCTCTGGCAGCATTTTCGACAGGATCCCGATCTAAGAGCGGCGTCGGCGCGAAAATCCGCCGCAGAGATGGCGTATCAGGACCAACTGCGTACACTTCGCCGTACTCTGGATGTTCTCGATGTCAAACGCAAAACCAGTGAACGAGCCTTGGAGCTTCTGCAAGAGAAATCGGACAATCTCAAAAAAGTGGAAGAGGCGGCCCGACGTCGCTACGCCGCAGGCCGGGTGCAGTGGGAGGCGGTATTGAGACCGGTGATTCGTCGTCTGGCCATTGACGTAGAGTTGGCTGGAGAGCGTGCTCGTCGTGTGAAACTGATCGCCCGTATCAACAGCCACTTCATCACCACCGAGTGAGGGGAAACATGGTTCGTTTGGCTTCCATCCTGAGTCTCTTCCTCATGATAGTGAGTGGTGGGGTTGGGGTGATCACTCCGGTGATGGCCCAAGAGTCTGTCCAGACGGTGTCGACAAAAAAATTCACCTGCCCCATGCATCCCCACTACATTGCTGAAGCGATGGGAGCCTGTCCCATCTGCGGCATGGATCTGGTGCCCATGGCCACGGCAGATGAGGGCGAAGCGACAGGTTCCGACCAGCGGCAAGGTGTCGTTGTTCCGGCTGAGACGATCCAGACCATGGGCGTGCGGCTTGGGCGGGCGGAGATGACCTCCTTCGGTCGGGAGATGCGTGCCTATGGACTGGTGACCGAAAACAGCCGTCTGGAGACCATCCTCTCCGGACGCGTGGAGGGGTGGATTGAGACCCTGAAAGTGACGGCCATCGGCGATATCGTCCGGCGGGGGCGGTTGCTCTTCACCCTCTACAGTCCCGATCTGGTGGTGGCGCAACAGGACTATCTCGACGCGCTTGCCCAGGGCAGTAAAGCGCGCATCGCCGTCTCTCGGCAACGTCTGAAATCTCTCGGCGTGCAGGCGGGTGCTTTGGCAACGATACGCAAGAAGCGGCGGGTGTTGCAGCGGGTGCCGGTGCATGCCGTGCATGCGGGCCGTGTATCGAAACTTGCCATCCGTGCCGGTTCCTACATTAAACCGGGCATGTCTCTGATCACGATTCAGGACTACCGTTCCGTCTGGCTGATGGCCAGTGTGCCGGAGAAGGATCTCCCCTTTATCTCCCGCAAGACTGTTGCCAGAGTCACTTTTCCCAACCGTCCCGGTGCGGGCATCCGCACGACTGTGGACTACATCTACCCTACTATCGATGCCAGCAGTCGAACCGGTCAGGTCCGATTGGTGATTCCCAATCCCAAGGGGGTTCTGCGTCCCGGAGCCTACGCTGATGTGGTATTCGAAGTGGATGTGCAGAAGCGATTGGCTATCCCCAGTGAATCGATTTTGATGGATAGTGACGGCCCGCATGTGGTGCTCTCCAGTGGTGAAGGGCGTTTCGAACCCCGCACCGTCCGCACCGGTCTGGAGACGGGAGGACGGACGGAGATTCTGGAAGGCATCAAAGCGGGCGAGGATGTTGTAATCTCCGGTCAGTTCCTGCTCGATTCCGAGAGTGCGCTACGGGAGTCGTTCACCAAGCTGCAACGGTTGCAGACACCTCTTTCTCTGCTCTCCCTCACCAAGGGTCAGATGGCCATGGTGGATCATCTTGTGGATGCGGCGCTCTATGTCCATGAATCGCTGGCCGATGGCTTCGATATGGATCCCAAGTTTCTCCAGGCGTCACGAGAGATCAAAGCGCTGCTCTGGTCCCGGTTCGGTAAGACGCAACTGGGATTTCTACTCGACGGTGCCGAACGGGCTGTTGGCCGTATTCAGCAGGCGCGCACCGATACGGAGATTCTGGCGGCACTCAACGATCTCACTGCCACTCTCAAACCCTGGATTCTGGAGGCGAAGCCCGAGCACTACCAAAGCAAGGGATTGATCCTGTTTCAGGATGATGGGAATGGGCGGCTCTGGATGCAGTTGGACGATGATGCGTACAATCCCTACGGTGACGGTACTGCAACGGCACTTGCCTACCCCGAATCGAAGCAACAGGCATCGGATACGCCAGCAAGTAGTGCAGACGAAGCCGCTGTGATGGATCACGGGGAGCAGAAGTGATGTCCGGGTCGGAAGATGGAAATGTCTCGGAGGTGGGTGGGCACGACCCCTCCCTCTCTCTGGTCGCCAAAGTGATCGAGTGGTCGATTCACAACCAGATCCTGGTTGTTGTGGCCATGATCGCTCTGGCAGTGACCGGGGTGTTGGCGGTTCAGCGGGCACCGTTGGATGCGGTTCCCGATCTCTCCGACACTCAGGTGATCATCCGTACCGATTTCCCGGGTCAGTCTCCGCAGATCGTCGAGGATCTGGTCACCTACCCCCTTTCCACAACGCTATTGGGACTGCCGAGAACGGAAGCGGTGCGTGGGTACTCCATGTTCGGGGCCAGCTTCGTCTACATCATCTTTGAAGATGGGGTCGATCAATATTGGGCACGAAGCCGCGTCTCCGAAGCGCTCTCCAGTGTGCAGGGACAGCTTCCCGCATCGGCCAGCTCCCGCATGGGACCGGATGCCACCGGGGTGGGGTGGATCTACCAATACGCTCTGGTGGACCGCAGTGGTCGGCACGATCTCTCGCAACTTCGCACGCTGCAAGACTGGTTTCTCCGCTTTGAGCTGGCCACGGTGCCCGGGGTTTCGGAAGTGGCGTCGGTGGGGGGATTCACTAAAGAGTATCAGGTTCTGATCGACCCCAACCGCTTGCGGGCCTACCATGTTCCCCTCACCCGCGTGCGCATGGCGGTGAAGGCGGGCAGCAAGGAGGTCGGCGGACGGGTGATCGAGCGGGGGGAGACGGAATACATGATCCGCTCCAAAGGGTATGTCACCAGCCTCGCCGATCTGGAGCAGATCGTCATATTGAGCAGGAATGGATCTCCGGTTCTGCTCTCCGATGTGGCACGCATCGTCGAGGGGCCGGAGTTGCGCCGGGGTGTGGCGGAACTCAATGGGGAAGGGGAGGTGGTTGCAGGAATCGTTGTGATGCGCTCCGGTGAGAACGCCCTTACCGTCATCAAGGGTATCAAAGAGAAACTCCGACAGCTTCAGAACGGTCTGCCGGAAGGGATCGAGATCGTCACCGTCTATGATCGGGCGCCGTTGATTCAGGGAGCGGTGGACTATCTCAGCCATAAATTGCTGGAAGAGGCAGCGGTCGTTGCTCTGATCAGTTTGATCTTTCTCCTCCATGTGCGCTCCGCGTTCGTCGCCATCGTGACACTTCCCCTGGGTGTTCTTGCAGCGTTTATCGTCATGACTGCGCAGGGAATTACCGCCAATATCATGTCCCTCGGCGGTATCGCCATAGCCATCGGTGCCATGGTGGATGCCTCCATCGTCATGGTGGAGAATGCCCATCGCAAACTCTCCGCTCTCCCCAAAACATGCAGTGCCGCAGAGAGACGGGCCACCATCCTCGCCGCCAATAAGGAGGTGGGGCCAGGACTCTTCTTCTCACTGTTGATCATTACGGTGTCGTTTCTGCCGGTGTTTGCTCTGACCGGTGAGAGCTATCGGCTCTTTTCACCCCTGGCCTACACCAAAACCTACGCCATGGCGTTTGCGGCGATTCTGTCGGTGACGCTGGTGCCGGTGTTGATGGTGTGGTTGATACGCGGGACGATTCTCAAGGAGACCTCCAACCCGCTCAATCGTCTCTTCATCGCTCTCTACAAGCCGCTGCTCTGGGTCTGTCTCAAACTGCGTTGGGTGACCATTCTTCTGGCGATTGCCGCGCTGGCCAGTGTGGTGATTCCCCTCTCCAGAACCGGCACCGAGTTCATGCCGGCCCTCTATGAAGGAGAGCTGCTCTACATGCCCACCACGCTTCCCGGTGTCTCCATCACCAAGGCTAAAGAGGTGTTGGCCCAGACCAACCGTCTGATTCGGACGGTGCCGGAGGTGGGACGGGTGTTCGGAAAAGTGGGGCGGGCCGATACGGCGACCGATCCTGCCCCCATCTCCATGATCGAGACCTGGATTGAGCTGAAGCCCAAGGCGCAGTGGCGTACCGGAATGACGGTGGACGGTATCATCAAGGCGCTGGATCAAACGGTGAAACTGCCCGGATTGGTGAACAGTTGGGGATACCCTATCAAGATTCGCATGGATATGATCTCTACCGGGATTCGGACGCCGGTAGGTGTCAAGATCTCCGGCAGTGATCTGGAGGAGATCGGTCGTATCGCTCTGGATATTGAAGCAACTGTTAAAGAGGTGAAAGGGACCCGCTCCGCGTTCGCTGATCGTGTGACCGGTGGTAAATATCTTGAGATCACCCCCAACCGTACCGAGCTGGCGCGCCAGAATATCGACATGGAGATCTTCCAGTCGGTCATTCAGGTGGCTTTGGGGGGAATGAAGGTGGCCGAAAGTGTGCAGGGGCGCGAGCGTTACAAGATTATGATGCGCTACGATCGGCCCTTTCGGGATTCGGCCAAAGCGCTGGCGGATATCCTGATTCCAACTCCCCACGGTCACCACGTGCCTCTGGGTGAGCTGGCGACAATTGCCTTCTCCGAAGGGCCGCCTATGATCAAATCCGAGAATGCTCGCCTCACCGGATGGGTGTTTGTGGATATAGCCGATCGAGACATCGGTAGCTTTGTTGCCGACGCTCGTGAGCATGTCGCCCAGCGGGTGAAGCTGCCAGCCGGTTATGCAGTAACCTGGTCGGGACAGTTCGAACAGATGTTGGAAGCGAAAGCGCGGTTGAAGATTGCCATTCCCGCAGCCGTCGTGATCATCTTCGTTCTGTTGATGCTTCATTTCGGAACGCTGGATCGCACCATGATCATCATGCTCTCTCTGCCGTTTGGACTCATCGGCGGCATGTGGGCGGTGGATCTGGCCGGGTATAACCTCTCGGTGGCGGTGGCGGTGGGATTCATCGCTCTGGGTGGGATTGCCGTGGAAACTGCCGTTGTGATGCTTATCTATATCGATCACCGGGTGCGTACCCATCCACCAAAAGATCGGACCGATCTCTTCGAGGCGATCATGCACGGTGCCGTGCTCCGCGTTCGACCGAAGTTGATGACCGTCTCGGTGATCATCGCTGGGCTGTTGCCGGTATTCTTTACCGATGGGTTGGGGGCGGATGTGATGCGGCGCATCGCTCTGCCCATGGTTGGTGGAATGATCTCCACGACCCTGCTGACGCTGATCGTCATTCCTGCAATCTATCTGATCTGGGAGGGACGACGCCTGCCGGTGCGTGCCTGATGGTGCCGGTGATGAAAAATGGTATACTTCGAAAGGTGAAGGGAACTCTTTATCGCTCTGGATTCACAGAGTTGCAAGACTCTGATCGGGCTGATGTCAACGACACCACAACAAGGATGATCGCTATGAATCGTTTACCTATAAGGCACCTTCTGGCTCTCTGTGTTCTGGCTCTTCCCCTCTCAGCACACGCTATGGACGGCCATGAGGGCCATCATGGTCATCACGCACCGTCGTCAGGGGCTGCTGACCACAGTGCCATGGGGCACGGTGCTGCAACCAGCGCGAGCAAAGCGATGGGAATGGGGATTGTGCACACCATTGATGCCGAAAAGCGGATGGTCAATCTGACCCACGAACCGATACCGGCGCTAAACTGGCCGAAAATGACCATGGATCTACCCGTAACCAAACGGGTCAAACTGGAGAGCCTCAAGGCCGGGGATTCGGTTCACTTCACCCTCAAGATGGGGCGAGATAAGGTGTATCGAATCACCAAGATGGAGAAGGTGCAGGCAGAGGACCACAGCCATCATGGTCATCACGGCCATTGAGGGTAGTGCCTACTTGCACGTGAAAGACCGGAAACAGAAACGCCCCGGACTCAATGGGCTCCGGGGCGTTTCTGTTTCCGGATATCGGCTCTTGTCATCAGATCATTGCTAATCGAGACGATTACCGAGGCGCTTCACCGCTGGCGCGCTTACTGGCTTTATCGGCATACATGGCCATGTCCGCAGCAATCAACAGCGATTTGGCATCATCACCGTCACGGGGATAACAGACGGCTCCGACACTGGTTCCCACCTGTAGTGGTTGTCCGGCATATTCGGTTTTGGTGTCGGAAACGATCTGGACCACCTTGCTGGCCATCTCTCTAGCCTGACTGGCAGGGGTTTCCGGAAGAAGAACGGCAAACTCATCCCCTCCGACACGGGCAACCACATCGTTCTCACGCATCTGTTCCTGGAAGCTCTCCGCTAGAGCGACCAACATGGCATCACCGGCCGCGTGGCCGAGAGAGTCGTTGATGGGTTTGAACTTGTTGAGATCCAACATCAAAATGACGAATTCATGATCGTAGCGCTTGGAACGAACGAGTTCTCGATCAAAGAGTTCGTCGAACTTGCGACGGTTGTAGAGTTGAGTCAGTGGGTCCCGTTCCGATTGGATCAGTAGCTGCTCCTGCGCCTCGTCAAGCCGACTCATCAGATCATTGAAGTTGTCGGTGAGATCCTTGATTTCGTGTAACCAAGACGTCTTCATCTCAAGGCGGCGATTAGGTTTGTCGCTCTTGCGGATATCCGCCATATGTTCGCTGAGCATGACGATGGGGCGGGCAAGAGTCGTGCGAACGCCAAGAAAGAGCAGCAGAAAAAGCAACAGAAACATCATGCCCACGGTGATCAACGTGGTGTGCAGCGTAAATTCCAAAGGCACCTTGAGCCGGGTGGCCGGGAAGTGGATGTCGATCACACCGTTGACATCCCCTTCCGAGACGTTGCCGTGGCAGCTCAAGCACTCTTTATGCGCCATCATGGGGAAGAGAAAGCGCAAGGTGTCATCCACCTGTAGCAGCGCTTCTTCTCCCGACTGCATCACCTTTTGCATCTCAAGGTCCTGCCGCGCCTCTTTGGAGCCGGGGGTCTCGCCGAACAGCTCTGCAACCTTGCCACTGCGGACCACAGCAACCTCAATGTCGGGCATCGCTTTATTGAGGCGCAGCATCATCTGGTCGATCTCCTCCCGATCCCACCCCTTACGCATCACCGAGTAGATACTCTGGAAGATCAACTCCGACTGTTGACGAGCCTCGACCATCGCCAGTTGGCTGATGGATTCGTGCTTCAGATAGCGTGTGACACCCAGCAGGAAAAGCATCGATAGGGAGATGATGATGAGAAAGAGCAGAAAGAGGGTGCGGGCGATCGTTGCATTTTCGTAGAAGGAGCGCGCTGACATAGACGTTACAAAGACCTGTTTCGGAGGGCTGTTAACACGTTACACACATTCAATCCATCTCTTGGTCACCGTACAATATTGTGTCGATATATTCAATAGCATGTTTATGAAAAATAGAGAAATAATTGAAATTTTCAAAGGTGTGATGCTCTTAGGTGATGACGGCGATTGCCTATGTGATGCTTTGTCATTTTTGCGGGTATGGAAAAAAGTCAGTCTTTGTGCGAATGTTCGGTTGAAAGGTGTCTCTCATGCTGCTTAAATACGAATCAATAATAATAAATTCTGCTTAGAAGCGATAAATACACAATACAAGGGGGTGTTATGCCTGCCACATTTCCGGATGTTGAATATCTCGTTTTTACTGTTAATAAAAGTCTATATGGCATTCCGCATGGTCATGTGCTCTCAATCGTCGACATGCCTGAGACAGTCACGGCAGTTCCGCACTCTTCCAACGACATTCGCGGTATGATCGACTATCGCGGTGAAAATATAACCGTTTATGACCTGCGCGTCTGTTTTGGGGCAGACGGACGCACGGCTGAGACTGATGAGCTGTTGGAGAATATGGGATTGCGTAAGCAGGATCATATCAACTGGCTCAACACGCTTAAGCACTCTGTGCTCAACCACGAGCCGATCACCGTACAGACCAATCCGCACAAGTGTGCTTTTGGTCTCTGGTATGATTCGTTTGAGAGTGACAATGCCAATCTGCGCGCCTATATGGATCGCTTTGATGAGCCCCATAAACAGATTCATAATCTGGCTGTGGTTGCCGAAGGGATGATCAAAGCCGGAAAAGAGGAAGAGGCAAAGGAGCTGGTTCTTTCTGCTGAGAATGGCGTGCTGAAAAAACTGCTCAATCTGTTCGATGGCATCGAGGGTGTGGTCCGCTCCTACTTGCTTGAATACGTCGTCCTGATTCAGATCGGTGCGTTGAAATACGGGCTGGCGGTGGATGATATCAACTTCTTCAGCCGTCTCGATTCCATTGAAGATGCTCTTCCTGCCAGCCTTGGCGGACGCAGTGAAGGGAATCACTTGGTCCAGGGATTGGGTCGATATCAGGATGAGGGAAGCGATGTGAAGGAGAGCATTCTACTGCTTGAACTGGAGCATTTGGTCTCATGAGAGATGTTCGCCCTTTGCCGAATCTGGAGTACTGAGTCACTGGCGAAACCTGCTCATCTGTTTCCGTGTTGGCTGATGAGTGGAACCGTTTATGAATCAGTGTGTCAAACCCCTTTGTCAACGGATGGTTCCCAGGGGTAGAGTTGTACTGTCTACGAAGCGTTTTCTGCCACTCTTTCATCGACTCCGGTCAGGCTGGTGTTCTCCATGAGACTCAAGCAGTATCAACCGATCAGGCGTCCATCACGCAATGTTCATCAAGAGATCCTCAAGGTTATCGGTGCATCCGGTGGTCTCAAAGGGATTGACGCTATTCTGGAAAGCCTGCTCTATGAAGCCCGTCGGCTCACCAATGCCGAGGCGGGCTCCATCTTTTTGGTGGATGGTAAGCGTCTGCGATTTCGACATATTCAGAATGATGCTCTGTTTGAGGAAGGGGTGATCTCCAAAGAGGTCTACACCGACTTCACGGTGCCCATGGACAGTAACTCCATCGTCGGTCATGTCGCCACATCGGGAGAGGAGCTTGTTCTGGAGGATGTGCACCGCCTGCCGGAGGATGCACCCTACCGATTCATGGACGATTTTGACCGTCGTTCCGGGTATAGGACCTGCTCGCTGCTGGCGATGCCTCTGCGTGGGCAGCGGGGGGATCTTCTGGGTGTGATCCAGTTGATCAATGCCATGGATGACGATGGCAGGGTGATTCCTTTCCCCAAGGATCGTCAGAGTTATCTGCCGCTGTTCAGTATGAATGCTGCGATCGCCATCGAGCGTGGCATCATGACGCACGAACTGGTGCTGCGCATGGTCAAAATGGCCGAACTTCGTGATCCTACGGAGACCGGCGCTCACGTTCAGAGGGTTGGGGCCATGGCCGCTGCCATCTACCGACGGTGGGCACTGAACAAGAATATCGATGACAATGATCGCCGTCGTTATGAAGATCTCATTCGTTTGGCCGCCATGCTGCACGATGTGGGTAAGGTGGGAATCTCGGATATCATCCTCAAGAAACCGGGCAAACTGACCAGTGACGAGTTCCGGGTGATGAAGTGGCACACGGTATTCGGTGCCCGTCTTTTCGTCAATATTTCCTCGGAACTCGACTTGATGGCGCAGGAGATCGCGCTCTATCACCATGAGAAGTGGTGCGGCGGCGGCTATCCGGGCCGGATCGATGATATTCATGACCCCGACACCGATCTGGGCGCCTCTCTGAAGCGGAGGGAGATTCCGCTGAGTGCCCGTTTGACCGCTGTTGCCGATGTGTTTGATGCATTGGTTTCTGATCGCTGCTATAAACCGGCCTGGCCTTGGCACAAGGCAGTGGACGTTATCCGCTCCGGAGCAGGGAGCCACTTTGACCCCGCAGTGGTGGAGGCGTTTCTTCAGGTTGAAGATGTCTGTAAAGCGATCCAAGGGCGGTTTCCCGATGTCTCTGCCGGTCGTCACGCTTCGGTTGAAGAGCGCATCGAGGAGAAGAAATAGTCCACTCCTGCTCCATGATATTGATTCAGCATGTCGAGTGTTCTGTGGTCCAGTGCGTTTTAGTTATTCCGTTTCCGATTTCCGTTTCCGATTTCCAATGTGTTTTCATCACTAGATTATTGATTGCCAGTGAAGAGGGAGATGTTGCCGGGAGACGTAGCATGGGTCTCTCCAGTGTGAAGTGTCATGGAGTCGAAGATGGTAAGGTTTAAATGGAGTGGTAGTCTCAAGACCAAAGTTGTCACGACGGTTCTCGTCTCACTGTTCGGTATCGGTGTTGTGCTCTCCGTTCTGAGTTATCGGGCATCTCATGAGAGGTTGCAGCAGAGTGCGGAAGAGACCAGTCAGGTGTTTCAGAAGATCCTGACCGAGCAGATCTCAGCAAAAGGGCGGGATCTTTCCATGGCGATGGAGACCCTCCTGCGCAATCCACACGTTATCGATGCATTTGTTCGTCGGGATCGAGAACGTCTGTCTCACCTGCTGTCGGATCACTTTGCCGATCGATTGAAGCCTGTATACGGAATCGGTCAATTTCAGTTCCACCTGTCACCGGCAACCAGCTTCTTCCGGGTGCATAAACCGGGGAAATTCGGCGATGATCTCGCATCCTTTCGCCAGACCGTCGTGGCGGTCAATCGGAACCAGACCCCGGTCGTAGGCATTGAGGTGGGGCGCGGTGGCCCGGGATTGAGAGTCGTCTATCCGGTGATTCATCACGGCAAAGCGGTCGGGAGTGTCGAGTATGGCAGCAGTCTTAAAGCGATCTTCGCAACGGTAGCTAATATCACGGGAACGCACTACGCCATCGGGATCAAACGGGATGTGTTTGAAACGGCCCGACGCTTCAATGGCGGAGAGAGCGACTTCACGTGGCGCGATCTGATTTTCTACGACTTCTCCACCTCGGGTGCGCGAAAAATTCTCTCTAATAGTCAGGGTGTGGACGGTCTTGAGCAGGAGGTGACCATTGAGGATCGTCTCTATTCAAGTCGTGGTTTCCCCATCAACGATTTCAGCAACCGTGAAATCGGTCGAGTCGTGATCATGGAGGATGTGAGCGAACAGGTTGCGGAGATGCGTCTTCAGTTGATGATCCAGATCGGTGTAATCATCGGTTTGAGCCTTCTGGTGGCTACCGTCATCATCCGCCTGTTGAATCGCTCCCTGTTCCGGCCGATCCGCGCCATGATTGATAGGTTGCAGGTGATTGCCCAGGGCGATCTTCGCGGTTCGTTGCCGGTTTCAGACAGCCGTACCGAGTTGGATGAGATGGCCATCAGTGCCAATACGGTCTTCGGGCGCATGTGCGGGAATGTGCGTCGGATCGTGATGCAGTCCGATTCGGTTACCGCCTGCATCAATGAACTGCTCAAGGTCAAAACCACGTTGAGTGGGGATGCCCTTTCTACTATGGATGCCATGGCTTCCACTGCCGAACGTTTCGGGGCGCTGGAGCAGGCGATTATCAAGATCCGCTCGGATGTGGAAGAGGCGACCAACCAGATGCAGGGCGTCTCTACGGATGCTGAAATGCTCTCCACGGACATCACCACGATTGCTGCGGCCGCCGAAGAGGCCAGCATCAATGTGAGTACCATGGCTTCAGCCGCCGAGGAGATGACCTCCAATCTGGCAGCGGTCAACGGCAGCCTTCAGAATGTTAACACCTCTTCCGGAAGTGTTGCAGCAGCGGTGGAGCAGATGAGTGCGACGCTGGGTGAGGTGCGGACACGGTGTCAGTCCGCCAGCCAACGGTCGGAGACGGCCGATCAACATACCCAGTCCACCATGAAGGTGATGGAGACGCTTTCCGGTTCAGCCAGTGAGATCGGCAAGTTCGTCGCTCTGATCAGTACCATTGCCGAACAGACCAATATGCTCGCTCTGAACGCCGCTATCGAAGCGGCCGGAGCTGGTGAGGCCGGGAAGGGGTTCGCGGTTGTTGCCAATGAGGTGAAGGATCTGGCTCGCCAGACTGCGGAAGCGACCAAGTTGATCGAAGATCAGGTCAAACGGATCCAATCCAACTCTCATGATGCCGCCCACGCGACCGAAGAGGTGTCGCAACTGGTGGCGGATATCAATCAGGCCAACCAGGAGATCACTCTGGCCGTGGATGAGCAGAGCGCCGCCATTCTGGAGATCTCCAAGGCGCTCTCGGATGTGACCACTTCCTCCGATGATGTCACGCGCAATGCCGCCGAGCTTCAAGATGCTGCCGATGAGGTGTCTCGTGCTGCACTGGAAGCGGCCACCGGAACCCAGGAGATCGCCAGTTCCTCCTCCAATGCTGCGCGGGCCGCAGAGAATGTCTTCCACCGTAATCAGGAAGCGAATACCAGAGTGACGGCGATTCTTGATGAAACGGCGACAACGAGCAGCACCGCCGAGGAGGTGTTGAAGCAGGTGCATCAGACGCGAACCGTGGCCGATTACATGACCGGTTCCGTCAACACCTTCTCCACTCTGATCGATGTGGTTCAGAGTGCCGTCGAGGGGTTGCGTGCATCTCAGGTCAACTATATCACCGGCGATACCCTGTTCGACGTCAGCAAGGTAAAAGAGGGGCATCTGGCCTGGTTGCGGCATCTGGAGCAGGCGATTCGCGGACGTTCGGAGATCTCACCGGATAAGGCGGGTGACCATAAGGGGTGTTTCTTCGGGCAGTGGTACTACAATGAAGGGATGGAGCGGTTTGCCCATGAACCGATCTTCTCGCAGATCGAACCACTTCATGCCAAGGTGCACGCCTCCGCTTCCGAGATTCTGCGCATGGCCTACGACGGCAACAGGGAAGGTAGTGTGGCCGGCATGAAACAGTTCACACAGCGGCGTACAGAGCTGTTTCAGATGTTGGATCGGCTCTACATGATTGAAATCCCCGATGATCAGAAACTGATCTATTGGGAAGATTCTCTGGATGTGGGCGTGCGCCAGCTCAACGATGATCACAACCTTCTCATCGACATCGTCAATGAGCTGCACGCTGCCATGCGTGACGGTCTCGGTAAGGCGAAGATGGGGCAGATTCTGCGGCGTTTGACAGAGTTTACCGAGAGCCATTTTGCCACCGAAGAGGCGTTGATGCATCGCCATGGCTATGGCCGTCTGGCAGAGCAGAAAGCGGAGCATGTCAAGCTGCTGGCCCTGCTCGAACAGAAGCAACAGGAGTTTCAGGAGGGGTCGGCAACCGTCGCTCTGGAGATGCTCTCTTTTCTTCAAGAGTGGTTGGTCGGGCATATTAAGGGAGAAGATATGAAGTACAAGTCGTTCTTCAATGAGAGGGGTGTCTTCTAGGGCTTATTGAGGACACACCCTTAATATCAACGTGGAAACATGTTGGGTGATGCGCGAGCTTTTTTGGCTGTGTCTCCCGGTTCGAGAGGGGGATTTCTGTAAAAGGCACTTCTGATCCGGACCGTGATCATGGTATTGATAAAGAGGTCGGAGAGTGATTCCTACACGCGTGTATCATGCTGTTCATTTCAGACGACTGGTAGAAACGTAACGCCATGAATTTGCAACCGGAAGAATATGCCCGTCAGGTTCTGTTTCAGAATGTTGATTATGAAGAGGTCAGAGAGTGCTTGGAGAACAGCACTCTGCTGACGTTGGAAGAGGGAGACCTGCTGCTCCATCCGGAGCAGATCAACGCCCATCTCTATCTGATATTGACGGGAAAGCTGTCCGTCCATTTGAACGCCCCTGATACGCCAGCCATCTCCTACATTCTGGAAGGGGCGTGCACCGGAGAACTCTCTGCAGTGGATGAGGAGATGCCCTCGGCGTTCGTCAAAGCGGATCAACCGACCCGCATTCTGCAGATTGCCCGCACGGAGATGAATGCGCTGTTCAAGCGCTCGCACACCTTTACGTTCAATCTTCTTCGCATCTTCACCCAGAGGATGCGCTTCAATACAGAGGCGTTGGTTGAGAGTCGATTTGTTCGGACGGTGCCTGATGTGATCTACCGCCTGGATAACAAGGGACGCTTCATCTTTCTCAATGAGTCGATCAAGACGCTGGGCTATGAAGCCGAAGAGCTGTTGGGTCAGCACTTCACGGTGCTCATTGATGAGCAGGATCTGGAGAATGTCAGTTACGATCGAGTGATCGAGAAGATACGGGAGACGGGCAAACCGCCGACAGTGCAGCCTAAATTGTTTGATGAACACCGTTCCAACGATCGCAAGACCGCCGGTCTTGAAGTGCATTTGAAGGTCGGCGATCCGGAGTTGACATCAGACGATGCCGAGGGCGTGGTTCCCGAGGGAATGATCGTTGCCGATGTGAGCTGTACCGGTCTGACCCAGAATCTGGCGACATCGAAATTCGACGAGTATATCGGTACCATCGGTATCATCCGTGATGTCACCGAGCGTAAGGTGTTTCAAGCCCGTATCGCCGAGCAGAAGGCGCGCATGGAGGCGATTTTCGACGGTATGGCCGATGCGCTTGTCATAGTGGATACCCACGGGATCATCGAGTCGGTAAACGCAGCGACGACAGCCATTTTCGGCTACCCTGAAGAGGAGCTGATCGGTTCCAATCTGCGCTGTCTGCTACCGGAGATGCCGGAGGTGGATCAGGCCTCCTCTGGGAATCAGCTCTTCTCCCGTGAGATTCTCACCGACACAGAACACGCCAATCGCGGAGAAACGTTGGGACGGAGCAAAGAGGGAGGCACCTTCCATCTTGAGATTACCGTCACCGATGTTCAATTGCGTCAGGGTATTCTGTTCACCTGTATCATGCGTGACATCACCGCCCGTAAGGAGGCGGAGCGCATCATTCACTATCAGGCCAACTACGACGCACTGACCGATCTTCCCAACCGCTCTCTCTTTATGAAACAGCTCAAGGAGGCGGTTGCCGCCGCCAAGGCCACCGACACCTCCTTTGCCGTCGCTTTCATCGATCTGGATCGCTTCAAATGGGTGAATGACAGTTTGGGCCACCCGGCAGGGGATGAATTGCTGATCATGTCATCGAAGAGGGTTGCCAGTGTGGTGAAAGGCAAGGACAGCGTGGCCAGGCTGGGCGGTGACGAGTTTACAGCAATTCTTCAGGATGTTGGCAACGATACCGATGCCGCCGGCATTGCTATGAGGATATTGGAGCAACTCAATCTACCCTTTATCCTGGAGGAGGAAGAGGTGTTCATCTCGGGATCGTTGGGGGTGGCTCTCTATCCTCAAGATGCCCAGGACGTGGATTCTTTACTGAAGAACGCCGATGAGGCGATGTATCGTTCCAAAAAGGCGGGCCGCAACGCCTATCATCTCTATACAGGAGCCTCGAAACAGCTACCGAAGAACTATTGAGCGTACGTTTGTTGGGGTTTTGATGTCAGTGAAACAGAGTGGCTGTTATGCATTGGGCAGATAGGGGTGTAGAGGATACAGGATGGTTGGGCCAAATCAGTTGTTGAAGAAGATGGTGTTGGAGTTGGTTGGTGACCCTCGGCGCTTTGTTGCTGAAGAGAAGGAGTTACTGATCAAAAGTCGTGAACATACCATGGATATGGTGCCGGCCATCTCCCTGATGACCGATACTTTGGAAGATCCGGATGTCTTCGTTTTAGCGATTACCGTTAGCCAGATGCCGGCGGATGACTGGCTGCTTGTCGTAGAACCGCAGGAGAGCGATATCCGCTTTCTTGAATGGGCGACGGACGATGACGGTCAGATATTCGTTACGGAAGAGCGTCCCGACTATGTCGCCCTTGATGAGCGCATGGTGATCGATGTGGTCGAGACTTGGCGCCGTGCCGTCGAAGAGATGGATCGGCCCATGGTCTACGATGTGCACAATGCGGACTACCCGCTCTTTCCCTATCAGTTGCCGCAGGAACTCTACTGTGATGCCTGGACCGCCTGGCGGCAGAGACCACGCTTGATGCATGCGCACTGAGTCATTCTGTACCTGCTGATCCCTGTCGGCATCGTGTCTTTGACAAAAATCAAAATATGGAAAAATAAAAGAATTGAATCTCTGTCAGGGAATGGATACTCTCTGAGTGTAGATAATTGGTTAATTTATTTAAATAATACATTATTTATCTGTTGTTAATGGTGGGGGGAGGCGATTGACCGGTTGGGTACGTTCTACTCTGTCCGTGAACTGTGAAGGGAGAGGGCTGTATGAGCACGATCTGCCTGAACGAACAGCAGTCGATCTTCATCATCAAGACATTGGTGTTGGATCTTATTCATAAGAATCGTACTATGGCAGAACAGGTTGCCCCGGTTTTTCGCTGGTATGACGCGCTTCCGGAGCTAAACGGAAGTAAACTGGTTCAAACACGGTGTGAGCAGTGCCGTCCCGACATCTGTTTCCGTTATGGTCGGTTGCAGAAGGTTGTCGAGGCGCTGCGGCGGGCACAATCGATCCATGATCTCCATGGTGTGATGGAGCTCTGTTCCTATAACAAGCTCTATGTTCAGGAGAACGGGTGTAGTTTCGAGCGTTTGTGCGATCAATAACAGTTAGGAAGATGTTCAGGAGTGTGGTTTGAAACTGATCTACAAACTCATGGTCTTGGTGTTGTTGCTGGCCTTTGCCGTCCCGTTCATCACGGGTGGACCAGGCGGCAAACCCCTGCTCAAACCGCCGCCGGTCATGCGGGATCTGGAAACGCCCGATATCGGTGGTATGGTGGATTCGGTACGTGATGCCATGCCAGGAGAGACGTCGGCAGAGAAGAGACCGGCCACCGGTGAGTTCAACAAGGTTTACCGCTGGACCGATGCCAAAGGGACCGTCAATCTCACCTCGACGCCTCCGCCTGAAGGTGTGCCCTTCAAGACCATTCGCATGGATAGTTCTGCCAACGTGGTGCCCGCGTATAAACCTCCCCCGGAGGTGGAAGCGAAGATCCAGGCCAGGCGGGCGGCGATTGCGGCCAATGCCGGCTCCGGGAGTTCAGGAGGGCAGGGGGGGAGCATGGGGATGCTGGGTGGAGATGGTCAGATCACTCTCCCGGGTATCGGTTCTGCAGGGGATGTGATGAATCTCTATTCGCCTGATAATATTAAGAATGTCATTAATCAGGCGCAAGGGATGCAAGGTCTGGTTGATGAACGCAAGAGCAGCATCGACCGTCAGATTGAGGAGATGCAACGCTGAGTGCTCTTCAGACCGTTTCGATTCTGCCGACTGTGTATGAGAACCGGGAGTGTGGGGAATCGTGCAGCGACTCTCGGTAATACGGTTGCTTTTTCTGCTTGCCGGACTTCTGTGTGTCGGGCTCGGATTTCTCGGCGCCTTTCTTCCAGTATTGCCGACGACACCCTTCTTGATTATTGCCCTCTGGTGTTTCAGTCATAGCTCGCAACGGTTTCATGACTGGCTCTTCACCCATCCGCTCTTCGGCCCACTGCTGCGGGACTGGGAGAACCATCGGGTGATTCCTCCCTATGCAAAGGGGGCTGCCGTTACTGCCATGACCATCAGCCTTATCTATGTGGCTTTCTATTCGCCGGTACCGTGGTTTGGTGTGGTCGGCATTGCGCTCTTCATGGCGTGGTCGGCATGGTACATCCTGACCAGACCGAGTCGAGTCGAAGGGGAGTGATCGTATTCGAGTAAGGGGATGGAGAGGGAATAAATGCCCCGATGGGGTCGCGTGTTGGCAGCGCTACCTATCGGGGCAAGTCGGTTCTTGCGAGACTATCTGAACTCAGTAGTTCTCAGCTTCGATTTCAAAGTGCGCTTTACCGTGGGCACAGGCGGGGCAGACGGCGGGGGCCGACTTGCCTTCGTGCTGATAGCCGCAGTTGCGGCAGGTCCAGGTCTGCTTCTTCTTGCGCGTGAAGACCCGTTCAGCGGCGATGTTGTCGGCCAGTTTGGTGAAGCGTTCGCCGTGGCGGCGTTCGGCAATGGCGATCGCTTCGAAAACGGCGGCAATCTCTTCGAATCCCTCTTCACGGGCTTTTTTGGCGAAGGAGGGGTACATCTCATCCAACTCATACTGCTCACCAGCCGCTGCGGCGCGAAGGTTCTCTTCGGTGGAGCCGATAGCGTCGAGCATCTTGTAGAGGGTGCTGGCGTGGGCGCGCTCCTGGTTGGCGGTCTCTTCGAAGGCGGCGGCAACCTGGACAAACCCTTCACGGCGGGCTTTTTTTGCAAAAAAACCATATTTATTACGAGCCTGGGACTCGCCAGCGAAAGCGGCGAGAATGTTCTTCTCGGTCTGGGTTCCTTTAACGGATGCCATGGTTATTCTCCTGAAAAGGGAAGGATTGATGAAACCGCCTTCATGGCGATTTCTGAAGAAATGAAAGGGGTAGGATGCTCTGTTAACGAGCGCCCTTCTGGCAGTTGGAACAGATGCCCTGAAACTCCAGATGGACGGATTTCACATCTCCCCACAGGGAGAACTTCTGCTGTTGCTCCGGCGTGGGGAGAGGGAGTGTGTCGGTTTCGCAGTCGGTAACTCTGCCGCAGTGGGTGCAGACCAAGTGGTGATGCGGTGAGGTGTTGCGGTCGTAGCGGTGGCTGGTCTGATGGATGCCGAAGGGGGTGATTTGTCCCTGTTCCACCAGAAACTGCAGAGTCTGATAGACCGTATTGCGCGAAATGGCAGTCACTCTCTTTTTCACACCGAGATAGACGGTTTCCGCATCCGGGTGTCGGTCATCCTGAATCACTTCACGAAACACCTCGACACGCTGATGCGTGACTCGATGACCCGATGCCTGCAACTGCTCCTTGAAAGTCAGGATTCTTTGATCAATATCGTGATCCAATGAAGGATCTCCTTATAAGTAATAAATACTAATAAGGACTATATCTCGATAAATGGGGAGCGTCAAGGGCGTTTGAATACTGGTGATGAAGGATGAAAAAGGGGGTCAGGAAGGGGATGATGTGGTGTTCTGAGGAAGTAGAAAGAGTTGATCCAGCTGACCAAAAAGTGTCACACGTTCATGATTCAACAGAGTCATCTGCTCCTGTGCATCTGTCTGATTGCCCTCATTGACGAAGGTCACTATCGCCTCGGCAATCGTATGCATCTTTTCATGGGTGCGTCCCATCTGCTTGAAGAGTTCCAACTCTCCGAACAGTTGGCTGCCTTCACCGAAGTACCAGAGCCCAAGCTCGCACTCTCTGACCGATTTCATGTCTGATACTGTTAGAATGGTCTTCTTGCGCAGGGCGTTCTCCAGGTCTGCCTGCCAGTTCAATTGGGAGCGTTTGACCAGTTTGATGTCGAAGGCAGGAGGACCGATGTGGATCTGATTGGCCGAGCTGGCCAGACTCTTGCTGATCTCGGCGACGATATCGGTGAGAATTGCCGAGTGGTGAATGGAGCCATGGATGGAGTTGACCAGATCGATGGTTTCCAGTCCCACTTTCTGGACGTGGGCAGAGGCTTGAAAGATGTCGTTACCTGAGCTTTCCGCCTCTTGGGAGAGTGTGTGGCTGGTGTTGGTCAGTTCGGTGATGGAGGTGGTGGCGCTGACTACTTGATCGGAAAGCGTGGTGATGTGGCTGAAGTCGTTGGCGGTGTTCCGCGTCGCTTCGGAGACATTGTGCGCTTCGGTCTGCATGTTCATAGCGCTTTGTGTCACCTCCTGACTACTCTGGGAGACCTCCTGCATGGTGGTGACGAGTTCGGTGACCGACATATCCTGGTCACTCACCACCTGGGTGATCTCCTGATTGGTCAGATTCACCTTCTGGATACTCTGGGTGATGTGTTCATTGGCTTCGATGGCGCTGTGCGTATCGGACTGAATGGTGACGACCTGATCCGAGATCATGACGGTGGCTTTGGCCGTCTGGGCAGCAAGCTCCTTCACCTCATTGGCGACCACGGCGAAGCCCTTGCCCGCCTCTCCGGCCCCGGCGGCCTCGATGGAGGCGTTGAGGGCGAGCATGTTGGTTTGATCGGCGATGGAGTTGATCACCTCGATCACCTGCTCGATGTCCTCGGCCGATTTGGAGAGTTTTTGCATCGATACTTCCACCTCATGAGCCTGATCGGTGGCTTTCTGAGACTCGGAACTCGCCTCTTCGCATCGTATTCTGACGCTCTGTAACGAGGAGGAGATCTCACCCAATGTTCGTGAGATGTTGCCGACGGCGTCGTTGACCATCGACATGCTGTTATTGACCTGTTCAAGCGCATGGCTCATCTGCTCGGTCAGCGTGGCTGTCGATGAGACGGAATCATTGCTGTTGACAACGGTTTGTGCCGTCTCTTGAACCAGAGAGGACATCGTATCGGCAGCTTCTCTCACCACAGCATTGTTGCTTGAGAGCTGGGTGATCTTATCCTTGAGGGCAATAAAATCGTAGTCCACGGAGGCGTTCATGACCACGACACCGGAGGTGATCTTGTGGATGGTCTCCGCGTCGCCACTGAGAACCTCTTTGGACGCGAGGAATTCGCTGACCAATGCACTGAGTGAAGAGGAGTGCAGCTCAACGCCCCGGATGATCGTGCGCAGGTTGTCGGCCATGAGATTCACCTGATGGGCGATATGATCGATTTCGTCCCGCTTCGCCGGAAGAGGAATCTGCTGGGTTAAATCCCCTGTTGCAACTTTTTGAATGCCTCTGCCCACATGGCTGAGCTTGCCGATCAGGATTCTTCTGATCAGCATGCCGGAGATGAGGAGAACCAAGATAGTGATGGCAATCGAAATATAATTGATGTAACGGATATTAATGACCAGTGAGCCCATCTGCCGGGTGTGTTCGGACGTCAGTTGCTCATTGATGTGTTCGAGCTGGGAGAACGCTTCTTTTGCCGGACCATCATCCACTTTGACAATCGCATCGATCTGTTGCGGCGTTGCGCCCTTTCTGCTCATGTCGGCAACGGTGCTGACGAAGGAGAGATAGGTGCGGACGGTCTTCTCAATGACGGCTATGGGAGCGATTTCCTGTTCAGTGATTTCCTGAATGGAACGGTAGGCGTGAAGGGAGTTTAGGGCACTTTGCAGGGAGATGCGGGAGGCATCCAGATATTTCATATCCCGCCGCAGGACAAAGTTCTTGAAGTGGTGGATGCCGCCGACATAACCGAAATGGGACCGTATCTCCAGCAGTAGTTTCTGCCGGGCGGCGACGCTGCTCTGATACTCGTTCCACACGGTGGCCGTCTGATTGGCTTTCCAGATGGTTAGAGCACCAAATAGGCTGACGATGAGGGTGATGGAGAAAGTCAGGAGATGGATGCGCTGCGAGATAGTCAGAGTCGGCATCGCCCGGTTCCAGAACAGGTGAGATATCAAACGTCAGTAGGTCATGAAATTCGCGACAAAAAGGTAATAAAAAACACTACATGCTAGCGTTAAATAGGGAGGGTGATCAAGGGTTTATTATATTTTAAAAGATAACAGCATCTTATGATAAATCCTGATGTGTTGGTTTTTAGATGCTTGTGTCAAAAACTGTCCGCCCGGTTCAAAGGAGCTCCATCTCCATCAGAGCGTTCTGTAGTTTCTGGGCAAGGGCATATTTCTGATCATAGGTAAGCTCCGGGCTCTTGAGTGTCGGCAAGCCATCGGAGAGCGTTTTATAGAGTTGGAGAAAGGTGTGATCGTCTTTATCCAACTCTTCAGGCGGTCGGGCCGTCAGGGTTCGGGCGTGGGCAGTCTGCTCGTTATAGGCGTCGAGAAGACCGTCGAAAATACGGCCATGAAACGCCTCAACCTCTTCACCGGAGGGGCAGACATCGGAACCGGGAGTCTCTTCGATGCTCATAGATGGGGTTCGGTCGTTGTCATGTTACAGAGAGGTGAGTTCCTCGAATTTGGCGATGGCGCGCAGAAGGGCGATGCTGGCTTCCTGCTGTGTCTCCTGTGTTTCAGCCCGCTTCAACGTTCTGACCTGGGCGATGATGTTCATCCACGCTTCCAGGTGGCGGTGGTCGATCTGTGCTGCAACACCGGTGAGTGACTCCATGGAGGTCACTTCCTGGTTCGCTTTTTCGACGGCGCGGCTCAGGATTGTCTCGTTCACCCCTTCCACCTGCATGCGGTTGGCCTCCCTTTCCAGAGCTTCCGGCGTGTGCCAGAGGGCTGAGTTCTCTTCGGTAAGCAGTCCAGCATCGGAGGTGAGCGATCCACGGATGAAACCGGCCAGGAAGGTGCGCAAGGCGTATTTGCGTTCGCTTTTGACCTCGTTGAGAGAGCGTCGTTCGTAAAGTGCGAAGACCAGAACCAGAAATCCACCCTGCAGACAGAAACCGATCAGCTCCGGCAACATGCTGGTACTGAGATCGGTCTCCCAATAGAGCATGAAGGTGAGAAACGGCGTTGCTGCAAAGAAGACAACCAGGAAAATCAAATAGAAGAGAACGAGTCCCTTCCAGAAGGATACTGGGCGTGCAGGCGGTATGATCTTGTCCATGGTGACACCGAGTTGGGTGCGAAAGAAAAATTTCTCTGGCGAATTCTAAGGAAAAACCGATAATAAATCCACGGGAACCTCACTTTTGAGGTGCGGAGAGCCTGATTTTAATGATGCCATCCAAGACGACAGGACGTAGATAAGGGAGATTATCACCATGAAGAAGGCAGCACAGTTAGCGGCTCTGGCAGCCGTGATCACGCCTTTGCTCTGGAGCGGTCAGGCCAACGCAGGAGGGTTTCTGTCTCACTCGACTGATGGGTGGGGACCGTGGTGGGGCTCATCCAACAGGAGCAGCCACGCAGCAGAGAAAGCCGGTACATCCGCTCTGGTGGGCGGTGTGGTCGGGGGATTTCTCGCCCCTCACAAGAGTGAGGTGGCCAGCCACGCCCTGATCGGTGCCGGTGTCGGTGGCGCTCTGGGTTATGTGGTCGGTTCCGCCCAGGACAGTGCCGTCGCGGCAGCCCGTCCGGCGCCACGGCGGGTGATCGTTGTCCAGCAACCCCACTATCCCGGCATGCAGACGATGACTCGCGTACGGTTTCAGCCGGTGCAGCAGCAGCCGGTCTATCAGCAGCCCCGTCGCATCCAGGTCGTGATTCAGCAGCCACAGCCCGTGCGTCCGTTCTACGCGCAACCACAGCCGGTCTACCAGCAACAGGTTTATCAGCAGCCGTATCAACAGACCACAACCTCTTACACCTATCGCCAGGTGACACCGCTTTATTGAAGACGCCTCGACGTGCCATGCGTAAGGGGATGAATACCCTGGCGTAAGTCTCAAAAAGAGAGAGAGTGCCGTGCCTTCGGTGCTCTCTTTTTTTATGCTAGGACACGCCCTAATGCCAGATATCTTATGACGCCTCAACCTGCTTTCGGGCCAGTATGGAGAACTGTTCGTAGAGATCGGCACTTGGGTGGTTCTGATCACGATGAACACGTGCCGCTTGGTCGTAGACCCTACAGAGGTGTGACTGAATCGTCGCACTATCCTCTCTTCGTTTCCGAACAGCGTGTTCAAGTGCAGGATCCTTCAATATCGAGATGATCTCTTCGGCTCGATGACGACTGGTATGGGCAGCATGCACCTGTTGGCAGCCGGACGCGGCAATTCGAGTGCGTAACGTGTCGTTCTCCAGAAGAATCTGCGCTTTGGCTGCGGCATCGAGAGCGTCACCACGGCGATAGAGCACCAGCTCCTCCCGATCCTTAAACAGTGCCTCAAGACCGTTGTCGCTCTTCTCCGTCAAGAGTAGAGCGCCGCACGCCATCGCCTCAAATGTTCGGAAATTGAGCTCTCCGGCGACGGATTGATTCAGAACGACTCTCGATCGGTTGTAGAGTTCCGTATAGTCCCCGGTTATGACCGTGACATCGATCCGATTCTGTAGTGCCTGGATAAATGCGACGCGTTCGGGGTTGAGAGCAGGGTCCAGCGTTCCGACAAAGGTGAGCCCCAGGATACGTTCCAATTGTAAGGGACGATCGTAATCGGCGTGGGCGAAGAGTGGCAGCCAACGCACTTTCTGTCGATCCGGATCACGGAGATAATTGGGAACAAACGCTTTTTGGGCAACCACGATGCGGTCGAATACAGCAGCGTAGTCCGGGTGCCAGTTGTGGTGGATGTGCGAATCCATGGCGAACCAGAGCAGCGGGACTGGAAGAAGCTCCAGACCCGGAAAGAGAGGAAATGTACTGCCATCCCCCAGAAGAACCGCATCCGGTCTCCAGGGAGAGAGCGCTTTGATAATCTGGCTGATGGGAACTGGGGCGCTGGGCAGATGGATGTTCGATCCCGATCCGAAATCTCCCTGTTTCACGCCGGGACCGAAGAGTCCGGTCTTCATCTGTGGACCGAAGGCGCAGGTGATCACCTCGTGTCCGAGATCCCGCAACTCCTGGGCAAACACCAGATTGCCAAGTGCCAGAATACGCATCCTCCCCCTCCCGTGACGCGGCCGCCATCAATGCGATGGTTCCCTTTCCTCAAATGAGTAGTGCTCTCAAATCTTCCCCGTGTACGCATACCATCATGCACGATGCTGCACAGGAAAATCACCCAAACATGCATCCAGAGGCGAAATAGAGGTCGAATTGATCTATACTGACACCCTGATGTGGTACGGCAAGGGGGAGTTGCATGCAGTATTCACATGAGGAGTGAGAATCACTCTGGTCTGTGCACTCATCCGAACGGGGCAGATGAAGGCGGTATCCGATTGTTGATTCGTGTTCAGAGTGGTCTGTTCAGAGGGGGCAAGTGAACGATGATCGATAGAAAAGAGATCAGGATGCCGGAAGGTGTTCCACCTCGACTGATCGTGGTGGTGGACACTGAGGAGGAGTACGACTGGAATCAGACCTTCAACCGTCAGGCGATCGAAGTGCGGGCGCTGCGGCGGGTGGCGCGGGCGCAGAAACTGTTTGAAGCCTATCAACTGCGACCCGTCTATGTCGTGGACTATCCCGTTGCTTCTCAGGAGAGGGGGTATTCGCAACTGAAAGGGTTTACCGAAGCAGGTAAAGCACTGGTCGGGGCGCATCTCCATCCATGGG
Source organism: Magnetococcales bacterium (assembly GCA_015231265.1). GTDB lineage: Bacteria > Pseudomonadota > Magnetococcia > Magnetococcales > JADGBX01 > JADGBX01. The sequence goes on along the minus strand of JADGBX010000011.1, from coordinate 4,556 downwards.
TCTCACCGCCTCATGAAGAGGATATTACAGCTAAAAACTCCTTTCCAGGCAACCTTCCCAGACGTCTGGAAGCCGCCAAATTGATCACACTGACCGAGACCATCGAGAGCAGTTTCGGTCAGCGCCCCACCATCTACAAGGCGGGTCGATTCGGGATCGGCTCAAATACTCCGTCGATCCTTGCAGAGTTGGGCTACACTGTCGATATCAGTGCCGCGCCCCCCTTTGATTATCGGGTGCACATGGGTCCGGATTTTTCCGGCTTTTCCAATCACCCCTATCTCTGTGGCCCGGATCAGAACATCCTTGGACTCCCCAATACGGGGGCGTATGTGGGGTATGCCGGCCGGATGTCACGGGAACTGTTCGATGTCGCTTCTCACCCCGTGCTGCGTTGGACCCGGTTGCCCAAACTGTTGGCCAAGGTGGGTGCGGTTAACTGCATTCGCCTCTCTCCGGAAGGGTTCTCGCTGGCGGAGATGACATTGATTACCGAAGTGCTCTATCAGCAGGGTGTCAGGGTTTTCGTCATGAGTTTTCACTCAACCTCGCTCAAGCCGGGATGCACGCCACACGTTGGTACCGATGATGAGTTGCACCACTTTCTGGATCGGATCAAGAACTATCTGGAGTTTTTTCTAAAGGAGTTCGGGGGAGTGGCATCAACCCCCCCAGAGGTGCGTCAGGATATCGAACGCATCAATCGGAAGCAGACCGCCTGACAATGGCTATCCATGTCTGACCATACTCAGATCAACAAAGAGGCCCCATCGGTTCTGATGGTGGCGTTCCATTTTCCCCCGGCCCATGGCTTCAGCGGCACCCAACGCACGTTGAAATTCGTCCGCTATTTGCCGGAGTTCGGTTGGCAGCCTCTGGTATTGTCGGCCAATGCGCGCGCCTATCCGGAACTCTCCGACCGGCAGATGGCGGAGATTCCCGACTCAGTTGCGGTCAAACGCGCTTTTGCTCTGGATGCGGTTCGCCATTTTTCACTGAAGGGGCGCTATCTCCGGGTGACGGCTCTGCCGGATCGCTGGTCCTCCTGGTGGTTGGGAGGGGTGATCTCGGGAATGCGCATGATTCGTCGGCATCGCCCTCGGGTGATTTGGTCCACCTATCCCATCGCCTCTTCGCATCTGATTGCTGCGACCCTCAGCCGTCTCTCAGGGTTGCCGTGGGTGGCCGATTTTCGTGATGCCATGATCATTCACGACTGGCCGGCAGATCGCTGGGTACGCTGGCTATTCTCCCGTTTGGAACCCCGTTTCCTGCGTTCTGCCGATCGGGTGGTGGTGGCCAATCCCGGCATTCACCGTCTCTACAGCGAGCGCTATCCTGAAGCGTCTCACGATCGATGGTCCGTTGTTTTCAACGGTTACGATGAAGCCGACTTCTCCACGCCACTGCAAGAAGAGGGGCCGAACCCGCGTCGTGATCGTTCCGGTCCACTGCATCTGGTGCATAGTGGACGGCTCTATCCCGGTGTTGAATCTCGGGATCCTTCGCTCTTTCTTGTCGCACTTTCCCGGTTGAAACAGGCCGGGAAAATCGATGCCGCTCGTCTGCAAGTTACGTTGCGCGCAACCGCTCTGGACGACGTACTGCGACCGAGGATTTCAGAGCTCGGTCTGGATGGTCTTGTCCATCTGAAGCCGCTCATTCCCTATGATGAGGCGCTGCAGGAGATGCAGCAGGCAGACGGGCTGCTGCTCTTCCAGGGGGATGGTTTCGACCATATGGTGCCCGCCAAGCTGTTCGAGTATTTTCGTGCCCGTCTTCCCATCTTGCCTTTCGTTGGTGTATCCGGGGATACCGCAGCGTTGTTACGAGCGGCCGGTTTTGATCTCATGGCACCTTTGGGCGACGTGGACGCTATTGGTCGAACAACCGTTGCGTTCTTGGATCGTCTTGACGGAGGAACCTTCACGCTGCCTCCGATTGATCATGTTCAGCGTTTCTCACGCCGTTCGGCCACGGGAGAGTTGGCCACTCTGTTGAATAGTACGGCGCGATGATTTCACGGTTGGAGCGGGACGGAAATATCCCATCCCGCTCCGACATGTGAAGAGGTCAGTAGGTGAGAGGAAGCTTCCCAGCTTTGGACCCGGCCAACCGTGTCCGGAGCGGTGCTCCCCATTGATAGATAGCCAGCCCGAAGAGAATCATGCCTGTCCCGGCAATAAAGCGCATCGACAGCGCCTCGTTGTTGAGCGCAGTCCCGAGATATATTCCGATGACTGGGTTGATCAGAGTGATCAGCATAGTCTCTCCCGCTTCAAGCTGTTCCAGTACATAGTAGAAGAGCGTGAAGCCGATGGCGCTGGCAATCACTCCCAGATAGAGAATGGACCAGAACGCACGGGGTGAAATCTCCTGCGGTAACTGGCCGTCGGTAACAGCCCAGACCAGTATGAATCCCGGTACGGCGACCATCAGAGAGCCGGTGGTCGTGGCGAAGGCGGGTATCCCTTCCCCCAGCTTCTTCACCAAGACTGTACTGGTGGCATAGAGTGAGACGGCGAAGACTATGCCGAAGATTCCCATGAGGGTGTTGCCTGAGGGGTCCGAGGTGCCTTGCAGGAAGATCATGCTCAGACCGGCAAGGCTGACGAGGGTGCCGAGAAGACGTTCTCCTCCGAACCGTTCTCCCAACCACACCATTGCCAAAAAGCCGGTGCACAGAGGGCTTAATCCAAACAGAATGGAGATCCAGCCTGAGGGGATGAACTGCGCACTCCAATATGTCGATGTCATCGCGCCGAAGATACCGAGTCCACCAACCGTATAGGTGAGCAGGGCGTTGCGGTGTCTGGGGAGGCGGATGCCGGAGAGGTGCAGAAGAGTCAGACAGAGAACAACACCCAGCACCATGCGCGCCATGACGGCAAAGGCGAATGAGCTGCCTTCAAGACTCCATTGAACCGCAAGAGGGGTTGTGCCCCAGATAAGAACTACGCCGATAAAGGCGGATGCAACAGCCATGATCATCAATCCTGGAGTGATGAAACACATAAAAAAAGGCCACGGAGAAAGTTCCGTGGCCTTTGGGAGCGATGCGGTGAAGGACGATGGGTCAGTTCATCGTCGTCGCCATCGTTCAGAATGCCACGAAACGGTACTGGTCAAAGGCGCACGCAGTCGTACTCGCCATGCGGTCTGCAGCATGAGAGGCGTGGATTGAGCAGTAGTGTGGTCTCCTGAAATGTTCATGATTTCACGCTACAGGGCGTGTCAGGGGAAGTCAAGCGGGTTCGTTTTGTTTGAAGGTGTTTTAAAAATAACAAACAAAAACAAATTGTTGTGTGTTTTGGGTGGCACGCACCCATCTCCGGATGCGTGCCGTTGCGTTCATGGGCGTTTGAACCATCGCTTCAATGCGGCGGATTTTGACTCTTCGGACTCTCCCTGTTCCGGTTCCGAGCTGGCAGGCTCGGGTGCAGACGGGGGAAGGGAGCCAGCCGGTCCTGCCGGGCCTACTGGTCCACGCTCGCCTTTGGGGCCTGGAGGTCCCGGAGGTCCCGGAGGTCCACTGCGGCCACGCTCACCCAACATACCGGGAGGTCCGACGGAGCCGGATGGGCCGGGAGGACCGGGTTCGCCGGGTTCTCCTGTCGGACCTGCCTGTCCTGGCGTGCCGTCATTGCCTTTGGGACCTGGAGGTCCTGATGGTCCCGGAGGTCCCGGAGGGCCGGGAGGGCCGGGTTTGGCAAAAACGACGCGTGTTTCGCCGCGTAGACCGCGTTCCCCAGCAGGGCCTTGAGGCCCTTCTGGTCCTGGAGGGCCGGGATCTCCCTTGGGACCCGGAGGTCCTGGAGGTCCTGGAGGCCCATTGGCATCGCCCTTCTTCCCTTTGGATCCGTGCTCCCCTTGCGGGCCGGGTTCCCCTTGAGGACCTTCGGACCCCTGAGGACCTTCGGGGCCGATCTCTCCTTGTTTGCCACGCTTTCCTGATGGCCCTGCTGGTCCTGGCTCACCTGGGATTCCTTGCGGTCCTGGTTCACCCTGTTCGCCTTGCGGACCGGTTTCACCTGTTATGCCCTGAGGGCCTTTCTCACCGGCAACGCCCTGGAGACCTCTTTCACCCTGATCGCCTTTTTCACCCTGTGGTCCAGTTTTACCAGGAGGACCCTCGGAGCCCGCTTCACCTTGTGGTCCGATGGAGCCACGCTCGCCTCGTGGACCCAACTCTCCTTGAGGACCCGGAGGGCCCATTTCTCCTTGTGACCCGGTTTTGCCTTGGGGTCCGATTTCACCCTGGGGTCCCTGTTCGCCTTGAGGGCCGATTTCACCCTGAGGTCCCTGTTCACCTTGAGGACCGATTTCTCCCCGTTTGCCCCGTTTCCCTGGTTGACCGGTGTCGCCTTGAGGACCGATTTCACCCTGGGGTCCCTGTTCGCCTTGCTCTCCGGGTTCGCCACGTTTACCGCGCAGGCCTTGAGAACCCGCTTCTCCTTGGATGCCTTGCGGGCCTTGTTCGCCAGGTTCACCCCGTTTACCGCGCTTGCCTCTCTCCCCTTGCGGGCCAATGTCGCCGGTATCGCCTTTGGGACCTT
>JADGBX010000119.1 GCA_015231265.1 Magnetococcales bacterium | reverse complement strand
CGTCGGTCTCGTCGTCGTCGGTCTCGTCGTCGTCGGTCTCGTCGTCGTCGGTCTCGTCGTCGTCGGTCTCGTCGTCGTCGGTCTCGTCGTCGTCGGTCTCGTCGTCGTCGGTCTCGTCGTCGTCGGTCTCGTCGTCGGAGTCACCATCAGAGACATTGTCGTCATCGATCTCGTCTTCGGAGACACCATCAGAGACATTGTCGTCATCGGTCTCGTCGTCGGAGTCACCATCAGAGACATTGTCGTCATCGGTCTCATCGTCAGTTTCATCCGAGGTGTCGGACTCAGCGTTCGCGTCCTCTTCGCTCTCAGCTTCGACCTGGTCTTCATGCTCCGTCTCGGACTCAGTGTCGGAGAGAGGTGACGGCTGTTCCCTCTCGTTGGAAGAGGCGTCGGACTCAGCGTCGGCATCCACCCCTTGATCGTAGGCAGCTTTCAGACTCTCTTCATGCTCCTCGTAGAGCTGCTCGACGGAGACCTCAACCAAGCTCTCCGAAGAGGTGAACAGCGCTTCGCTATCCTGATCGCCACCCTCTTCGTCGTCGGCTGTTTCCGACAGGGGAGAGCCGCTCTCTTCATGGCTCTCTGCACTCTGTTCATCGTCAAGATCTGGTGTTTCGGAGGGGGCTTGGTCCTCAGTCGGAACGCTCTCTTCAGAAAAACGTACTTTGGCACCTACCAGTTCCGGTTGGAAATCCATCGCGGTGAGAGGTGGTTTCCCCGTGCTTTGTGTCGGGTCTGATTCGTGTGTTGTTTCTGTTTTATTCTGATCGGAAGTGGTGGTCTCTTCCGTTTCGTTGTCTTTAGAAGTGGTGTGTTCTGTTGTTTCTGTCTCTTCCTGTTCAGAGAGTTCTGGAGTGGGGCTGGTCTCTACAGTCTCAGCTTCCGCAGGGGTCGACCCCTCTTTGTCGACGCTCTCAACAGCGGCTTCACTCTGTTCGGTACTCTCCTCGGGAATCTCTTCCTGGAAGGTGGTGCCCTCTTCTGCCGGTGCCCGTTTCGGAACGACGTTATTTCGGTCGCTGATCCCGCCTTCACTGGGGATCGTCTCCTGAAAAGTGGTCTCTTCAAGAGGTTCCGGTGTCTCTTCCGGCTTCAGCGTCTCTTCCGGTTTCGGTGTCGCAATGGTTTGGGAAGAGAGGTCCGGTGTTTGAGCTGTCACTGCAGGTGGAGGGGGTGGTGTTCTCTTTTCCGTCGTCGGTTTCGGCGCTTCCGTTTCAGCTTTCAGAACACGATCCGCCAGTTGTTCTGCACTGCGTTCATCGCGGGCGCGGCTGGCCGCCTCATCGGTTTCAGAGGCGTCTTCCAACGCCTTGGTCAAGCGGTCAAAAAGCTCTTCCGGAGTGACATGAATCGGTTTGGGACTCTCTTTTTTCCGCGCTTTCTCCGCCGTTGACACTCCACCGCGCGTCTCTTCGGTGTGATCTGCAGGTGTCGGCATTGAAGGAGGGGCTGGTACGGGGCTGCGGGGTGTGGCTCTGCCTGTGGCCAGAGCGGTTTGAGTCAGTTGGTCGATTTGGGCCTTGGTGCGGCCTTTGTTGGCCAGGGCTTTCGCCAGTGCTCGGGCGATAGCGCGGGCGTTGGCTTTTGCCTGACGCTTCTTCTGTCGTTTGTTCTGTTTGCTCGACGCGGGCGTGTCGCCGCCGGGACCGATGACATTGACCAGAAGATCCATGTCACGCTCTTTCTGCGAGCGTTTCAGGTCGGCACTTCGGGGTGTGCGCGTTGTGCCGGCCAGGCGCTGCTTCAGAGAGGCGTTCTCCCTGCCTAGACGAATCAACTGACCAAACAGCCGTTTGAGGCGGTCGAAGAAGCGCCGCTCCAGCTTGTTGCGCTCCCGTTCATTCATCTGTTGCAGCAGTTTGCGAAGTTGGTTCTTAGTCAACTTCTTCGCTTTAATCTTCTTGCCCATCAGGGTGAATTTCTTGCCCATCGACGCATCCTCCTGCCACCGCTGTTGCCAACCATCTTCGTCTGTGTGAGTCCCGGTTCGTATTTCAGAGGCGGGGACCGAACAGTGCGCTGCCCACGCGCACAAGCGTTGCCCCTTCTTCGATGGCGCATTCGAAGTCGTGACTCATGCCCATGGAGAGCTCCTCCATGGAGATTCCTGAAATGGAGAGGTTGTCCACTTTTTTTGCCAGTTCGGCCAGAGCACGAAAGTGAGGGCGGACCGCCTCCGGATCGGGATCATAGGGTGGAATCGCCATCAATCCGCACACACGGAGATTGGCCATCTCCGACACTGCTCTGGCAGCCTCCTCCACCTCCGAGGGGTCAAAGCCCGATTTCTGCGGTTCTCTTCCCACATTAACCTGCAGGAGAACAGACAGGGGCGTGCGCTCCTGGGGTATCCGTTTGTCGAGTTCCGAAGCCAGGGAGAGGGAGTCCAGACTGTGCACCATGTGGAACAGCTTGACCGCATACTTCACTTTGTTGCGTTGCAGTGGTCCGATCAGATGCCACTCCGCCCTGGGATCGTTCACTTCCGGGATCTTCTCTCGAGCTTCTTGAATGCGGTTTTCGCCGAAGAGCGTCTGCCCCGCTGCCAGGGCGGCGGTGACATCGGCTGCCGGTTTGCGTTTGGAGACAGCAAGAAGACGCACGCTCTCCGATGACCGGCCAGCGCGTTGACACGCTTGATGAATGCGCTCCTCGATCTGTGCCAGAGTGTCGGCAATAGAGCTGCTCATGAGTGGAGAGTCCTTTGTGAAAATACCGTTAAACGAGGGCATCCCCGGGCAGAAGAGGGTGGCCGGTCGTCGCGCCCCTTCTCGGTAGATGGATGTCACCTGTTCTTCACAGAATACTCCCCCGACCCCTATGGAAACAATCGTCAATCCTGATCACGGGCTCATCCTGCACGACTTCCAGAAGAAACAGACTTGTCCCGAGTCGTCAGGAGTGGGCGAGCTTCCGTTCACTTATGTGCAGGAAATGGGTTTTCTGCCGACGGGGCTCTGTGCAACAGTGTGGAGCAGTGCCTCAGGGTTTTCTTCGTCTCTTGCGCAGACGTTTGAGGCGTCGTGACAGAACCACCATGGCGACACCGGCTCCGGCGAAACCGACGACCCGTCCCATATCCTTATCGGAGACCCCGCCCTTCACTGCGACGACGATAAGGGTGATCACGGCGACAATGGCGACGAAGGCGCCCAGCCATGAGAGCAGTGGGAGAGAGACGAGTGTGAAAGGTTCCTGCCGTATTCCCAGTGTGACTCGCCAGGCGATGGCGAGGAAAAAGACGGCGATTAATCCGACGAAGAAGAGGCCGATCAGCATCGATGGGGTGAAGAGTTGCCCTTTGAGCAGTCCTCCCAGAAACATTGAACCGTAGAGGAGGGCGAGCAGAGCGCCGATCGCTGCGCAGATGAGTCCGGCCAGCCAGCGCGTGATCAACTGTTGGATGGGAGAGATCTCCTCGAGCTTAATAGCGTGATCCGAGGTGTCCGGGGCCTCTTCCGGGGTGGTCATGACGTCTCTCCCGAGGAGTGGATGTGCAGATGGAGTCGTTCATCCTATCACAAGAGTGTCTCTGTTGGCGGTTGGAATTCCCGATGTGTGGAATCGGCCTCAAAACTGTTTTGAAGAGAGCGTGAATCCAATGTCCTCACTCTACGCCGATGTTGCCTTGCCGGTACCCATGCGGACGCTCTTTACCTATCGCATTCCAGCCGGTCTGGCCGCATTGTGTCGCCCCGGTGCTCTGGTTCAGGTTCCCATGGGGCGCGGCACGCGGACCGGAGTCGTGTGGCGGCTGACCGAGCGTCCCTCCTGGAGTGAGGGCGAGGTGCGGGAGATCGCCGACGTTCTGGAGTCGACACCTCTTCTCTCGGAGACCATGCGTCGTCTGTTGGAGTGGATGGCAGGGTACTACATGCAACCCTTGGGAGGCGTCGTCGCCACGGCTCTTCCCGGTGCCATGGGTTACAAACGCTCCCTGCGGGTAGTGTGGTGTGGTGAGGTTCGGAAAGGAGCGAAGGGCGGTGCTGGGTTTCTTCGTGCCCCGGAGTCGGCGGACTCCGAACTCCATGATCTGCCCAAGGGGGTGCAGGCCATGGCCGAAGCGATCCGTGCGAGAAAGAAGGGGTTGGGAGAGGAGACTCTGGCCAGAAAATTCGGTCGCAAAAGACTCCGGGTGCGGCTGAAGAGTCTGGAGCGGGCCGGCGTGGTGACGATTACCGAGCAGTGGTCGGCCAAACATGGAAGAAAGAAGGGGAAAGGCGATTCGGAGCAGGGCTCGGACCCTCTCTCTCATGCGTCTGAAGGTGTTCCGGAAGAGGCGCAGCACGTCGAGGCGATTCCCCAGCAGCTTACCCAGGAGCAGCAGACGGCGTGTGATGCGATTTCCGCAGCGTTGCAGAGGGAGGGGCAGGGCACTTTTCTTCTGGAAGGTGTAACCGGCAGTGGTAAGACCGAAGTCTATTTCACGGTGATGATCGAGGCGCTGGCGTTGGGTGGTCAGGTGCTGATCCTGGTTCCGGAGATCTCTCTGACGCCACAACTGGTGCGACGCTACCAGATGCGGTTTCAGCAGGAGGTGGCGGTGCTGCACTCCCGGTTGAACCCCAAGGCCCGTTTCGAACGCTGGCACGCTATCCGTGACGGACGTGCGCGCGTCGTCATCGGTGCGCGCAGTGCGCTCTTTTCCCCTTTTCAATCTCTGAATCTCATTGTTGTGGATGAGGAGCACGACGGATCGTACAAGCAGGAAGAGGGGGTGCGTTATCAGGCTCGGGACATGGCCGTTGTCCGGGGGCGCATGGAGGGTGCAGTCGTGGTGTTGGGCAGTGCGACGCCGACCCTGGAGAGCCTGCACAACGCCCGCACCGGCAAGTACCATTCTCTCCATCTCACAAGCCGGGCCACCGGTGTGGAGCTGCCCCCCATCGAGCGGGTCGATCTGCGCCGGGATATTCAAGAGAGTCGGATGAATCGGGATGACCTGCTGGGTCCCGATCTGAGAACCTCTCTCTCCGACACTCTGGAGCGGCAGCGGCAGGCGATTCTGTTCCTCAATCGGCGAGGATTCGCCCCGTCTCTGCTCTGCGTGCGCTGCGGTCACATGGTGGAGTGCCCCAACTGTGCGGTGGCGCTCACCTTTCACAAACGGAAACGGCGTCTCATCTGCCACTACTGCGACCATCATCATCCCCCCATGGATCTCTGTCCGGAGTGCGGACAGATGAGCGTGATCCCGTTCGGCCCCGGCACTGAACAGTTGGAAGAGGAGGTGCGCGCATTGTGGCCGGAGGCGCGAGTTGCCCGCCTGGACCGGGATACCGTTGGGGCGGATCGTGATCACCTGGAGCGGACACTGGAGGCGTTTCGAACCCGAAAGGTGGATATTCTCATCGGCACCCAGATGGTGGCGAAGGGGCACCACTTTCCCGGTGTTGCCCTGGTGGGTGTGGTTCTGGCGGAAACCTCTCTCTCCATGCCCGATTTCCGAGCCGCCGAACGCACCTTCCAACTGGTGACCCAGGTGGCGGGCAGAGCTGGAAGAGAGAGTGGCAGCGATGGCGAGGAGAGTGGTGCGCGGGTGTTGGTGCAGAGCCTCGACCCGGATCATTACGCCCTCAGCGCCGCCTCCAATCACGACATGGCGGCTTTCTCGGAAGCGGAGAGCGCGTTTCGGGAGATGGCGGGCTATCCGCCCTATCAGCGTCTGGCACTGATACGGTTCTCCTGTCTGGTTCAATCGCAAGGGGAGGCGTTTGCCCGAAAGGTCTCCGAGAATCTACCGGGAGGCAATGATCTTCTCTTCCTTGGTCCTGCCCCGTCTCCACTTTCGCGGCTGCGTGGGCGGTATCGCTGGCAGGTGTTGGTGAAATCGCTCAGGGAGGGCGCTCTCCACCGCACGCTTCCTGCCGTCATGCAGCGTTTGGAGACGTTTTCCGGTTCCCGCATTCGACTCTCCGTCGATGTGGATCCTCACGCTTTTCTGTAGATCTGTTTGGTACAAACTGAGTTTAATAAAAGAGAATCCCCGCCGGTTTCAGGAACCGACGGGGATGATCTCTACTCTTGCCGAAGAGAACGGCACTTACATGATGCGCAGCCGCTCAACGGGATTGCCGGCTTCCAGATGTTGGTCGAAGATCTCGCCCACATCCTCGGGTTTCACCTTGCCGTACCAGACACCTTCCGGATAGACGACCACCGTCGGACCCTGATCACACGGACCCATGCAGCCGGTGGTGGTGAGGGCGACACGGCCCCACAGTCCACGCTTCTCCATCTCACCGGCAAACGCTTCGATCACAGGACCGGCGCCCTGCGTCTGGCAGGAGCCTTTGGGGTGCCCGGGGGGGCGGGAGTTCATGCAGACGAACACATGGCGTTCAGGTTTCATCTCTCAATCCTCCAATACTCAAGCAACAAAAAGAGGGCCGCTGATGGGCCGAAATATACGAATGTAACCACTCCGCTCCATCCGGTTCCTGCTTCGGATTTTGCCGGATTTTGGGAAAATGGGTGTGCAGGCATTCTCTTTGCAGCCTACAGCCAAGTCAACCCACGCCTGCAGCGATCTGTCATTGAAGAGGGATATTCATCGTCGAGAGCGCCCGATTCCGAAAAGGCAGTTTTTCCTCTCTTAATAAGAGAGGTGAAGCAGCGTGGGTGCTGGCTGCATGGGGAGTCAACGGGATAAAAAAAGCTTCCGTGCCTAAAAAACAGGGCAAACGGCGTTGCCATGCGCGCTGAGGTCATGCTAGGCTTCCGTTCGAACATTAATGGCGTACATACGTGGATGCAGTTGAGAGTGTTCTCGTCGCAGGGGGTTGACGACTCTTCGACCTGTTGCTTCAAACTGTTGATTGGTGTATTCCTTAGTTTTTCGGGACGAGAGAATCCGTTAGGCTTTTTCGGATTCCAGCCATATTTTCAATGCAACCTCACTGATGGAGACAGGAAACATGGGTAGCTTCGAGCTGAATGGCACCACTTACGAAACCGATGAGGACGGCTACCTCGTCAACCTGACCGACTGGAACGAGGACGTGGCCAAATTCCTCGCCACCCAGGAAGAGATCGATATGTCCGAATCCCACTGGGAAGTGGTCCAGTTCCTGCGCGAGTACTATGAAGAGTACAAGATTGCCCCGATGATCCGCATCCTGACCAAAGCGATCGGCAAGAAGCTCGGTAAGGAAAAGGGCAACACCAAGTATCTCTACGATCTGTACCCTGGTGGACCCGCCAAGCAGGCCTGTAAAATCGCTGGCCTGCCCAAGCCCACCGGCTGCGTCTGATTTTTTTCCGAAACGCTTCCTGCGTCACACAACCCAGGAAGCGTTTTCGGTGTAAGACAGGAGACTCGCCGAACGGCAACTCTTTCACAGGGTTGCCGTTCGGCGCTCCGATCGGAAGATGGCCGGATGCGCCTCGGTGGAGAGCTGGACCCCGACTGCCTGGACGGTCCGCACCATCGATCCGCCTGCCAGATTGATCGCCCCGCCCCGATGTTTCCCGCTTGACCGACGTCCGGCTCACCACAATAGCAAGAGCCCCACGCGTTTCGATTAGAGCGGCACAGGGCAGAAGCGACAGACTCCGGAGACGGAGCCTGAATCCACCTTCCGAATACGTCGTCAACCCACGGCCTAAGCAGGGATTCCACGGATGCTGTCGACCGTCGCCTACATCGTGGTTCTGATCGCCCTTGTCGGATTTATCTGGCGCATCATTACCTACGCACGCACCCCGGCCCCACTCAAGATTCCGACGACTCCGGCGCCTGTTACAGCGCTGGGTGTCCGCTTGCGGATGTTCACAGAGGTGGCCTTCTTCAACAGCCTGTTCAAGGGTAACAAGTGGACCTGGCTCGGAGGCTATGCCTTCCATCTGGCACTGCTGCTGGTCACCATCCGGCACTTCCGCTACTTCGTTGATCCGCTGCCGCCGATCTTCGCCCACTTCCAGATCATCGGTATCATCGCCGGCATCGGCATGGTGGCCGCCCTGGGGTTTCTCCTGGTTCGTCGTTGGTGGGTGGACCGAACACGCTTCATCTCCTCCGCAGCCGACTACGCTATTCTGTTGCTGCTGTTGGGCATCGGAGTGACCGGCCTGTTGATGAAATTCGTCGTTCGTCCCGACATCGTCGAGATCAAACACGCCATGATCGGCTGGGTCACTCTTCAGGGCTTCCCGACACCAAGTGATGCTCTGTTCGTGATCCATTTCATCCTGGTTTTGATGCTGATTCTGATCTTCCCCTTCAGCAAGCTGATGCACATGGGGGGAATCTTCTTCAGCCCGACCAGAAATCAGATCGACAATCCCAGGGAGAAGAAGCACGTCAATCCCTGGTCGAAGTACTGACAATCTGAAAATGGCAGCCGTCTGAACCGATCCGGCGTTCCCGGAGTGCGGTTCGGCGGACTGCAGCAGAGCAACGGGGCTAGGAGAGTGCGGAAGGATCGCTGCCTGGCCCTCTTGTCCATGCGTGTTGGAGGAACGGTCCCCAGCGCGCGCACCAACCGAGGAGTCATCCCGTGGCCGAGTACGCCGTTCCGGAAATCAAGAAGGAGATCGAGGTTCCGGCCCTCGAAGTAGGGACCATGAAGGACCAGGAGCCCATCCCGGCCAAAGAGCAGCACATGACCCCCCTGGGGTTCCCGGGTGAACGGGTAGAGAACTGGCAGAAGCAGGGCGTCGCCGAAATGGACGACATGCTCAAGAAGTATCGCTCTCTGCAGGTCTTCATGGACATCTGCGTCAAGTGCGGCTCCTGCACCGACAAGTGCCACTATTTTATCGGTACACAGGACCCCAACAACATGCCGGT
>JADGBX010000118.1 GCA_015231265.1 Magnetococcales bacterium | reverse complement strand
TCGAACGGCCCTTTGAGCGGCTCCAGGGTTGCGTGATCGGTGGTGGAGTTCCAGCGGCTCTCCTGGGTGGAGTCGGTGACCGCATCGCCGCCCCACGACGGTGTGACGCCCATCACCGGCAGGAGCAGGGCCAGCACGACGATCACCCCGTTGAACCGTGACCATCGCCGTTCTCTGTTCAGGCGCAGCACTCTGCGACGGGCTCTCCGCACTGGTGGACCCTCCGATGGTCGTTCACTCGATGGACGCCCCGTTGTCATGATTCCGCTCTCGGTGCCAGGCGAGCAGACGTTCCCGCATCACCGGCGTCATGTAGAGATCGACCCACGTCTGCAACGCCTGAATCGACGCGGCGGAACCATCCTGGGGAATCGCCTCCAACCGATCCAGCACCCACCGCTCCATGTTGCACTGGAAGGTGTCGGTCAGATGGTGGAGATGGGCGCGGATTTCGACGTGGTTCTCCGTGGTGATGGTGATGGGGCTCCGTTTAGGCATGGTGTCCACTCCGAGATGGCGTGTGCGAACATCACGAGTCCTGATCCACTCCGTGTTGGGGCAAAGCCGTTCCGAGTCGGCAGAGGTCATGAACGACATCTGCCGACTCGGCGTGGAAGCGTCAGCCGTCAGTAACAGCGACCATTGGCATCCTTCAGAACATGCTCCACGGCATCCTGATTGCTCTCCAGCGCCAGCAGGCGGGCGGTGGCGCCTTCGTTGTTCATCTCATTGACGCGGGCGCCCTTCTTGAGCAGCAGGTGCACCGTCTCCAGATGGCCGTTTTTCGAGGCGAGCATCAAGGCCGTCATGCCGTCTTCGTTCTTGACGTGGATATCCGACCCCGCGTTGAGCAGCGTTTTGACGATCTCGGCATGTCCCGCCTCGGCGGCCATGAGCATGGCGGTGCAGCCGCACTCATGACTGCGGGAGAGCCCGGCCCCTTTGTCCAGCAGAAGTTGGACAACCTCGCCGTGCCCTTTCTCGGCGGCCAGCATCAACGGCGTGTTGCCGTTCTTGTCCTGGAGATTGATGTCGGCCGTGTTCTCCACCAGCAGTCGGGCCAGATCACTCTGGCCGCTCTGCGCCACCAGATGCAGAGCGGTCCGTCGCTTGGCGTTGACTGCGTTGACATCGGCACCCCCGGCGATCAACTGCTGAATCATCGGTCCCTGTTTGGCTCGGTCGGCGGCATCTTTCAGCTCCATACGGGCCACTTTGAGCAGGGGGTTCCATTGGTTCGGTGACAGCGCGTTGATGTCGGCCCCTTTGTCCAGCAGAACCTTCACCACATCGGCGTGCAGCCACTCCGCCGCCAGAATGAGCGCCGTACATCCCGCCCGAGGGTGGAAGGTGTCGATGGCGGCACCCTTCTCCAACAGCAGGGCGGCGATGGCGGCTTGGCCCTCCTGAGCGGCCAGCATCAGCGGGGTCATGCCGCTGCGGCTCGGGGCATCGATGGCCGCGCCGGTCTCCACCGCCTTTTTCACGGCAGTCAGATTCCCGGCTACGATCGCCTGTCGGAAACCGGGATCAACCTCCTTGGAAACATCGGCCATGCCGGGCAGGCAGTACCCTGCAACCAGAACAGCAGCAACCAGTACCGATGAACGTCTCCGGGCTTTCATGATGGGACTCCTCCGTGCAGTGCGCGTGATGAATGGATGGTGTTTCTTCAAAGCGAGAGCCGGTGGCGGAAGGGGGGTTTGGTCGTAAGGTGTGTTTTCCGTATCACGGCCAAAAGCGCCATTCCGCGCCACCCTCTCAACCGGCCCGTCCAGCGAACAGGCCGCCGAACATCTCCCGACGCGATACCGACTGTTGCCACTGACAGGAGATGCCCCGTTCGGTACGGATCTTCTCGCGGGTGCGGATCACCTCCGACCAGGCGTGGAAGGCGTCGTCCGGTGTGGCGTAGGGGGTTAAACCACTGATCAGCGGCTGGATCAGAAACCGCCCCAGAGCGGGATGACTCTGAAGATGGGCGGAGATCTGCCGCTCCATGAGCGACACCGTGCCCACCGGCCCCAGCGCCATGCCGGTGGCGGGCGTCAACCCGGTCCACGGTGGCTGCGTCAGGGTGGATTCCCGCACCGGTTGCAGCAGCCGACAGAGCATCCACGGCGCCAGAATCAACACCATGCGCCATGAATCTTGACGCCGGAACGCCCGCGCCTCCACACCAAACTCGGCCCAGCTCTCCAGCCGGTCCAGCTCCGGAATCACCGACTCCGCCTCACGGGCGACCTGCCGGTAGTGATCGACCACTGCCTCGACCCAGAGGGCGTCGGCGCGGTCTGCCTGATCGGCGTGGGAGGTGGTCATGCGGCCTGCTCCTGCACCAGATCCCGAGCAAGGGTCCGGGCCAACAGCCGGTAGAGCGCCATGTCGGTACCCTGCTCCAGCGCCGTTGTGAACGCCTGCAACCACGGCAGCAGATGGCTGTGCAGCAGCCGTTCAAGCAGCGCCGCATCTCCGAGTTGGTTGCGTTCGGTCAGCAGGGCGGCACACTCCAACAGGCTGCCGAGATAGTCCGGCGGCAGATCCTGGGCGGTGACACCCGCTTCGGCGTAGAGCAGCCCGATCTTCTGCTGCACCTCGCCCGACGCTCCCTGCCGGGTCCAGGCCGACGCAAAGGGCGACGCCACCACCTTGGGGAAGCCGTTGATGAAGAGCCGGGTGTGCTCCTCCTGCCACCTCTCCAACGCCACTGTCGCCAGCGGTTCCACGCCCGGTTGCAGCCAGGGTTGGTTTCGGGCCAGATCCCCGAGCACGGTGCGGGACTCCGCATCCGGTGAGGCCAGCAGCAGGGCCAGGGTTCGCAGCCGTTCCGGGTCGAGGTTCATGATGCGCTCCTCACCACGGATAGGCGTAGACGCCCGCCGCCATGAAGTAGTGGCGCAGCAGATATCCCCCGGTCAGCACGCAGAGCGAAGCCGGGATCACCGTCCGCTTGCCTCCCCACGATCCGAAGACGCACTTGAACTCGATGATCAACGGCACCACCAGTCCGATGCCGATGAATCCGAACAGCCAACCGGCGTCGTTCCAGAGCATCTGTGCCGAGCGATAGCCCGCTTCCGAGCCGGAGAGGGTGTAGTTGAAAAAGGAGAAGATGATGATCAACTCCGCCGTGATCAGACCGAGATCGACCCGCTCATAGAGCGCGCGGATGCGCTGTTCGACGCTGTCGCCCAGAAAGAGGTACATCACGATCAACAACCACGCCATCGCCGTGGAGAGCGCCGACACCGTGAAGAGAATCGGTAGCGCAGGATTGTGCCACAACACCACCGCCGGGAAACTCTGCAACAGCAGGCCGGTGTAGACCACCGTGCCCAGTCCGGCAAGGATGGAGACCCACCCCCAGAAGCCGTGGCTCCGCTCTGCGAAGGCGGCCACCTTGGTCATCAGCCCCATTTTGAGAATCGACCCCACCAGCGGCATGGCCAGCAGCCGTCGGGAGGTCACCATGTAGGGCAGGGCATAGAGAATGGCGGCAATCTGCAACCAGACGATGAACTGCGAACCCCAGGCGATCCAGGCGTCCGGTTTTTGGAAGATTCCCCAGGGGGTGAGAATGTAGATGGCGGCCCATTTGTCCATCAGATGGATGAAGAGCATGCCGGAACCCGCTGCCATCATGGCGACGCCGGAGAGTGCGCCCCACATGACCAGATTTCTGCTTTCGCTGAGATGGCGATGGGTGATGAAGCTCACCGCCACCACCGCCGCGCCCATGCCGCCGAGAAAGAGGTAGACCGCAAACCACCAGGTCCAGAGCGTCTGTGTCGAGTAGGTCATCAGTTCCATGTCGGCGCCCTCACTTCTGCGGAATGTAGTAGACACTGGGACGGGTGCCCAGATGACCGAGCAGCGGCTGTGCCTTGCCGCTCTTGATCAGTTCGGTGACCGGGTGGCCGGGGTTGTCCAGATCCCCGAACATGCGGGAGTATCCGACACAGGTCTGAACACAGGCGGGCTGCTTGCCCTCTTTGATGCGATGCTCGCAGAAGGAGCACTTGTCCATGCTGGAGGAGCTCCGTTTCAGCGTCCCGTAGTACGCCTCACCCTCCTTCATGTCCTCGTTGGTGAACGGGTAGCGTGCATCGTAGGGGCAGGCCAGTGCGCACGCCTGACACCCCATGCAGAGATCCTCTTCCACCTGCACCGTGCCGCCCACCCCGCGATAGGTGGCGCCGGTAGGGCAGACCGTCATGCAGGGGGGGTTCTCACAGTGGTTGCAGAGCCGGGGGATGAAGTGGCGGCGGACGCTGCGTCCTTTGCCCACCTCCCGGTCATGGACGTAGGTGCGCCATTCGTCGGACCAGACCGGGGTCTGGTTCTCCAGCGAGCAGGCCGCCATGCAGGCGTTGCAGCCGACGCAGGTATTGAGATCGATCACCATCACGTAATGGGCCATCATTCACTCCTCGATTCAAACCTTCTCAATCCGTACCGTGAACTCCTGGGAGCGGAATCCAGCCACGACCGGTTCGATAAAATAGGGGATCAGTTTGTTGGTGGCGGTACCCAGACCGTGACTGAGCCGCAGCGCCTTGTTCTCCACCCCGAACGACGAGTGCATGAAGATCGCATCGCTGTGCACCTGCCGGGTGACGAACGCCTCTCCCTCCGCTTTCTGGCCGGAGAGCACGTTGGTGATCCGAATCCGATCCCCGGAGACGATGCCCAGCGCCTCGGCCCGGTCGTTGTGGATCCAGACGCCGGTGTAGATGTCCCGCTTGAACCGGTTGATCGCCGCCAGCACCGGGTTGTTGCTGTTGGTGGAGCCGTAGGAGACGGTGGGCGTCTTGCCGTAGGTGAAGTAGAACTCGTCCTTCTCCAGCGGATCGGCCATGGTGGCGTTTTCGCGGCACTGGGCCGGAATGTTGCCCGCCAGCAGGTTGAACTCCGGCCCGCGTCCTCCCATGCCGCCCTGCAACCAGACCATCAGGGTGCTGTAGAACTCCAGTCGGCCACTGGAGGTGGGCATGGGGATTTTTCTGGGCATGGCGTAGTGGTCGAGAATCTGCTCCTTGGTCTGCTCCATGTAGACGCCCCGTTGCGCCAGACCCTTCTCCAGCTCCTCCGGGGTGGTGTGGGCCTTCTTGGCCCCGGCGATGAACGCCGCATCCCGACACGCTTTGGAGTAGGGGCTCTTCTCTCCCTTGGCCTTGTACTCGGCGTAGCGGGTCATGGTCTCCTTGGCGGAGATGCCGCTCATCTGCTCCAGGGCACCGATGAAGTTGTCGGTGGTGCCGCTGATGATCTCGCTCATCTTGAGCAGAATGTCCGGCGTCTCCACCGTGTCGTAGATGGGGTCGATCGCCTTGAAGCGGGTGGCCAGCATCAGATCGTGGTTGACGCCGTTGCCGTAGAGAGTCGGCTCGTCCCTCTCCAGGTAGGTGGGGTTGGGCAGCACCACGTCGGCATAGGGGACCGTGTCCGACGGCAGCACGTCGATGGCGATCACCAGCTCCATGTTGTCGTGGGTGAGGATCTCCTTCCAGTGGGTGTCGGGGTAGTAGTGGCGGATCGGGTTGGCGGCGTTGATGATGAGCGCCCGTGCCCGGTAGGGTTCGCCGTCGTACTCCAGCTCCCCTTTGACCGCTTCCATCAAGCCGGTGTCGGCCATGGCCGGTACCGCCACGCCCCGCCGTCCCGCCTTGCGCTCCTGGGCGGTAAAGGCAAAGGCCCAGGCCGGTTTGCCGTGGGGGAAGGTCTTGCCGTTGGAGAGCGCCTTGACCAGCTCACCCACGAACGGCACCCCCGCCATGGAGGTCATCAGCGGACCGGGGGATTTCTTCTGTTTCATCGACTCGATCCAGTGGCCCACCTTGTGGTGGTACTCACCGCTCATCATCCAGCCGCCCTCGCGGTCGATGCCGCCTACCAGACCTTGCAGCATCGCCTGCACCCGCCGCAACATGTTGATGTTGCCGTAACGGGCGCCGTGCCAGCCGGGATCGATGATGGGCCGTCCCGCCCGAGCGAACTCGCGGGCGATACGGGTGATCACATGGTGTGAGATGCCGGTGGTCTTCTCGGCGGCCTGGGGGGTGTTGTCCATGATCTCGGCGGTCTGAGCCTGTAGCACCGTCATCACCGACGCGCCGGCGCTGTCGGTCAAACCCACCGGAACCGACAAGGCCGGAACCACACGCTGCCCGTCCACCGTCTTGCGATTGTCGTTGTGGAAGGCGGGCAGGGAGACGATCTCTCTGCTCACCTCGTCGAACACCTGAGGCTGTTTCTTCTCATCCATCGCCACCTGCCACTGGCCGTCTTCGCCTTTGCTCAGGAGGAACGGCATGTTGGTGTGGTTTTGCAGGAAGGGGGCGTCGTAGAGCTGCTCTTCCAGGATGACGTGCATCATCGCCAGCAGAAAATCGAGATCGGTGCCGGGCCGGATCAGAATCATCTCATCGGCTTTGGCGGCGGTCTCGGAGACTCGGGAGTCCAGCGCCACCACCCGTGCGCCCCGCTTGCGTCCGGTGGCGAACCGCACCATGCGCGAGGTGGAGACCGCGCCGATGGAGGCGTTGTTGGCAACAAAGAGAATATAGTTGGCGTTGTCGTAGTCGGGCAGGACTTCGTCGTGGATATTGAAGTTGCCGGTGACCGAATCGGTGCCGAGATGGCCCGAGGCGACACAGTGCTGCATGGGCGAGGCGATCAGATTGGGCACGCCGTTGGCAATGGCGAACGGCACCGCCCAGTACATGTAGAAGACACAGGAGGTCCAGCCCCCGACCATGGTCCACTCCCAGGGCTGGATCTTGGCCTTTTTGTTCTTGCCGTCGATGTAGGCCCACGCCTCCTCCCAGGTGGCGGCTCGGAAACGGCCCTCGCCCCGCTTGCTGCCCTCGACCCGAATCAACGGTGTCTTGATGCGGTCCACATCGTACACCTGTCGGAGACCGGCTTGACCGCGGGCGCACATCTTGCCCCGGTTGAGCGTCGAGTGGGGGTTGCCGTCCAGCTTGACGATGCGCTTGACACCGCCTTCGGTTCGGCTGGTCACCTGGACATTACAGAGCGATGAACAGAAATTGCAGATGCTCTGCGTCACCTCCTCGCTCTCCTTGGCCGATGCTTCAGCCTCGGAGTTATTGGAGAATATCGGTGTCTGCATCAGCGTCATACCGGCAGCAGTGCCACTACTGGCCTGAATAAACCGGCGACGGGTGAGCTTCGGAAAGCGCCAGGACATGGTTGGAATCCCCTTCAATCATTTCTCTTGAGCGTCACGCATGATCTGCCAACACTTTGACACTCTGCACAGGGCGTGCCTGGATCTGTACCCTCTGCAATAATATGTAAAAAACGTTGAATTAATTGATATAAATAATAGTCGCGCCTGGCTGTTCCTGCGCGTCATCATTGAAAACGCACCCAGCGCATGACACTATTGGCAGACTCTGCATCGGCTATTGTCATAAATGGCATGTGCGACGGCGCTCACGATCCAACCAGGCAGGTCACACCATGGATTCCGAACGACTCAACGTCTTGGACATCGATAGAATTCTGGAGATGCACAGGGTTCCGGCCATCATTCTCGACAAGGCGTATCGGATCCACGCCGTCAACTCCCACTACCGTGCCGTCTATGGAGATCGGGTCGCTCTGGGGCGCTCACGGTGCTACGAGATCTCCCACGACTACACACGACCCTGCGATCAGGAGGGGGAGCACTGTCCGGTCACCGACTGCATCAACAGCGGCCAGTCACAGCGTCTGCTGCACGTGCATCTCTCGTCGGAGGGGCGTGAACATGTGGATGTGGAGGTGTTTCCCATCTTCGATGATGACGGCGAGGTGGCCTACATGCTGGAGATTCTGACCCCGATTCAGATCTCCAGCGCCATGCCCTCACCCGTGGGACTGGTGGGTGTCAGCAGCAGCTTCATGGAGACCATGAATCTCATCAACCGGGTCGCCGGAAAAGGGGCTGCCGTTCTGTTGACCGGCGAGTCGGGCACCGGCAAGGAGGTGGCGGCACGGGCCATTCATGACGGTAGTCAGCGCTATAACAAACCCTTTGTGCCCGTGGAGTGTTCCGGTCTGACGGAGACACTGTTCGAAAGCGAGCTGTTCGGTTATGAGCGGGGGGCGTTTACCGGTGCGCTCGCCCGGAAGAGCGGCCTGGTGGAGGTGGCCCACGGCGGCACGCTGTTTCTGGATGAGATCGGCGATGTGCCTCTCACTCTCCAGGTGAAACTGCTCCGCCTTCTGGAGACCAAGACCTTTCGTCGGGTCGGCGGTGTCACCTCGCACCACTCCGATTTTCGGCTCATCTGCGCCACCAATCGCACTCTGGAGGAGATGATTGAACAGGGGACGTTCCGAACCGATCTCTACTACCGAATCGGCGCCTTTCCCATCCAGATGCCGCCGCTGCGGGAGCGTCAGGACGATCTTGAACTCCTGATCTCCTCCATGCTGACCCGCTGCGACAGCAACGACACGATCACCGTCTCTCCGGCTGCGATGCAGTTGTTGAAGCAGTATGACTATCCCGGCAATATCCGTGAACTGCTCAACATCCTTGAACGTGCGGTCATCATGATGGATCAGACGACCATTCTGCCGGAACATCTGCCTACCGTCGTCACCGGCGCGCACCAACACGACGCATCGAAGAGAATCGAATTCACCCTGGATGAGATTCTCACCTTGGAGGAGGTGGAGCAGGCCTATCTCCAGCACGTTCTCCGCCATCACACTCTGGACAGGGAGTCGCTGGCGACGCAACTGGGTGTCAGTATCAGAACACTCTATCGCAAACTGCCAAAACCCTCA
>JADGBX010000117.1 GCA_015231265.1 Magnetococcales bacterium | reverse complement strand
CCTATCCTTTTCCTCCTGCAGGGTACGGTTTCCCCGGCGCAGTCCCAGGTGATCCCGGTTTTGCCTATCCCTTCGGACCGCCACGGGTATTCCCGAGTGGATCGGTCCCTGATGGAGCGCCTCCATTTCCTCTTCCAACGCATGACGGCAAGAGTGGTCCCATCGATCCTGCTGCTCACCCCTCCCCACCCTGGGGAACATGGTCGGATGAGCCCACCCCCTTCACACCAACCCCCTCCGTCACGAGACGAGGAGCATGGCCGCCCTCCGGCTATCCCTCTCCCGAGGGTTGGAGATCTCCTCAAGAGAGAGCCCCCTTCTCTCCCTTCCCGGGATATGGCCCGTATCCTCCGGGTTTCAACACCCCCTACCCCGTTCAGACACCGCCGACCACGGTTCAGAGTCAACCGACGACTCTTCCAAAACCTGATTCACAATCGGTTGCTCAACCCGATACAAACAACAAACAGGCCGAATCTGAATCACCACCCACCGATATCGACATGGGCGGCATCTCGGTCCTGGCCCAGGTACAACTCAGTGATGGTCGCTGGGCTGCGATTCGCAACCACCATCCCGAGGAGCTGTTCCTCTGGCCGGAAAATCTGCTGACGACGCTGGGAATGCTCTTTCTGGTGCTGGTGGCAGTGGCGGTGATCGCGGTGCGATTGGCGACACAACCCCTGACACTTCTCGCCAGGGCAGCGGAGAGCCTCGGCCACGACATCAACCGCCCTTCCATCACCGAAACCGGTCCCCGTGAGGTACGGCGCGCTGCCGAGGCGTTCAACACCATGCAGGCCCGCATTCAACGCTACGTTCAGGAGCGAACCCACCTTCTGGCAGCACTCTCCCACGATCTGAAAACGCCCATCACCCGCATGCGTCTGCGGGCGGAGATGATCGATGACGATACGGTGCGTACGGCACTGATACACAATCTGGAGGAGATGGAGTCCATGGCGGTGGAGGCTCTGGACTACATTCGTGGCATGGAGGGTATGGAGAAGCCACAACGGGTGGATCTCACCGCGATTCTGGAGACCATTCAGCAGGATTGCCATGAACTCAACAGTGACGTGAGCCTGGATCTGCCCCCACTCGACCCGGTTTTGCTCATGCCCCAAAGCATCAAGCGCTGTCTGGCCAACCTGATCCAGAATGCCGTTGCCTACGGCGGACATGCACGGATTGGGGCTGTTCAGAAGAAGAAGAAGGTCCTTATCACCATCACCGATAATGGTCCGGGCATTCCGACGCAGGATCTGGAGCGCGTCTTCGAGCCGTTTGTCCGGCTGGAGGACTCCCGAAACCGCCACACCGGTGGTACCGGACTGGGGCTCTCTATCGCCCGCAACATCGCCCGGGCTCACGGGGGTGATGTGGTACTGAAAAATGGTAATGATGGGGGATTGATCGCCACGGTAATTCTACCGAAGAAGCAACGGACTCTTAAAAAGGGAAAGCACTCTGCAACAGTGTGAATACGACAGGCACAAGCCGCTCCTTATTCGGAGGTCTCAGCGTTACCCGCCCCCTCTGTTTCATCCCCCTCTTCGGAACCTTCGGACCTTTTCTTCCCATCCCCTTCCGGAAACACATCATCCCAGCGTCTGTTGATGGCATATCCTCCCGACTCGGGACGAAACGGGATCATCAACATGCGATGGAGCCAGATGTTGTTCGGATTGCGGAAGCGGCTCAGGCCGATGATCATGCCACGCTGACCGTTGATGGGCGCCTCCCGATAGGTCCCCATCAAGCGGTCCCACCAGGGTAGATTGAAACCGAAATTGCAGTTGCACTCATCCGGCAGTACGGAGTGGTGAACACGATGCATATCCGGCGTGACCACGACAAGCCGCAGAACTCGATCAATCTCCTTCGGCAGATAGATGTTGCCGTGGTTGAACATCGCCGTAGCATTGAGCAGAATCTCGAACACCAGAACGGCAACCGCCTGCGGTCCGAGCACGGCGATCACGGCAAATTTGATCCCCATGGAGAGGATGATCTCGATGGTGTGAAAACGGGCTCCGGTGGTCACGTCATAATCCACATCGGCATGGTGCACCCGATGCAGCCGCCAGAAAGCCGGAACCGCATGGAACAGCACATGCTGAAGGTAGATCGCCAGATCGAGCAGGAGAACACTGACCAGAAACGCAAAGGCCGGATGGGGATCGAGGAGATTCAGCAAACCCCAGCCCCGCTCGGTAGCCACTGATGCAAAGGCCACCGCCGCCATGGGAAAGAGCCAACGCAACACTGCAGAGTTGAGGAACACCAAACCAAGATTGTTAAACCAACGGAACAGAACGGAACGCTGCCGTTGTCGTTGCGGTGCGAAGAACTCCCACAAAGCGACGATTCCCAGCACACCAAAGAAAAAGAAGAGCCGTACCGCTACCTCATTGGTCAACAACCACGCTTCCATAACCTCTCCTCACGGCAAAGGGCACTTCATTCGACTCAAAGCATACGAAGAGTGTTCACGAATCGTCATCTTGATTGGTGGTGTCTCTCTTTTTTTTCTTCTTTTTATTCTTCTTTTTCCACGCTCGGGTAAACGCATCCATCTCCTTACTGAGCACAGCCATCTGAGTGTAACGCCCTTTCCCGCAGTGACGACACTGTGTTGCACCCCCTGCCCAACCTTCTTCATTTGCTTTGCTACCAAGACAGGTATTGAGTCCACAACGCACTTCACTACAGGCGTTGCACATGTAGATTCGTGCGGGTTTTCCACCGCAGACCGGACAGTTAAAGGTTTCCCCAGCCATAGCACCCCCACAGTTGACTCTCAGTGCCAACCATTGTGTTAGGCTTCGAAGGGAACAGCAACCATTACTTGAAAGTGTTGGGAAAAAATATCAACAGGCAACAAAACGGATCATGCGTTTCTTGGCCATGGTCCCATGGATCCGGTGATCAGAGAGGTTTGTCCACCTTCTTCCCAGTCGAGATCGCAGCAGAACACCCGCGTGCTCTCGCCAACCTTCAAGGCGAGTGAGAGTGTCACGCACATCGTCGCATCGGGCAGAGAGAGATAGGGTCCTGTCACCTGGACTTCCCCTGGTCGGCTCAATGCGCGTCGAAAGTAGGCCCGCCTGGACCAGTCGGCACCGCGAGCATCTTTGATAGGTTCAAAGCGGGGATCACTGTCGGCAATTTGCTCTTCGGCTACCATGTTCCGCTCGGTCTGCCCACCGAGATCATCCAGAGCAAAACAGCGACGCACACGGGGGTTGGAAAGGAACTCATCACAGGTGGTGCCGTCGACACAGGCAGAGTGAGCACTCTCCCAGAAATCACCAAGGTAACGGGACAAGTCGGCAAACTGCTTGCGGGAACTCTTCTCGGTATCCTCACGCAAACGACCCGCCAGAGAGTCGATTCCCGGAGGCGGGCCGGTGTGTACCCGCTCCGGCAAGCTCTGGGGACGGGCAAAGTGGAAACCTTGCACCATATCCACATCGGCATCCATGGTCATCAGGGCCTGATCTTCGGTCTCCACCCCTTCGAGCAGTACCAGACAGGCCGCTTCATGGAGCAGTGAGACCAGACTGGGCAGGATGCGGCGGGCACGGGTATTGTTCTCGGCATTGACGATCAGGGAGCGATCCAACTTGACGATATCCGGTTTGAACTTCCAGATCCGATCAAAATTGGAAGCACCGGCCCCGAAATCATCGATGGCCACCAGACACCCCATCTCCCGGTAGTGGGTAACCGCCTCCTCCATCAACCCTTCGTCCTGAATCTCCTTCTCCAGGATCTCAATCACCAACCGATTGGCAGGGAATCCCGTCCGTTCAAGCAGTGTCGGCGTGAAAAAGGAGCCGGTGCGCTTGCCGTCGAGAATCACGTGCGGGTTGATATTGATGAACAACCATGTCTTTTCCACATCCTCCAGACGCTGCATGTTGCAGACGTGCAGATGGCGGCAGATGCGATCCAGATAGAGCGTCTCGTTGGGCGTAGAGATCGACCCGAAGATGTCCGCCGGACTAAGGGGATTCCCGGATGAATCTCTTCCTCGCACCAGCCCTTCAAACCCTACGACTCGGCGGTGTGAAAAACTGAATATGGGCTGAAAGGCGCTGGTGATCGTGCTGTTTCCGAATGGTGCCGTTGCCATGATCGAACGGTCATCAGGAACGTGAACGGCGGGAATATCCTCAAAGGGATCAACCCCAACCTTACATAGTGTGGGAGTAAAAGCGTCCATTGCTCTGGCCTACTGCATGCATTCTAAAAAAGGGGTGCACGCTTTCCAAAAAGATTGATTATTTCGAACCGGTCTTCTGCACGCACATATGTAACCTATTTCGCGCTAAAAGACGATGTCTGATCGTTGTTTCATCTGCACGGCGCACGGTGCGGGGTGAAGCGTTCATCTTCTGTTCTTCTTAATAAATTGATGAGGATCTTGTGGTGCGTAGTGCGCGAGAAACACACCTCTTTTTCGCACTAAAACGCCGGGGTTGAGATGCCCCGGCGTTTTTCGTGAGACCCGACCGTCTCCTGAGAGACGGCCGGTTGTTTTGCAACTGGTGTCAGCCAAGCAACACTCAGTTGTTGTAACCCCGCTCACCGTGCTCGGTGATGTCAAGGCCGATGGTCTCGTTCTCTTCGGTCACCCGCAGGCCGACAATGACGTCGACGATCTTGAGGATGATGAAGGAGAGGATACCGGAGTAGAGAATCGTGACGATCACACTCTTGGTCTGAGCGAACACCTGGGTACCCATGGTGAACCCTTCGGTGAGGCCGGCACCGCCGAGAGCAGGCGCAGCGCAGACACCGGTGAGGATCGCACCGACGATACCGCCGATACCGTGAACACCGAATGCGTCGAGAGAGTCGTCGTAACCCATCTTGCGTTTGATGGTAGTCGCTCCCAGGAAGCAGATGAAGCCGGAGGAGACGCCGATGATCAGCGCGCCAATCGGGCCAGCCGTACCGGAAGCCGGGGTGATGGCCACCAGACCGGCAACAGCACCGGTCACCAGACCGAGAGCGCTGGGTTTGCCGTGTCCGATCCACTCGACGAACATCCAGGTCAGAGCAGCAGCAGCCGTCGCCAACTGGGTGACCAGCATCGCCATACCGGCGGTTCCGTCAGCAGCAAGCTCAGAGCCAGCGTTGAATCCGAACCAACCCACCCACAGCATACCGGCACCGGTAACGGTCATGGGCAGATTGTGAGGAGGCATCGGCGTGGTGGGATAGCCTTTACGTTTACCAAGCACCATCGCTGCAACCAAGCCGGCCACACCAGCGTTGATATGCACCACCGTACCACCGGCGAAGTCGAGCACACCGTCAGCAGCCATCCAACCGCCGCCCCATACCCAGTGGCAGACAGGCAGATAGACAAGGGTGACCCATGCGATCATGAAGAGCAGCATGGCGGAGAACTTCATACGCTCGGCAAAAGCACCGACGATCAGAGCCGGGGTGATGATCACGAAGGTCATCTGGAAGGTGGCAAAGACCGACTCCGGAATCGTGCCGGAGAGAGAATCCACCGTCACACCGCTGAAGAAAGCCTTATCCAGGCTTCCGATCCAGTCATTCATCGAGCCGCCATCGCTGAAGGCGAGGCTGTAACCGTAGGCCATCCAGAGGATGGACATGAGCGCGGTGAGTGCAAAACACTGCATCAACACCGACAAAACGTTCTTGTTGCGAACCAAACCTGCATAGAAAAGAGAGAGGCCCGGGATGGTCATGAAGAGCACCAGTGCCGTGGCCGTGATCATCCAGGCAGTATCGCCGCTATTCAATGTATCGGCGTGAGCCAGCGTGGGTATCAGTAGGGTAGGCGCCATGGCCAGCGCGCCCGACAACAGTTTTTTACTCAGCTTCATTCCATATCTCCTTGGACGTGGATATTCCTTCAGCGTCGTGCTTGAACGCGTCTGTTTAGAGGACATCACCGCCTGTTTCACCGGTACGAATCCGTACCGCCTGTTCCAGATCCATCACAAAAATTTTGCCGTCACCGATCTTACCGGTACGGGCACCCTTCTGGATCGCTTCGATCGCAGCATCGAGCTGGGAATCATCCACAGCGATCTCAACCTTCAGCTTCGGCAAAAAATCAACCTGATACTCTGCACCACGGTAGAGTTCGGTATGCCCTTTCTGGCGTCCGAAACCGCGTACTTCCGTCACGGTGAGTCCTTGGATACCCGCGGCAGTCAGTGCCTCTCGGACTTCATCCTGTTTGAATGGTTTGATGATGGCGGTTACCCATTTCATCACGTATTCTCCTTCCTGATGGTCATAAGAGTCTCGGTCCTTGATCGCATGTCCGGTTCCCGACGAATTGCCACACCTTGCAGTTCATTTCAAAAAAAGGCGTCCCCGGGCAAGGAGGGGAAAATCCGGGAACGCGAATCAACGGCTACACAGCATCACGCCATGTATCTTTTTCGTAGAGTGGAAACGACCCTTCGCTTGCCACTTACGTCACATCTATACACTACGCGTGCCAAAACTTACATATCATTGATTAAGCTAGATTATATTCATGCATGCCTTCTTCTTGATCCTGACTATGCTCAATAATTAATCACAAACACACTGCCCAATAATCACCACAAGACCGACATGCCTATTAATTAATCATAAGCTATATATATGGCCGATATTTCATGGCAGGAAACCGCTGTCGAGCCAGTGGCATGGTCACTATTCGAGCATCTCTTCAACTCGGGTTGCAGGATTGATCGCATGAGCCCTGTACAACAGGACCACTCCTGAGACACCATGTGGGATTGGGAAACGGGGGAATTCTCCTATTAACGGCTCGTGACTGAGCTGTTGAGAATTCAGCGCGTCGTCGTGGTAGAGCTCGGAACGACTGACCGGTTTCGGGAACGCCTTGATCTTATTGTGAGTTGCAGGGGTGTGGGATGGAACGGTTATCCGTCATATCATCATCGTTATTTTCACTGGCTTGGTTGGCGCTGCTGCTCGGTGTGTCGGTGATGGCAGGCTTCACGGTTGCCGAGCAAGCGCCTGATCTGCTCTCAACGCTACCGCTGCCTCTGTTTCTCTCTCAGCCGCTGACCCATCAGGCGGATGTGCCGATCATTACGACCCTTTTTGGTATTCTTGCCGGGTTTTTGGTCTTTTTCTCTTTGGGATATATCTGGCAGGGCTTTCTCGACACTCTGCGCATCATATTCATCGGTCGCAGCCTGCGCGCTGCGGTTCGTTCCAGGCTGTTTGAAAATGCCAATCGCCGCCTGGACCGCATGTCCTGGTTCTACTACCCCCTCTTCACTCGTCAGTGGCGCGATTTCGTGCACACCCTGCACCGACAACGCCACCCGGACTCCATCTCTTCGGAAGGACGCGTGCTCTACCGAGCAACGTTTCCGGCTGAAGTCCACTTCAATACCGCCAATCTGGTCGATACCCCCATGCGGGTGGAGTTCTTCCGACATCTGCCCGGCATGCTCACCGGTGCCGGGATCGTCAGCACCTTTGCCGGTATTCTGCTCGGGTTGACCGAATTCAATCCCACCGTGGCACCGGACCAGGTGACCCTCCAGCTCAAGAATCTCTTCACCGGTGTCTCGACCGCTTTTGTTGCCTCGTTTTTTGCCATCTCCACGGCGATTGTCGTCACGGTGATCGAGAAGTTGATTCTCCACTGGCGCTATGCACAGATTGGTCGACTTCAAACCTTGATCGATTCGCTGTTTGAAGCGGGTGCCGAGAGCGACTATCTTTCAAGATTGGTCCACGGCATCGGTCAGGGTGGTGGCACGGCGGCTGTGGGGGCAGGCGGCGAAACCGCTTCCGCGGATCCGGCACTGACAGAAGCGCTCAAACGCCTCAACACCTCCATGGATACCCAGGGGCACAGCTTCATGGAGATGCGGGATGCGTTACAGAGTGGTGTCCGCTCACTGGGCAAGATTCTCTCTGCCGAGCGCGCTGCCCTGCCGTCGGCACTGGGATCAGCGGTGCGTGAAGGGGTCGCCGACTCCATGCAGAAACCTTTGGCCGATCTGGAAGCGGAACGCTCGACGCTGACGCAGGAGGCAGGAAGGCAGGAGTCGTGGATGACCGGTGCGGCGGAGATGGCCGACGTACTGGACTCCCTGGGCAGTGAGATGGCGGAGCTGCGTCGAGAGTCGATGCAGGAACGGGCACAGCTCTTCAATCTTATGGAGAAGATCGCCGCCGGATTGGAGACGGGTCACGCCCTCTCCACGACACCGGCAGATCCGCTCTCCGGTGCTTCTCCGACGACCACCCCCCATCAGCACGCCGAACCCGCCGGCCTTTCCACCCTCGAAGAGCGCATCAATCAGCTTCAGGAGAGGCTGGCTCCCCTCGACACCCTGACGCAGTTGCCCGACGCCTTTGGCAATATCGCCGAACGCCTCTCCTCTGTGCAGGAGTCTCTCAGCGGCAAAGAGACAATCAAGCGCCTCACCGTGGCAGTAGAAGCGCTTCGGGAGCCGTTGGCCAGCCTCGAACAGCGTTTCAACACACTCTCTTCTCTGGATGAGCGCGTTGAGGGGGCAACCTCTCAGCTCACCGAGCCCATGTCATCGCTGGCGGATCGATTGAGTGGTTTGACCAATCGTCTGGAGACTCTGGAGCAGTTGCAGGAGCGACGGATACAGCAGGAGGAGAGTGCGGAAGAGAAACGAGCCGCAACATCTGCAGAAGAACCGAGCACGCCGGATACCGAAACCCTGCTGCAAGCCAACCGAAAGAATCAACAGGCGATGGTCCAGGAGATGGACAGCGTTATCCTCAGATTGGGCGACCGCCT
>JADGBX010000116.1 GCA_015231265.1 Magnetococcales bacterium | reverse complement strand
TCGGCGTTCTAGACGACGGTCTGGAGTCCATGACACCCCGAGCAGTTCGCATTTTGACCAAAGCGGATCGTGTCATTGCCGATACCCGTTTCCTGTTTCAGTTCCGCTCACTGATCCCCGATGCAGCGGAGCGCGTTCCTCTGGCCGGACGCATCGCCAAAGTGCCGGAGTGGATCAACGAGACGGTGGATCAGGGTGGTTTAGTTGTGGTTCTGGCAACAGGAGATCCTCTCTGTTACGGCATCGGCGCCTACCTCTCCAGAAAGATGCCCGAGGGGAGTTTTCGGGTTCTGGGAGCGCCCTCTACCATGCAGCGTGCCTTCGAGGCACTCACAAAGTCGTGGTCCGGTGCTGCCAGAGTCTCCATTCACAGCCGCGAGAGCGGCGAGTGGCAACGGGACTCCGACGAAGAGCACGCACTTTACCCCCTGTGGAAAAGTGTGCAGCGGGAGCAGTTGGTTGGAGTGTTTACCAGTCCTGACAACGGCCCTGATCGCATTGCCCGTCTCCTGATTACGGAAGGGTGGGCCGATCACTTCCTTCTTCATGTGGTTGAAAATATTGGTCGTCCAGAAGAGATGCGTTTTCGTGACCTCACACCGGTTCATGCCGCAGAAGAACGGTTTCGCACGCCGAATATCGCTATCGTAGAACGTCTTTCGGATGCATCACGGAACGGTTCCGCATCCGTCTCTCTCTCTCTGCCGCTTATTGGTTTGGAAGACGCTGACTATCTTCGTGGTGATGGTCCCACTGTGACGGGTGGTCCACCGGGATTGGTGACACGAAAGGAGATTCGCGCCGTGGCACTCGCCGAAATGGGTCTGCGCAGGCAGAGCATCGTGTGGGATATCGGAGCGGGTTCCGGCAGTGTTGGTCTCGAAGCGGCTAGAATGGCAGATCAGGGCGCAGTCTTTGCCATCGAAAAACACCCGGATCGTCTGCGCTGGATCGAGGCCAACCGGCAACGTCTCGGGGTGCGTAACTACCAACTGGTTGAAGGCGCGGCCCCTGACGAGACCATGGAGACCTGGCCCGATCCCGACGCCATCTTCATCGGTGGTTCCGGAGGGCGGCTTATCGCCTTGATTCGTCTCTGTTATCAACGGCTCCTTCCAGGTGGTCGGCTGGTGATGAACTTCATTGCGCTGGAGAATCTCAATACCACTCTGGATACTCTGAAAGCGCTCACCATACCCTGGCGTTTATCGCAGATTTCGGTTGCCCGTTCCCGTCCCATCCTGGAGATGCACCGTTTAATGCCTGAAACGCCGGTGTGGGTTGTTACCGTTGAGAAAGGGTAGGGCATCATGGCGACGCAAGAATCCTCGTATGGCAGATTGACAGCGGTCTCATTGGGTCCGGGGGACCCAGGATGGATCACACGGGCGGGATGGCAGGCATTGGAAGAGACGGAGTGCTGGGCGTGGCCGGTTAAAAAAGTGGGGGCGACCAGTTACGCTTTGGAGATCGTTCTGCGGGGAGGCCTGGAGCCGCCAGCACACTCTCTGCCCCTCGTCTTTCCCATGGTGCGTGATCGGGCTGCGCTGGAAAACGCGTGGAAACAGGCTGCACGGGAGACCTTGACGGTCTTAGAGCAGGGGAGGGATGTGGCCTTTCTTATCGAAGGGGACGGCTCTTTCTTCGCCACGTTCGGGTATCTCGCGCGGCAGGTAAAAGCGCTGCAACCTGCCATTGATGTCACTGTGATCCCTGGCGTCTCCTCACCCTTCGCTTCTGCTGCTGTTGCAGGTGTTGTCTTGGCTGAACGTGAGGAGTGTCTGGCCATTCTTCCGGCAACCGTCGGATTGGAAAAGATCAACCACGCGCTCGACCATTTTGAAACCGTTGTACTCATGAAGGTTAAACCGGTATTGAAACCCCTTCTCGAGCTGTTACAGCGTCGAGGTATAGAAGAGAATGCTGTGTTTGTGGAACAGGCCGGTGCGCCACAGTGCCGGGTGATTCGAAATCATGAGCAACTCGCTGAAGAGGGTGTGCACTATCTCTCCTTAGCGATCATCACCGGTGTTGGATCACATGGCCGCTCCTGACAAAACCAACCGTGTCAACGAAGGGAAGAGCGCGCGTATCGCCATTATTGCCGTGACTCAGGGAGGTGGAGAGATCGCACGGACCATCGCTGCTCATCTTCTGACCTTTGGCGTCGAGCCCCCGGTCTGCTACGTCAAGGCGACGCATTGGGACGGGAGGCACGATGAAATCGAGGCTGTTCCGTATGAGGGATCACTCAGGGATCACACGGCTGACTGGTTTCGTCGCTACAATGTGATTGTGTTTGTCCTGGCGTTGGGAGCCGTAGTACGCATTATAGCGCCGTGTCTTGTGTCAAAGTATGACGATCCTGCGGTTCTTTCCGTCGATGAAGCGGGGCAATTCGTCATTCCCGTGGTTTCCGGTCATGTTGGAGGCGCCAACCTCTGGGCAGAGCGGTTGGCGTCAGCATTGGGAGCGACGGCTGTGGTCACTACCGCCTCGGATGTGACGAAAACTCTGCCGGTGGACATTCTGGGACGGGAATATCGGTGGCAGCGTCTAACGCGCGATTCCAAGACGTTGACGCGCGTTGCGGCGGCCGTGGTTAACCGGCAACCCGTGGCGATGATTCAGCAGGATGGCGAGACGGATTGGCGTTCTGACTATCAGCCGTGGCCCGCGTCCATCATCATTATTGATGCAGAGAGTGATCCCGATCCCGGCCACTTTCAGGCGCTTCTCTGGATCGGATGTACACCGCCACCGGAAGCGCTTTCCCAGCTTTGGTCTGGTCGTATGGTTGCCTACCTCATACCGGAAGATATCATGGAGAGCTCCAATGCGTGAGCAGTCACCCTCTGTCGCCATCGGTCTGGGTTGTGATCGCGGGTGTGCTCCTGGCAGTGTGGAAACGGCGGTAGATAAGGCGTTGCAGCAGGTAGGTGTCGGTCGGCATTGCGTGCGCTTTTTTGCCTCTATTACCCTGAAACAGGATGAACTTGCGTTCACTCTCCTCTCAACGACCTGGTCCATTCCCTTTCTCTGGTATCCGGCTGAACAGCTGGCTCGGGTGAGCGTGCCCAGCCCTTCCGAGGTGGTACGCAAGTATGTTGGAACCCCCTCCGTTTCCGAAGCGGCAGCCCTGTTGGCGGCGGAGACCGATCTCTCCAATCTTCTGCTGGAGAAATATCGGCATCGAGGAGAGGATGGTAAGAACGTTACCGTCTCCATTGCAGCCATTCCTACAGACGTTATCGAACGATGGCAGCAAGAGAGGGATCGAACGGGTCCGCGTCCTGCGTGGAGCAGCTTAGAACCCTATTCTCACACCTCTGATCGACAGCCTCATTGTGAGAGTGAAGAGGAGTGACATGATGAACCGTTTTGGTCCGCAAGAAGGGTGTCGCATATGTGTACCGGAAAGCTGATGGTCATCGGTATTGGTCCTGGTGCTCCGGATGAGATGACGCTTCGGGCGCGAAGTGCTCTGGAGTCAGCAGATGTGATTGTTGGTTACAAAACCTATCTTGCACTGCTAACGCCCTGGCTGACGGGAAAAAAAGTGGTCGGTAGCGGTATGATGCAAGAGCTTCAGCGCTGCGCAGAAGCCCTGAAGCGAGCGCGTAAGGGAGAGCGGGTCGCACTTATCTCTTCCGGAGATGCCGGTGTCTATGGGATGGCCGGCCCTGTCTATGAACTGCTCCTGGAGAGTGGATGGCGTCCAGATGGGGGGCTGACCGTAGAAGTCATCCCAGGTGTGACGGCCCTTCTCTCCTGTGCCTCACGTATCGGTGCTCCTTTGACCCATGACTTCTGTGCGATCTCCCTCTCCGACCTCCTGACGCCGTGGACGGTGATCGAAAAACGTCTCCATGCCGCAGCTTCCGCTGATTTCGTTACCGCGCTCTACAATCCCAAAAGTCGCAAGCGAACCGAGCAGATTGTGCAGGCCCAGGCGATATTCCTTCACCATCGAACGCCTGACACACCGGTTGCTATTGTAACTGCTGCCGGACGAGAGCGTGAATCCACAACTCTTGCCGATCTCGCGACCATGCTCACTCATCCCATCGGTATGCAGACCACGCTGCTTATCGGCAATAGTACCACCTTTGTTCAGTCAGGAGTTATGGTGACCCCTCGGGGCTATTCGGATAAGTATGATCTTGGAAAAGCTATGGAAAGGACGTGATGGTGGCCGCACACCACTCATTAGCGTTGGTAGGATGGCGTCGTATGGTGGATCGTTGTGGTTTATCGTGTCTGTTATCAGCGGGACAGTGTCCCGTTTAGCATATAGGGAGTGAAGAGCGTGTCAGACGTTGAACCCAGCCGGAATAGCGCGCAAAGGGCTGCGGTCCTGATGGTTCAGGGAACCCAGTCGGATGCGGGTAAGAGTGTTCTTGTGACTGCGCTCTGTCGTTGGCTCTTTCAGCAGGGTGTTTCCGTGGCACCGTACAAACCGCAGAACATGGCGCTCAACAGTGCGGTGGCCGTGAACGGTGGTGAAATCGGTCGTGCGCAGGCGATCCAGGCAGCGGCATGCGAGCTTGAGCCGCACACCGATATGAACCCAATTCTACTTAAGCCCAACAGCGACACCGGATCGCAGGTAATTATCCATGGCCGACCCGTGGCCAATCTCGATGCGCGGGCTTATCACGACTATAAACCCGTGGCAAAACAGTTCGCTCTGGAGGGATTCCGGCGTTTGGCTGCGCGCCATGATGTGATCGTAGTTGAGGGGGCGGGAAGTCCGGCGGAGATTAACCTTCGGGCGCGGGATATCGCCAATATGGGGTTTGCCGAGGCGGTAGACTGCCCGGTGGTTTTGGTGGGGGATATCGATAGGGGTGGGGTGTTTGCCCAGTGCGTCGGCACCATGGAGATTCTGAGCGAAGCGGAGCGGGAGCGCATCGTCGGTTTCATCATCAATAAGTTTCGTGGTGATGTTTCGTTGTTGCAGCCCGGATTGCAGTGGTTGCAGCAACGGACGGGAAAACCGGTCCTTGGCGTGATGCCGTTCGTCACCGATCTCCACCATGCTGCTGAAGACAGTTTTTTCGATCCATCGTTGGGTAACGCGGGTGATGCACAAGAGGGAGAGCGGTTTCGTGTTGTGGTTCCACGGCTCTCCCGCCTGAGCAACCATACCGATTTCGACCCCCTCCGGCTGCATCCCGAGGTGGAGCTGATCTGGGTTGCGGCGGGGAAGAGGATTCCACCGGCGGATCTGATCATTCTTCCCGGAAGCAAGAGTACGCGGGCGGATCTGGCATGGCTTAAGCGGTATGGCTGGCCGGAGGCGATAGCCGGACATCTGAGATATGGTGGTCGGGTTGTCGGAATCTGTGGGGGATTTCAGATGCTTGGTAATGTCGTGCATGATCCTGACGGAGTGGAGGGTGCGCCGGGATCCAGCCGTGGATTGGGGTTTCTTGAGATGGAGACCCTGTTGACAGGTGAGAAGAGGGTGGTGGAAAACAGGGGCCGTCTGGCGTGGTGTGATGCTGCCGTGAAGGGGTATGAGATCCATGCCGGTGTCTCCACGGGTGCAGCACTTGCAGAACCGTCCATGATTCTTGAGGAGGGGGATCACGGTGCGCTGTCTGAGGATGGGCTGGTGTTCGGAAGCTATCTTCATGGGTTGATGGACCAACCTGACGCTCTTGCCGCGCTTCTTGAGTGGGCAGGTATGGATAGAGGAGCTTCTGGAGTAGGTGTGGGGATCGATGTGGTCCGTCATCAATCCGAAGAGTTTGATCGCCTCGCACGTACTTTGCAAGAGTCACTTGATATGGATGCCATTGGCCGCATTCTCGGCATTTCCGTCAATAAGAAATGATCAACACTAAAGGAGAGGCATGATGTACGTGGTCATGAACCGTTTTGCTGTTGCTCCCGACCAGTGGGACGCTTTCGAAGAGCGTTTTCGCAATCGAGCCGGTTTGGTGGATGGTGAGCAGGGTTTCATTCGCAATATGGTGCTGCGTCCTGAGAGTGAAGAGGGGCGCTTTGTGGTGATGACGCTCTGGCAGGATCGAGACGCCTTTGAAGCGTGGACCCGAAGTGACGCCTTCCGCAAAGCCCATGCACGGGCTGGAAGTGTGCCTGAAGGCATGTTCACAGCACCCAATCAATTCGAATCCTATCAAGTGGTTTCCGATACCGAATAGGTGGGATATGAACAGAGAGTGGGTGTTCTAAATATAATATTCACACTATCATGATGTTCTTATCTTTAAAGAGGCTTGATTTTTCCATTGTTGGCTGCCACGATACCCTCCGAGTAAAATTGGAGATCCTGAACAGAATGTGTCTGTCAAGTCAGGGGAGAGAAGACGTGAGTGTATGCACGCGAATGAGGCAGTAGGGGGTTGCTGCCGTGTGAGAAGTGGGAACTGCCTGTTCAGGGCGAAGGATCGGTCACTTTGAGAGGGACAGATGTTATGAATGATAAATACAAGAGAAAAGAGCCGTTTACAATCCGGGTCGGGGTCGGTGAAACCGTGGTGATCTGCCGCTGTGGTCAGTCGCAGGATCCCCCGTTCTGCACCGGTGCCCATGCC
This sequence comes from Magnetococcales bacterium, assembly GCA_015231265.1. Classification (GTDB taxonomy): domain Bacteria; phylum Pseudomonadota; class Magnetococcia; order Magnetococcales; family JADGBX01; genus JADGBX01. The sequence continues at coordinate 2,298 of JADGBX010000116.1, read as the reverse complement.
AAGTTGAGCACGCCGGTAGAGCCTTTCCCCTACACCGCTGAGCGGGAAGAGAATCTCTACTGCTGCGGATGCGGCGCCAGTAAGAACCAACCCTGGTGCGATGGTGAGCACAAGGATTGCCCGGAAAATGAGGACTTTAAGGCACGCTGGTAAACAGTCGCGCTGTTTCAGACTGTTCTGACATCCAACACTCTGAAACAGTTCGATGGTGCTTTAAACGGAAAAGGCCGACCTCTCTTCGTGAGAGCGTCGGCCTTTTCGTTTTGACAATCGTCTGAAAGATCAAACCTGAATTGAATCCAGCATCGCCGCCAGTTCTCTCCCCTTGGCTGTGAGGTCCAGTCGGCGCGCCGAGGGGCCAACGCCCCCTTCCGGCATCTCAATGGTCATAAGTCCAAAGGAGCGTTGCAGCTCCGTCGCCGATTTCAAAATCACCGACGAGGGGGTATCCAACTCGTCCGCCAGTTCCTTGACCGTTCTCGGACTGCTCATGGCGGTGTGGACGAAAATCACAATCGTTCGCGATGAGACGCCGGGTATCTGTTTGACGATACGGTCCAGGGCGGCTCCCAACAGGGTGAGGGTGTGACCGGGTTCTGCCATATTCAGAGCTCCTCCGGATCTTTGAAAGCGCGTAGTCAATACGCAAAATCGTATGCTATTTCAGTCTCTTTTCCGCATGAATCAACCTATAACCAAGCATCCCCATACTGATGAAACAGGCAGATTCTCAGCGGTCAACAGGGATCACTCATCATGGACCATCTTTGAGGATTGTGAAAGGGCGGAGGTGAGCAAACGTCTTGATCGTTGCCATAGGGGAGATTCACGTCAATGGGCAGGCGTTTCTTGGATCAAAGCGCGAATAGAACATCACGTAATCGTCACAATTTCGTCACATATATGTGGTGGAAGTGTGATGACATGAACGTAAGAGAAGGAGCGAGCGTGTGATCTGCCGATAAACGTCACCGCGCAGGTTTCGATCTGTTGAGTGAGGCGCGCTCACTCTCCGTCAGGTTGCAGCTTGTGAACGGCGTGTGGGCTTAGGGGAGGGGGGCTCAGTGGTTGTGTGCGTATCGGTCTCTGCTTTGTTTTCAATAATGAGTTCAGGCTTCTTCATCCGAGAATGCAGACGAATGAAGAAATAGACGGAAACGGGAACAAGCAGGGACATGCCGACCAACATGAGCAGGAAGAGATTGTTTTCCATTAATCAACCTTATGTCCATCACAATGATGTTCGGGGCACAAACTGCGTAAAAAGCGTAAACAGCATGCATTAATACAGCTTATGACTCCATACCAATTCTCAATTATTGACCAGGATAATACGTGATTGTGACACTGTTGTGAAGTGAAAATGATTGTTTAAACTATAAATGTGAGTTCTATGGTTTCTTCGTTTTGCAGGAGATCAATCAGGTGTATGCTGTGGAATTCATGAGGAGTTCTACACTTTGACTCCATGGGGTAGGGTGTCCGGAAAAGGTAAGAAAAGGCTCTGATCCGGTCGTGAGAGAGCGGTTGAAGGTGGGGTGTTGTTGCTGTTGGCATAAAAAATACTATCAAGTGGTGTGATTTATTCCCCAACGTGGTGAGATATCCGGGGTAAAACAGCGTCAACACCTGGGAATCCAGGGTTCCACGGCTCATTTTTTGGGGGGAGTATGGCAACGGCACAGAACAGTGCATGCCACAGCGTCATGAGTGATTGGATCTGACCAAAAAAGTACACACCCACCGTCGCAAAAAGACAACACCATGGAACCCATGGTTCCACACCTCCTTTGAGGGAGATGGTATGGCCACGGCAAAGACGAACGGATGACGTTGACGTACCTCTCTGGAGAGGAACCACACTCATCACCGGACGCCTTCCCCGACGCACTCCCCACCCCCTCCGGCGCGCGATAAAATTCGAGGGAGGGGGGGGCGTGTTCTGTGCATCCCCGACGTTGGAGGCCATGTCCTCTTTTTTTGGGGACAGTGGGTGGTGCAACTTTAGGTCCGGTGCCAATTACACTCTGCTTTGTGGTGCCCGACATTCGGTGCCATCTCCGTACTCTTCCTCTCTGGAGAGGCAACAGTTCGGATGAAGTAGCCGTTGACGTGGCAGTGGCCATAGCCGTTGACGCATTTCTCAAGAGAGGAGCCACACTCATCACCGTCGCCTTCCCCGACGCACTCCCCACCCCCTCCGGCGCGCGATGAAAATCGAGGGAGGGGGGCGTGTTCTGTGCATCCCCGACGTTGGAGGCCATGTCCGACCCGGTGTTAGGAGCGGCGTGCACAGAA
>JADGBX010000115.1 GCA_015231265.1 Magnetococcales bacterium | reverse complement strand
GACTGCCGCTCATCATTCTGTTTTCCCTGACACTGGCTGGCTGTTCAAGCTCGTTCCAGCTTCCCTGGGAAGACGCCTCACTCGACCCGGAGAGCGTGGAGACACGCGCACCGCTGGAGATTCCACCGAATCTGGATACTCTGCCGGATCCTGAACACCCCAGCATGACGCCTGCCCAGCTTGAGAAGCAGGAGGAAGAGCAACAGAAAGAGATCTCTGCACTCAATGCCAAGAGTATTCTCTTCGGCAATGAACAGAGTAGCGCATCTCCTTCACAGAGTGTGGAAACAGGGGATGGCTCAGCCCTTCGGGAAGATGCGCCTGCCGCAATGCCCCATTGGATGATGGATACGCCCTCGTCGTCAGGGACCGTTTCCGGAGGAGAGGGGCAGAGCGCCCCAGCTCCGATTCCTACAGCATCTCCAAAGCGCAGAAGTCAGCCCATGGATCCGGTACGGGCACTTCTTGAGCGCACCGAAGCTGCAGATGAGCCGGAACCGATGCCTGCTGAGGAGATGATGCCTCTTCCGGAAGAGCGGCCTGAATCTATGGAGTCCGCTCGGGTTGCCTATGCCGAACCGGAACCCATGCCGGAACCAGAGCCCATGCCGGAACCAGAGCCCATGCCGGAACCCGAACTTGCTCCGGTGCCGGAACCGACACCAATGGCTCCCAAACCCGATCCCACTTGGCGTGACTACATGAGTAAGGATCAGGCCAGGGAACAGGTGGTTGCCTCCATCAGACAGTGGGCAAAAGATTGGGCTGCTCGGAATGTAACGCGCTATCTTTCTCACTATTCATCTGAGTTTTCGACACCTGGCGGCATGTCAAAATCCAAGTGGGAGAGCATCCGCCGTAAACGCATCCGCTCTGCGTCCAGACTGCGCATCACAGTTGATGATTTTCGAGTCACCTTCTTGGAAGATGGCCGGGTTCAAGCAGTGTTCGGTCAGGAGTATCGCTCCTCCTCTTTCCGTAGTTCCGTCAACAAAATGCTCTTTATGCGCTTTGAAGGCAGTGCGTGGAAGATCCTTCAAGAGCTTGATGACGGTTAATGGGATTCCGTCGATGAAGGGGCTGTTGTCTATCCTGTCGTGATACGCTTAAAGGGAGTATGGCTGCATGCATTTCCGTATCCTGATCAGCATGATCGTCACGGTTGTTGTGTTGATGACACCAGTGACCGAACCCAGGGCGGAAAGTGCACCCCCTTTTCAGGATTTCACCCTGGAGAATGGTCTTCGGGTGATCATGGTTCAAGAGCGCAAAGCCCCAGTGGTGGCTGTGCATCTCTGGTACAATGTGGGCGCCACGGACGAAGAGGATGGAGCCACCGGTCTTGCCCACATGTTGGAGCACATGATGTTCCAGGGGACCACGATGGTTGGTCCCGGTGAGTATAGTCAGCGCATTGCCCGCATGGGAGGGGACGATAACGCAGCCACCTCTCTTGATTACACCTACTACTACGTCAAAGTCTCTTCCGACCGACTACAGAAGGTTCTGGAGTTGGAAGCGGATCGGATGCGCAATCTGGTCATCGACGAAGAGAAGTTCCGTTCAGAGAATATGGTCGTGCAGGAGGAGAGACGTCAGCGTACCGACTCCAGACCCTCCGCACGGCTCATGGAACGTCTTCGCACTGTTGCCAACGGTGCCGATCACCCGTATGGACGGCCCGTTATCGGTTGGATGGAGGATATCCGTAATCACTCCGTAGAGGAGATGCGCACCTTCTACCGTACCCACTACCGATCGGATAATGCCGTTCTGGTCATTGTGGGAGATCTGGCGTTTTCCCCTGCCCGTCGCATTATTGATGAAACTATGGGCGCTGTCCCTGCTCCCAAAAAACCCCACACCAGGGCAGCTCTTTCCAAGCCCCACTTTCCCGATTCCCTGAAAACCATTTCACTCAAGGATAAACGGGTCACCATGCGTCGTCTCTACAGGACCTATCCTGTTCCGACACTGGTGGATCCTGCCTTTGCCGATGACGTCTATGCCCTGGATGTTCTGGTGACCATACTGGGTGATGGCGAATCAAGCCGTCTCTATCGGGCGCTCGTTGAGAAGGAGAGACTCGCCAATGGTACCGATGCTGGCTACGGTGGAATCTCCAGACAATGGGAGCAGTTCTCCATCTATGCCAACCTGGTGCCTGGTGTGCCGATGAAGAGGGTGCTGGCAGTGGTTGATCAGGAGGTGGAGCGGCTGCGTAACGAATTGGTCTCGGAAAGGGAGTACAACAAGGCGATCAATGCCCTTCTCGCCGGTCACGTCTATGGTCGGGACACCGTTGATAATCTTGCCTGGGCTATCGGTCGTCTGACCGTCTCGGGCATCGATTGGCGGGTTACTCTCAACTATCCAGAACGCGTCGCCCAGGTGACTCGTGAGGATGTCCGGCGTGTTGCCCAGCGCTATCTCCGTCATGACCAAGGGGTTCTGGCCTATCTCCTTCCTGCAGATGCGGATGATGGGGGTGACCAGTGATCATTGATCGCATACCTCTCTTCAGGCTCCGCTTGTTCCTTCTTACTGTTACGTTTCTCTTCTTTGTTTCTTTCGCATCACATGGTGAAGCTCGGGACACGGCCCAGCCACAAAATATTGAAACTTCCCACAACAGTTTCAAACCTGCTGAACGATTCACTACCGATTTCGGACTTGAAGTATTCCTGATCACCAGTCGGGCCAATCCCATGCTTGAGGTGCAGCTTCTCATGGCAGGTGGGAGTGAGACCGATCCTGTTGGTTTGGATGGCCTCTCTTCCATGACGGCAACCATGATGGGTGAGGGGGCCGGTGATCTCAAAGCGGACACGTTCAAAGAGAAGTTGGAGTTTCATGGGATTGTTCTCGGTGCTGATGCCTCTCGTGATGTGACGACCATCGCTATGCGTACACTCAGCCGTCATAGAAACACAGCCTTCTCCATGATGTCGGAGATGGTGTTTCGCCCCCGTTTCGATGCCGATTCTTATGAGCGTATCCAGCAACAGGTAACGTCTGGCCTGATTCAACGTCGTGAGAAGCCAGGTGTGCGTGCCATTCAGGCACTCTACCGGCTTCTCTTCAGGAACCATCCGTATGGTCACCCTGCTGCCGGAACACCCGCAACCGTTTCGCAAATCACCAGTGATCATCTGAAGAAACGTCATCGTCAGTGGTTGAATCCAGACCGAATGACCCTGGCCGTGGCTGGGGATATTGATCGTTTGGCGTTACAGAGGGTTCTGGATACCCATTTCAAACCCTTTATGCTCTCTCTACCCTCTAAGCAATCTGATACGACACTTCTCCGCTATCCTCTGGACGTTCTGGATGAGCAAGCAACACTGCATCTAGCTATGGATCTCCCCCAGACCACGATCCGGCTCGGTTTCCCCGGAATTGCCAGAAATGACGAAGATCGTTATGCTGTTACAGTGATGAGTCAGATTCTGGGTGGTGCTGGAATCACCAGTCGCTTGACCGAAGTGCTGCGTGAGAAAAGGGGATTGACGTACGGTGTGTACGCCTATCACCTTCCCTTTTCCGATGCAGGTGTGTTTGTCATTTCAATGAAAACAAAGACCAAGTCGGCGGGTGAAGCGCTCTCTCTGCTTAATACAGAAGTTAATAGAATTCAGAATGAGCGAGTGAGTGAAGAGGAGTTGCAGAGCGCCATCGATTATCTTACCGGCTCGTTTCCCATTCGACAGGAAGGGTTGCGTTCACAGGCGGTTACCTGGGGAAGAATTGGGCTTTTTGACTACCCCTTGGACTATTTGGCCAACTGGGTGAACAGAATTAGCCAGGTAAGCAGGGAAGATGTGTTGCGTGTTGCACAGCGTATTTTGCAGCGTGATAAAATGCAGAGCGTTACGGTTGGAAAAGAGCTTCCTACGCAGTGATCAATGAGCCAGGGCACTGCTGGTTTGCTTGCTCCCTTCTATTGCTGTTTTCTATTGAGGTGTTAACCATTGGCGAGCATCTTGGTCATTGATGATGATCCTGATATCCTGACGATTGTCAGGCGCTATCTGGAGTCCAGCGGTCATGAGATCGATCTGGCACTGAGTGGTTCCGATGGTCTGGAGTCGTTCAGAAAGAGAGCACACGACCTTATCATCACCGATATATTTATGCCTAAGCAGAGTGGTCTCACCATCATTCAAGAGATCAGAAGAATCGACTCCAATGTCAAAATCATTGCGTTTTCAGGTGGAAACGAGGCGATCGGCATGGGGAAGTTCATGCTACGGGCCGCAGAAGAGGCCGGAGCAGCAGGAACACTGGAGAAACCCTTTACACGCGAGGAGCTGGTCAGCTCTGTAGAAGAAGCGCTCTCTTCGTAGTCCCTCTTTTGCATCTCCCTTTCGTTCAGCTTCCCTCGAATGATATTCGGGGATCAACCAGCACGTAGGTGATATCCGTCAACAGCTTTGTGAGAAGGCCCAGAAGGGTGAAGAAGAAGAGGGTCGCCATCACAACCGGATAGTCTCTATTGATCACCGATTCATAGCCGAGAAGTCCCAAACCATCAAGACTGAATATGGTTTCGATCAGCAGACTGCCGCTGAAGAATGCCGCAACGAATGAACCGGGAAACCCGGTAACCAACGGAATCATCGCGTTCCTGAACACATGGCGATAGAGCACCGCCCGTTCCGTCAATCCCTTGGCCCTGGCAGTGATCACATACTGCTTTGAAATCTCTTCCAGAAAACTGTTCTTCGTCAACATGGTCATCACGGCCAGAGATCCCACCACCGAGGCGATCACCGGAAGCGTCATGTGCCAGAGATAGTCCGCAATCCTTGCAGGCCACGCCAAGCTCTCCCAGTTGTCTGACACCAAGCCCCGCATGGGAAAGAGATCCCAGAAACTGCCGCCGCCGAAGAGCACGATCAGCATGATGCCCAGAACAAAACCCGGAATAGAGTAGCCGGTGAGTATCAGAGTCGATGTGAAGGTGTCGAATCGACTGCCGTGACGCACCGCTTTCCGAATCCCCAAAGGAATGCTCACCAGATAGGTGATGAAGAAGGTCCAGAGTCCCAGAGAGATGGAGACCGGTAGCTTCTCGACGACAAGATCGACGACACTTCGATGGTGGTAGTAGGAGTCCCCAAACTCAAACATCAGATAGTTTCCCATCATGGTTAAGAAACGCTCATGAAGGGGTTTATCGAAGCCGTAAAGCTTCTCCAACTGCTTGATCTGCTCCGGGTCCAGCCCTTGGGCACCACGATAACCGGGACCGCTACTACTCCGTCCGGATGATTCACCTGCCGTATCGGCCTGATGCTGCTCCATGAGCGCGACCATTCGTTCCACGGGTCCGCCGGGAACGAACTGGATAATAATGAAGGTGATCGCCATGATTCCGAACAACGTCGGGATCATCAGTAGCAGGCGTCGTGAAATATAGGACCACATTGTCGGAAACCACCTTGTCAGGCAAACAGTTCAGGCAGATTACTGCTTGATCCACCAGGAGAAGAGCCAGGTGATGGGATCGTAGTAGAGCGGCACTGTCTCAGGCCGTTCAAACTGGTTGCGATAGCTGATGCGATGATAGGGAATATGCCAGTTGGGTACAAGATAGTGTCCTGACATGAGCACCCGATCCAGCGCTTTACAGGCTGTGGTGAGTTCCTGGCGGTTCTTAGCATAGATGATGTGGTTCACCAGGGCGTCGATCACCGGATCTTTCAGACCGATCATGTTGCGTGAGCCCTGGACATCGGCACTCTCTGAATGCCACATGTTGCGCTGTTCGTTGCCGGGTGATTGCGACTGGCCGAAGACGTGAACAAGCATGTCAAAGTCAAAACTCTCGACACGGTGTTGGTAGAGGGAGAGGTCTACCGTTCGATAGTTCAGAGTGATGCCGAGTCGTTTCAGATTAGCGGCATAGGGAGCCAATACTCGTTCAAAAGCTGGTGATGCCAAAAGAAAATCAATAACAAACGGCTCTCCTGCACTGTTGACCAGCTTCCGATCCTTGCCGATGCGCCACCCCGCCTTCTTCAACAGCATCATCGCTTCTCTGAGCTGAGTTCGGTGCTCTCTGGGTGATTGGGCGGCAGGAAGAGGTTTGACTGCCTCGAATACGGACGGGTCCAGTCTCTCTCTGAAGGGTTCAAGCAGTGCCATTTCAGCCTGTGAAGGTTTCCCTGTAGCACCGAGTTCGGAGTTGGAGAAAAAGCTTTCAGAGCGTGTATACTGTCCGTAAAAGAGTTTCTTGTTGCTCCATTCGAAATCAAAGGCCAGATTCAGCGCTTTTCGCACCTTCACATCTTTGAATTTATCCCGACGTAGATTGAAGATAAACCCCTGCATGCCCTGGCCGTTACGGTGGGGCAGCGTCTCTTTGATCAGTTGACCACTCTCGAACTTCTTGCCTGCATAATCTCTTGCCCACTGTTTGGAGTTGGTGACGTAGATCATGTCGAACTCACCAGCTTTGAACCCTTCCAATGCGACCACGGGATCCTTGAAGGTCTTGATCACTACCCGTTCATAATTGAATTGTCCTCGACGTGCGGGAATCTTCCAGCCCCAGTAATCGGGGTTGCGCTTGTATGTGATGGTTTTGCCCGCATCCACCGACTCAACCACATAGGGCCCTGAACCCAGCGGAATCGACATTCCTGTTTTTCCGAATGTGTGCTTGCTGAAGAACGCTTTACTGAGAATCGGCATCTCGCCGACGATCAGTGGCAGTTCCCGGTTCTTCTGAGAAAAGTGGAATCGTGCCGTATGGGTATCAACAACCTCGATCTTCGTAACATCCCGCCAGTAGTTCTGGTAGAGGGGGTGGGCCTCTTTGGACCGTAGAGCTTTCAGAGAGAAGGCGACATCCTCAGCAGTGATGGGTGATCCATCGGAAAAGGTCGCTTCAGGACGCAATTTGAAGGTGACGGAGAGACCATCGTCGGCAACCAGAATATCATCGGCAATCAGTCCATATTGGGCGAAAGGTTCATCCAGAGACTGTTTAGTCAGAGATTCAAAAACCAGGGCGCCAAGCAGGTAGGGGGAGGAGCCCTTGAGGGTGAACGGGTTCATCTTATCGAAGCTGCCCATGTCGTGCAGCGTTAACGTTCCACCAACGGTAGCTTTTGAAGAGGTGTAGTCAAATCCCTTGAAATCGGCAGGATATTTCAGGTCACCATCCAGACTGATACCATGCTCGGCATGAGCGGCTGGCGAACAAAGGAGAGTGATTCCCAGAAAAAGAGTAAAAAACAAGCGATTTCTACGATAGAATGGGCGTATCATTCGAGTCACCAAAAGAGTCTCAGTTGAAACTGATGGAAAGAGATTCAGCTGTCTTCTCACTGTGAGAGATCGGTACACGTTGAGTGTCGGCCAAGATGCTGACAGTTCGTTGCTCTGATCGTGACATATGGGCCGTTCGGAGAACAGGCGAGAAATGCATATGCCTGCAATTCGCTGACAATTCGTTGTTACGGCACATGTGGCCAGTGGCTACACATCTGCGAGGGAGAAGAGGATGTTTCGACAGTCGACCATACGCTCTCCGGCCGTTGCCGGTACGTTCTATCCCGGAGAAAAGGGTGCTCTGCGCCAGATGGTGCAAATGCTCTTGGAACGGGCTCCCGACGAAGATCTTCCTGCACCCTGTGCCCTTGTTGCACCCCATGCGGGTTACGTCTATTCCGGTTATACCGCAGCGTGTGCCTATAAAAGCTTGAAAAGTATGAAACAAAAAGGGGAGGGGAGTGGGGACAAGAGTCAGAGGGTGTTTCTGGTCGGTCCCAGCCACAGAGTCTATCTTGAGGGTGTTTCAGTCGGTGGATTCAGCAGCTTTTCCACACCCTTGGGCGATATTCCTCTCGATCAGACCCTGATCGAGAAGATGGTGGGCTCAGAATCGGATATTTCCACAGAGAATGCGCCCCATCTCCAAGAACACTCCTTGGAGGTGCATCTCCCTTTCATCCAGGAGATTCTGGGAGCCACTCTGTTGGTGCCTATGGTGTATGGCAAGGTCTCCGCCAAGAGGATCGCCCACATACTCGGTCAGTATGCTGGTCCGGACGATCTGATCATCGTTTCATCCGACCTTTCTCATTTCTATACTGAAGAGCAGGCCAACACTCTGGATGCTCAGTGCCACACTGCGATGAAATCAGGAGATGCAGAAACCATGGAATCTCTGCACGCCTGTGGAAATACCGGAATGGCAGCGCTCTTGGAACTCGCCAAGAAGAAGGGGTGGAAAAACGATCTGGTGGATTACAGAACCTCTGCTGAGACCAGTGGTGATCGGTCGAGCGTCGTAGGGTATGCGAGCTATCTGTTTCGTCCTGAATAGTCTTTGTATGAACAACGCGTTAGATTATTGGAGATGGTGTTATGACTGATTCCCCCGCAGATCAACAGCAGGAGCCCGGGCTGGCAACACTTGCCCGAATGCAGTTGGAGAACGTGATTCGTGGAGGGCGCGGATTGGATAGCGGAAAACTGGCTGGAAGCCGTCCTGATCTTGCCGAGCACCGTGCTACATTCGTCACGCTCAATTCTGCCAATGGTCAGCTTCGTGGTTGCATCGGCTCTCTTGAAGCGAGACGACCCTTAATCGAAGATCTGCTCGGGAACGCTGTTGCAGCTGCTCTTCGGGATCCTCGCTTTCAGCCTGTGTCGGCCATGGAGTTGGAAGGGTTGCGGGTTGAAGTCTCCGTACTGACCCCTCCGGAGCCTTTTCCCTATGACTCACCAGAGGATCTCTTAGTCCGTCTTCAGCCTGGTGTACATGGTGTCATCCTGACCAAGGAGCGACATCGCTCTACCTTTCTACCCCAAGTGTGGGATCAGCTTCCTGATCCGGTTACCTTCTTGAGCCACCTTTGTCAGAAAGCGGGTTTGGGTGGAGAGTGTTGGAAGCAAGGCCCGGAGATTCAGGTTTATCGCGCAGAGAAACACTATGAAAAACGATGAT
>JADGBX010000114.1 GCA_015231265.1 Magnetococcales bacterium | reverse complement strand
TCGGAGGAGAGTGGCCGGGTGCAGGGCAAACAGGCGGTGTTCAACGCCTTCTGCGGCTCGCCCCGAACCAACTGGTACGCCTGCACCATCTGCCACATCGGCTACGGCTGGAAGGATCCCGCCAACCCGGTCACCAGCGATGATCAGGTGGACTGCCTGGTGTGCCACGAAAAGACCGGCACCTATCGGAAATTCCCCTATGGCTATGCGGTGCGGAAGCACAATGGCCGCATCATTCGCAAGCCGGACTTCGTCAAAGTAGCCCGGAGCGTCGGCAAACCGAACCGCAAGAACTGCGGCGTCTGCCACTTCAACGGCGGTGGTCACGATGGCGCCAAACACGGCGATCTGGACTCGTCACTGATCGCTGCACCCCGCGCCTTGGACATCCACATGTCGCCGCGCGGGCTCGATTTCAGTTGCACCACCTGTCACGCCGGCATGGGCCACCGCATCTCCGGCAGCCGCTACCACATGAAGGCCCGGGACACTGTCGGCATCGACCGACCGGGCCACACCGATCACTCCCGCACCTCGTGCGAATCGTGCCACGGCAGACACCCCCATGCCGACAGCGTCAAACTCAACGATCACACCGACCGGGTCGCCTGCCAGAGCTGCCACATTCCCACCATCGCCCGCGGCGGCGTCCGCACCAAAACCCACTGGGACTGGCGCAGCGCCGGAGTGGAGCCGGAACCCGCCATCGATCAGGATCCCGACATCAGCCACAGCCGCCACCACGGCACCATCACCTGGGGCGAAGATCTGGTGCCGGAGTATCACTGGTTCAACGGTGAAACCGACTTCATCCTGATCAGCGACACCATCGACGACAGCAAACCGGTCCGGATCAACACCATCTCCGGTGATGCCGACGACCCCGAGGCCCGCATCTGGCCGTTCAAGATCATGCGGGTGCAGATGCCCTATGATCCGGTCAACAAGAATCTTGTGGTCAACCACGCCGTGCCCGAGGATCGCGCCGACAGCGACGCCTTCGACATCTCCTACGACTGGCAGCGGTCGGTACGGGCCGGGATGAAGGGGGAGTCGGTCCCCTTCAGCGGCCAGGTGGGTTTCGTGGCGGGGGAGATGTTCATGCCCATCACCCACATGGTGGCGCCCAAGGAGATGGCGCTGGGCTGCGAAGAGTGCCACAGCCCCCATGGACGGCTGGCGGCGGTGGCAGGGGTTTATCTGCCCGGTCGGGATCGCTTCCCGCTGGCCACCACCTTCTGGAGCGGTGTGGCGCTGTTGGCCCTGGCCGGTATCGCCCTGCACATCGTGATGCGGCTGCTGCATCGTCAACCCGCCCAGCCGACGAAACCCTGGCCGCAACCGGTCACCACCCGCCTGGTCACCATCTTCTCCCGCTATGAACGGTTCTCCCACTGGGGGCAGGCGATCTTGATCGTCGGTCTGATGCTGACCGGGTTCCACGTGGCGGGGCACTTCTCCTGGATCCCCTACGGAACAGCGGCGCACTGGCACAGGATTCTGGCCTGGTCGTTGATTCTGTTCTGGGTCTTTGCGGTGTTCTGGTTGATCGTCACCGGCGAGTGGCGGCAATATCTTCCCACCACCGAGAAACTCAAAGCGATGGTCTCCTACTATCTCAACGGCATGTTCCACCCGGACCGCTACACCCACCCGTTCCGAAAGAGCCGCCGTCTCAAACACAACCCGTTGCAGCGGTTCAGTTATTTCATTCTCAGTGTGGTGATTTCGCCGCTGATCTGGCTCTCGGGGCTGCTCTACGTCACCATCAACGACCTGGACCGGGTGGGACTGGATTGGCTACCGTTGCAGAGCGTGGCATTCGTCCATCTGACCATGGCCTACATGCTGTTCGTGTTTCTGTTGGTGCATGTCTATATGGCGTTTGTCGGCAAGCCGGTCACCTCCCATCTGCGCAGCATGCTCACCGGCAAGGTGGCGGAACCGCTCGATGTGATGGAAGATGGAGGCCACTATCAGGTGTTGATGGTGGAGGATGATCCCGACTTCTCGGCGCTGGTGCAGCAGTGGCTTTGCGGCCAACCCGGCGCGGAGGTGAAGGAGCTGCTGCCCTCGGCACCGGTGCTCAAGCGGGCCGACTCGCTCAAAGCGGCCTTCAAGGCGCTCCATCGGGACAATTACGATCTGATTCTCCTGGATCTGGGGCTGCCGGACAGTTCGGGATTGGCGTCGTTCACCCAGATCCACACCGCCTTTCCGGAGACCCCCATCGTGCTGCTGACCGGTCTCGAACAGGAGGCCACCGGAGCGGAAGCGGTGCACCTGGGAGCGCAGGATGTGTTGAGGAAGAGCGAGGTCAACCCCATCGTGCTGGCACGCGCGATCCGCTACGCACGCTATCGCCACCAGATCGAGACGTTCGGCCACGACACCCATGACCGTTCCGCTGCGGAACCTGACGACAAGGTCTCTTGAGAGATGAACACCCCCGGCACCGGCAACGCGATGAACCGCCCCCCACAGGAGAGCCCCGTCCATGCCCAGACTCACTGAACGGAGCCTTCAGCGCTACAGCCGCCAGATCCTGCTCAAGGAGGTGGGCGGCAGCGGCCAACAGAGGCTGATGGATGCCACGGTTCTGGTGGTGGGGGTGGGGGGATTGGGCTCTCCGGCGGCGCTCTATCTGGCGGCCTCCGGAGTGGGGCGGCTGATCCTGGCCGACGGCGATGCGGTGGAACGCTCCAACCTGGGCCGACAGGTGATTCACACCACCGACAGCATCGGCCAAAACAAGGTGCGCTCCGCTGCCCGCACCATTCGGGCGCTCAACCCCGAGATCGAGATCGTCCCGGTGGAGCGGCATGTGGACCGGGAGAGCCTGCCCGCTCTGGTAGAACGGAGCGATCTGGTCCTGGACGGCAGCGACGCCTTCTCGGTCCGCTATCTGGCCAATGCCGTCTGCCACCAACTGGGCAGGCCCTACGTTTTCGGCGCGGTGTCGGGGTTCGAAGGGCAGGTGGGCGTCAGCCTCTCCGGGGTGGAAAGCGGCTCTCCCTGTTATCGCTGCCTCTTTCCGTCCGTTCCGCAACCGGGGGAGGAGCACCCGACCTGCGCTGCCGCCGCTGTTCTCGGACCCCTGCCCGGTGTCATCGGCACCATGCAGGCCACCGAAGCGCTCAAGATTCTGCTCCGGATCGGCACGCCGCTGGCGGGCGCGTTGATGCTGTTCAATGCCCTGGACGGCATCACGCGTCGGATCGGTTTTTCCGCAGATCCCGGCTGTTCGGTCTGCGGCGCTCCAGTCGAATCGAACACACCGGGAGGGCAGGCATCATGACGCGGCATGACGACACGCTCGGGGTGATTCTCGCCGGTGGCTCCGCCCGCCGCATGCAGCACCGTGAAAAGGCTCTCATCGAACTGGACGGCAGGCCGCTGCTGCGTCATGTCCAGGATCGACTGGCCCCGCAGGTGAGCCAGGTGGTGATCAGCGCCAACGGCGATCCGAACCGACTCGCCTTCAGCAACAGTCGGGTGATTGCCGATCTGCGCGATGACCGTCCGGGACCACTGGCCGGGATGGAAGCGGTGATGACGGCGGTGGATGCCCCCTGGTACCTCTTCGTGCCCACCGACACCCCCTTCCTGCCCCGTGATCTCTGCACGACCCTGCACCACGCCGCCGGTGATCCCGCCACCGTCGCCATTGCCGCCAGTGGCATCCACAGCCACTATGCGGTGGGGATCTGGCCCCGCTCGGCCCTGACCGCCATCCAGGCGGCACTGGACGCCGGTTCCCATGCCCTGCGCGACCTGCTGGCCGAACACCCCCACCGCCTGGGGCGCTTCGCGATATCATCAACGGGGATCGATCCCCTGTTCAACATCAACCGTCCGGCGGACCTGGCACGGGCAGACGCCCTCCTGACCCCTGAGAACCGAAAGGTAGATCGCCCCATGGCCACTCTTCTCTATTTTGCCTGGATTCGCGAAAAGATCGGCACCGCCTCCGAGCAGATCACCCTCCCCGACGAGGTGGATACGGTCGCCGCGCTGATGGGGTTTCTCAGAGGGCGCGGTGATCGCTACGCCGACGCCCTGAAGGGGGAACAGATCCGGGTTGCCGTCAATCAGGTCCACGCCCAACCGGATGATCGCATCGGCAACGGCGACGAGATCGCCATCTTTCCGCCGGTGAGTGGGGGTTAGGGCGATGATCTCCATCGTTGAAGAGGATTTCTCTCTGGAAGAGGCGCTTGGCCGACTGGTGCAGGATCGACCGACCGTGGGCGGCGTCACCCATTTTCTCGGCACGGTGCGCAACCACTCCGCCAACGGCACCATCACCGATCTGGAGCTGGAGCACTACCCCGGCATGACCGAAGCGGAACTTGGCCGCATCGAACAGCGGGCACTGGACCGGTTCGATGTCGATGCCATCCTGGTGATCCACCGGGTGGGGCGCATGCGGGTGGGCGACAAGATTGTTCTGACCGCCGCCGCCGCCAGTCATCGGGCCGAGGCGTTCGACGCCTGTCGCTACGTCATCGATCACCTCAAAGTGACCGCCCCCTTCTGGAAGCGAGAACGCACCACCGACGGCATCTGGCACTGGGTCCGGAGCTGTCCCGGCTGTGAAGCCGCCGCCAGCCGGTGGGACGATCTCCGGGATCTGGAACACACCCACCCGGTCGAGGCGTCCGCCCCCGACACCGATCATGGGGAGTGTGCGCACGATCACGATCACGACCATCACCATCACGACCATCACCATCACGACCATCACCACCACCCTGCCGAATCGGACACGCAACCGATCTCCTGGCTCGGGCTTCGCTGCGGCATTCTCACCCTCTCCGACAGTCGGGATCGCAGCCGGGATGGTTCCGGAGATGCGTTGCAGCAGTTGGTCCGGGAGTACGGCGGCGAACTGGCTGTACGCACTCTGATTCCCGACGACCGCCAACGCATCGCCGACACCCTGGCCGACTGGGCCGACACGCACACCCTGGATGTGATTCTCACCACCGGCGGCACCGGCCCCGGCCCCCGTGACGTCACCCCCGAGGCGACCCGCGACGTGTGCGACCGAGTGCTGGACGGATTCGCCGAGCAGATCCGTCGCGCCGGACTGGAACAGGTGCGTTCGGCGCTCTTCACACGGGGGGTCTCCGCCTTTCGCAAGCGGACGCTGGTGATCAATCTCCCAGGCTCCCGCCGGGGTGCGACCCACAGTCTGAAGGCGGTGGCGGATCTGGTCCCCCATGCGATCCGAATGGCCCACGGCGGCGGCCACGAATGAACCGATGTCGGACCGATTGTCCGGATCAATCATCCATTGGAACAGTGTTGGAAGGCGGATCACACCATGCTCGCATTCGATGACGCCAAGCAGAGAGTTCTCGACCAGACCCGAGCGGTCACCGAAACGGAACACCGGTCCGTTGCCGACGCCCTGGGCCGGGTGGTTGCCGAACCGATCCGCGCCGCGCTTGCCGTGCCGGGATTCGACAACTCGGCCATGGACGGCTACGGGGTGCGGCATCAGGATCTCTCTGCCGAGGCACCGACACCCCTGCAGGTGGTGGCCGATCTGCCCGCCGGGCAGTGCCTGGAGACGCCTCTGGCCGCCGGAGAGGCGGTGCGCATCATGACCGGTGCCCCCATCCCCGACGGCTGCGACTGCGTGGTGATGCAGGAGATGGTGGAGCGTCAAGAGAGTCGGATCACCATTCCCGCCGGTCAGAGACCCCACCAACACATCCGCAATGCCGGTGAGGATATCGCCGTCGGTGAAACGGTGATCGAAGCCGGATGCCGCTTGACGCCCCCCGACCTGGGCATACTCTCCTCCCAGGGCATCACCGACGTGACCCTGTTTCGGCGGCCTCGGGTCGGGCTGCTCTCCTCCGGCGACGAAGTGGTGCAACCGGGCACCCCCCTGAAACCGGGCCGGATCTACGACTCCAACCGCATGGCGTTGGGCGCCGCTCTGCGGTCGCTGGGGGTGGAACCGGTGGATCTGGGACACGTGCCGGATGATCTGCCCATGATCGAACGAACGCTTCGGAAAGCAGGAGACACCTGCGATGCCATTCTCTCCACCGGCGGCGTCTCGGTGGGCGACCACGATCTGGTCAAGAAGGCGCTGCAACGCTTCGGCAGTATCAACTTCTGGAAGGTGGCCATGAAACCGGGCAAACCCCAGGCTTATGGGCGTCTTGGCAAGGCGCTGTTTTTCGGATTGCCCGGCAACCCGGTCTCGGGTCTGGCGGTCTTTCTGCTGATCGTGCGGCCGGCGCTGCTGAAGATGATGGGTGCCACCCCCGAACCAACACCCACCCTCACCGCCACCCTCACCACCCCGTTGCACAAGAGACCGGGCCGGGTCTCCTTTCTCCGCGCCGTCGTCACCAACGAGGGGGGAGAGATCGTCGCCCGATCCACCGGTGCCCAGGGGTCGGGTATTCTGACCAGCTTTCACCAGGCCAACGGCCTCATCGTCTTTCCGGCCGATGCGGTCAGCGTCAACCCGGGGGAGCAAGTGACGGTGATCCCCATCACCTGGTAAACCCAACCACGGAGCGTACCGATGCCTTCACTCACCCATTTCGATGCCGACGGCGCCTCGCGCATGGTGGATGTTGACGAGAAAACCCTCACTCGACGCCTCGCCGTCGCCGCCGGAGAGGTGCGCATGCAACCGGAGACGCTGCGGTTGATTCTGGATCGTAAAATGGCCAAGGGAGATGTGTTCGAAGTGGCGCGCATCGCCGGGATCATGGCCGCCAAACGGGTCGACAGCCTGATCCCCCTCTGTCATCAACTCAACCTGACCGGGGTCAAGATAGCGTTCGAGCCCGACACCCAACGCAGCGTCGTCACCCTCACGGCCAGGGTCAAGACCACCGGCCCCACCGGCGTCGAGATGGAAGCACTGACGGCGGTCTCGGTCGCGGCGCTCACCATCTACGACATGTGCAAGGCGGTGGATCGGGGCATGGAGATCGGCGCCATCCGACTGCTGGAGAAGCAGGGGGGCAGGAGCGGACACTTCACGGGGGAGACGCAACCATGATCGATCTGCACGGACGCCGCATTCGCTATCTGAGACTCTCGGTCACCGAGCGCTGCAACTTCCGTTGTCGCTACTGCCGTCCTGCCAAGCACGGCCCACTGCTCGACCGCCGCGACATCCTCACTCTGGAAGAGACCGCACGTCTGGCGGCCATCTTCGTCGAACTGGGCATCAACCGGATTCGACTCACCGGCGGCGAACCTCTGCTGCGACGCAACGTGCTGCGCCTGGTCAACGATCTGGGATCGCTTGCAGCCCTGGACGATCTCTCCCTCTCCACCAACGCCTTCATGCTGCCGGAGATGGCACCCTCGCTGAAATCCGCCGGGGTGCGACGGGTGAACATCTCCCTGGACAGCCTCACACCGGAGACCTTCTCCACCATCACCCGTGGCGGCAGGCTGGAGAGGGTGCTGAAGGGGATCGATGCCGCCGTCGATGCCGGGCTGCAACCGGTCAAGATCAACATGGTGGTGATGGGCGGCGTCAACAGCCACGAAATCGCCGAGATGATCCGATACGCCTCGGAACGCGGGCTGCTGCTCCGCTTCATCGAGACCATGCCCATGGGACAACCGGGCCGGGACTCCATGGGCGTACACGTGCCCTCCCATGAGATCCTGGCCACCATCCGCACGGCGTTCGGCAACACCGTCCGCGCCGTACCCGGCACGCGAGGCGGGGGACCGGCACGCTATTTCCACGTCGAGGGGGTGGGCACCGATATCGGCATCATCTCGCCTCTGAGCCAACACTTCTGCGACACCTGCAACCGGGTCCGTCTGACCGCCGGGGGCGATCTGGTGCTCTGCCTGGGGCGTCGTGATCGGGTAAACCTGCTGCACCCGATTCGTCAGGGCGCCTCCGACGACGCCCTGGCCCACACCATTCTGGAGGCCATCTCGCGCAAACCCGGACACCACGACTTCCAACGCGCCGACGCACCCCATTCCACACCCCTCCCGCTGCGCATGGTCAGCCTGGGAGGATGATGCCCATGCCCCGCCCCTCTTCGATCAGTCGCCGCTTATGGTCCCGGTTCGTGCCGCTGCTGCTGCTCGCTCTGATACTGCCGTCGAACCGGCTCCACAGCTCGGAAACGCTGCATGTGGCGGTGGCCAGCAACTTCCGTACGGCCTTTCAGGCACTGGCCGACACCTTTGCCAGCCGCACCGGCATCCGCGCACTGCCGAGTTACGGCTCCACCGGCAAACTCCACGCCCAGATCCGGCACGGCGCGCCGTTTCACATCTTCCTCTCTGCCGACACCGAGACCCCCCGCCGTCTGCACGCTGCCGGGTTGACCGCCGAAGCCCCGTTCATCTATGCCATCGGCAAGCTGGTTCTCTGGGTTCCCGCCGGAACCCTCGATAACGACATGGAGCGGGCCTTTCGCAGCGGCGCCCTCAGCCGCATCGCCATGGCCAATCCCGGAGTCGCCCCCTATGGTCGGGCAGCGCGTCAGGTTCTGAATCGGTTGGATCTCCGGAGCCCCTACGCCGACCGCATGGTGTACGGCGAAAACGTCGGCCAGGTCCTCACCTTCGTCGCCAGCGGCAATGCCGAGGCGGGATTCATCGCCCGCGCCCAGGTGCCCGGCGGCGAGATGGACAAACGGGGCCGCATCTGGCAAGCCCCCAGCGACAGCCACGACCCCATCGCCCAGAGTGCGGTTCTGCTGAACAACGGTAAGGAGCACCCCCACGCCCGTCGCTTCATCACCTTCATCACCTCCGACGACGCCCGAACCCGTATCGCCAAACTGGGCTACGACGTGCCATGATGATGCTTCCGGAACTCACCCCGGGTGACTGGCAGGCGCTCACGCTCACCCTGATGCTGGCCAGCGTCACCACGCTGCTTCTGCTGCCCCTCGGCACACCGCTGGCGTGGTGGTTGGCCTTCTCCCGCAGGCGTCTGAAAATCGTGGTGGAAGCCCTCGTCGCGCTGCCTCTGGTGCTGCCGCCGACGGTGATCGGTTTCTACCTGCTGGTGCTCTTTGCGCCCCAAAGCACCCTGGGCGGACTCTGGAAGCAGACCTTCGGCGATCCCCTGCCCTTCTCCTTTGC
>JADGBX010000113.1 GCA_015231265.1 Magnetococcales bacterium | reverse complement strand
GCTCTATCGGCATGAACCAGAACAGGGTTTGGTGGCTCATTTGAGTTATATACCGCGCGATTACTCCATCTTTCGGCCAGCCGAAGATGGGCTGAAATCGACTGTGCTCAAAAGGGAATCCCTCCCCTCAGCCGAAACACGAATGATGTGAACACCACCATGTCCTCTCCCTCACCTCTCCCCGTGCCCAAACCGGGCCAGGACCGACTGTTATTGGCGGTGCTGTTGATTATTACAGCCCTGGGTCCGGCATCAACACAGATCTTTTTACCGACATTGCCATCGGTACAAGCAGCCTTTGGAGCCTCTCCGGGCATTGCCCAGTTGGGTTTGAGCCTGCCCATGATGGCCATGGCCTTCTCCGATCTCGGATACGGTCCCTGGTCCGACCGTTCCGGACGACGGCCCGTTCTGCTGGCAGGGCTCTATGCATTTCTTCTGGGCAACATCATCTGTTTTACCTCCCAGAACGTCTGGGTACTGGTGGCGGGGCGGATTCTTCAGGACTGCGGTGGATCGGTGGGGATCGTTCTCTCCCGGGCCATTGCCCTCGATGTCTATGGCCGTGACAAGGCGGGTTCCGTTATCTCCATGACCATGGCTGCCATGGCAATCGGTCCCATGTTGGGCCCCCTGGCCGGTGGGCTTCTGACCGATTCATTCGGCTGGCGTTCGATCTACATATTCTTGTTTGCCGTCGGCGTGTTGATCGTTGCCTTTGTCCATCTCCGCTTCTCGGAGACCCACACCAGCCGCACGGGACCCCAACCCCTCTCCACCATCTGGCACCCCTTCGCCCGGTTGCTGAAGTCCAACACCTTCAATGTGTTCGCATGGCACTCGGCGTTCGTTTGGGGAATGTTCATGGCCTTCATGGGCGCTGCCCCCTATGTGATGCAGAACATCTTCAAAACCCAGGCAACGGAGTTCGGATTGTGGTTGATTCCAGCCGCTTTTGGATATATCGGCGGCAATCTGATCTCCGCCCGCTACAGCGAACGAATCGGCTGCCGGGGTTTGGTCACTATCGGAGCGGTTGTGGTGCTGGCGTCGGTCTCTCTGATCGGTGGGTTGATGCTTGTCGGTATCTGGGAGCCATGGGCACTTTTCATCCCGGCCGCCTTCTCGGCGGTGGGCGCGGGTCTGTCCATTCCCAACGCCCAGACCGAAGCGGTGGATGCAGTGCCCGAAGACTCCGGTTCGGCCTCCGGGCTGTTGGGATTCATGCTGATGATCGTCGGGGCCGGAGCAGCCCAAGCAGTCGGTATGCTTCAGGGAGACACCCCCTACCCCATGGTGGGTGTGATGATGGTTCTGGCAGTGATGGCCGGGTTCACCTTGAGGCTCAAAAAGGGGTGATCGTCAGCCATTGAATCCGATCATGCGTAGCGATTACGCCCGATCCTGGCAGAATGTCTGGATGAAGGAGGAGAAGATCTCCCGCACCCTGAGATCCTTCTCAGTTGTAGGTCATGGGATGGTAAACGATGGTGCAGGGCTTCACAGGGGGTTCGGTTTGACCTCTGTTCATGGTGGGGATTCCATGGTCGAACCTGTGGGAATCTCCGGATGCTCCGCGAGTTTGGCCAGAGCATCTTCGTAGGTCTCCATCATCAACTGGTTGATCATCGACTCCTCACGTACTCCGAAAAACCCCGGCGAGACGATCCCCTTGTTGAAGAACACCGTTCTCGGCGTGCCCTTGGAGCGGTCGGCAATAGCCTGTTGACGAAAGCTCTCGACGCACATGCCCTGAATGACGGTCTCCCCCAGAGCGGGATAGCGACCCGGATCACCCCCCCGCAAACGCTCCCATAACGCCCGCCAACCGGAGAGGGACGCACCATAGTCGACCACCTCCGAGAAGGGCTCGAAGGCGGGGTTGGGATCGGAGACCAGCTTCCAGCCGTGCCGGACCTCTTCGCCCAGGTACTGGAGGGGGGTGTTGTTGAGCATACCGCCATCCACCAGAACCCGGCCATCCACCGCAACCGGAGGCCAGATCAGTGGCAAGGACGAACTTGCCCGCACCCCCAGCCAGATCTCACCCGCATCCAGGGAGACCATGCTGCTGCTGCGAAGATCCGCCGCCATCACCCGACAGGAGATGAACTGATCCTCGAAGCGGTGATCCTCGAAGATGCGTTGGATACTCTCCACCGCCTGCCGACCGCTCATGAAAGCGGAATAGGGCAGCGTGAAATAGGAGAGTTTCGGAATCGCCTCCTTGGTGATGTTGGCAGAGAGCCTGAAAATATCCTGCCAGGGCAAGTTCATGGCCACCATGGCGGCAATCCCCGCCCCGGAGCTGACCCCTACCATGGTGTCGATGGGTATCCCCCGCTCCTGGAGTGCCCGAATCACGCCCACATGGGCCACCGCCCGTGATGAAACACCCGAAAACGACAAGCCGATAGCCCGGTTGGAGAGCAGACGCACCACCCGAGCCGCATCGTCCAGATTGCAGTCACGCACATGGTGATGGCGATGAAGAAACGGACGGTGCTCCAGCCAGGCACGGGTGTTGTGTCCCGATGTGGCATCCTCGGGATGAATCAGAATCAGATCGGTTCTGACGTCATGTTTCCTAAACACCTCCGTCGCATGGTGCTCATTGGAACCCGGTCGGGGATCCTGCGATCCCACGCCGACGAACAGAACCCTATCCGCTTGACGGAAGATGCGGCTATTCCAGCGGCTGATCGTCCGATCTGCCACCAACAGGAGGAAATCGTAGCGCTGCTCCTGACGTTGCAACCACTCCGCCAACAAAGCAACACTCAGCTCTCCATCCTCTGAATTGAGCACCTTCGGCCCAAACGCCTGTTCAACCTCCTGGGCAGAAATGATACGTGTCCTCCCCATCTGAACAAGCGCCTGAGAGAACGCCACCATGAAATTGTCGAAGAGCGGTGTATGGTCCTGATCCTCGGAAAGGAACATCATGGCGAAGGTATAGGTGGGCTTCGGTCTCTCCTGACTGCCATGGATACGCTGCACCATGATCTGGGCCAGATTGTCGTAGACCTTGGGGATCCGTTTGCGCAACACCTCGAACTGATCTCGATCCAGCGCCAGCACCAGGCTATCCCGTTTGGCCCGCAGGGTAGCGGTACGGGTGGCCGTGTCCGAGACCAGGCCCATTTCTCCCGCCACATCCCCGGCACCCAGTTCGCCAATCTTCGTGCCGTCCCTGAGAGCGTGAAAACGCCCTACCTCTACGACGAAAAGCGCATCGGCGGGATCGCCCTCTTCACACAGGGTGTCCCCTGCTTTGACCAACCGATCCCGGAAACAGGCGGCAGCAATAGCCAGAGAATCCTCGTCTATGCCCTTGAACAGGTCGAGCTGACCCAACCGGCTTAGACGAGGTTGAACCGATTTCAATCGCCAGACCAGATTGAGCAACGAGGCGGAGTCGATTCGGTCCACCTCCGTGAACAGGGAGGTCCGGCGAGGACTCAACCACTCAAGACAGGAGCGTTGGTCCGCCAAGGACAGCTCGGGATCCGTAATGAGCAGCAGTTCATTGTCGAACCCCTGCTCCCGGCCCAACCACAACCCCTCCTCCGACGGCCTCAGATCAGGGTCATCCTCCTTTCGGGAAACCACAACACGACGCTCTGATTGACGGAGGCAGAAACGGGTCCAGGCATCATTCTCCGTGTTGGCAATTAAGAGCGTGTGCTCCGACTCCCGCTCACGCTCTGCCAGAGAGGTAATGAGATGGGCATGCTGCTGCTCGGACCAGTCACCGGACGGATCGAATGCCAACTCCCGGGCCACATGGTCGGCGTCGATCACTCTCGAATCCGAGAGATGTGAACCCATGGCATCAACGATCTGCTGCAGAAGATCAGAATCATCAAACAGGGGCAGTAGCACCAGACGCATTGCCGTCTCACTCCTGCCGGTCAGCTGCCGGCTGGTGAGGCGTTGCACCGCCTGTTTGGCCAGTGTCAGGGCAAACGCCGAGGAGCGCTCCATCAACGCCTGAATCGCCTCTTGATGAGAGACCAGCAACAGGGCATCTTGTACCGCCGTCAGGGTTGCTGCCGGGGTCTGCTGCCCCAACAAGCCGATCTCACCCACCATATCCCCGGCATCCACCCAGCCCACCACACGATCATCCCGCGTCACGACGAAACGTCCGGTGTGAACCCAGAAGAAGAGATCACTCCGCTCCCCCTCCTGAATCACCTGTTCTCCGGCAAGAACAATCCGCCATGAGAGCGTCTCGGCCATCTCTTCCAGAAGTTCCGGGATCAGATCATCGTGAAACGGTTGCTGCTGCAAAAAAGCGATCTTTTTCGTGGCATCCATCATAAGACGCGCCTCCTTGTCGGGGCTTATCTGCCACCCACCTTGACCCATGCACTTTCAAGCAGGTTGCGTGGCGGCTCCCCTGCGGCACGTCCACGCACGATCAGGATCGACATCACCAACGCCAGCACAAAAGCCGCAATGCCCATACCATCCGCCACCTCACGAACCATCCACTCCTCGGTCAGCGGCAGCCAGGGCTCACGAGGGAATGAGATGATGTAAACCACGTAGATCGTCAGGCTGATAACCCGGGCATGAAACCACAAATCAATCCGCTTACGCCACATCATCAGAAGAAAAGGGGTCGCAAGATGTGCGATTCCCGTTGCGGCCCATTGACCGGCCGGTTCACCGGGAGCATTGCAACCGTAGATGAAGGTGATATTCCACAACATATAGGCGAGGATCCATGGCAGGCCGAGATCATACATGAGGGGTCGATTCGGGTGACTGCTATCGATCTGCATCAAACGAGGATAGGCTTGGGTCAACAGAATCAAAATGCCGGCCATGGCGTTGAATATGAACCCACCATAGTGTCGCTCCGGTCCACCTGTCGTGATATCCAGTATTTCGAAACCCACCCCTTCACAGATGTTGATGAACAGGATCAGGTACATGATCACACGCGCCCAGTGGTGATCACACCACCCCTTGAAACGCATGGCCGCAACCATTAAACAGGCAGCAATAACCGAGACGAACTTGATATAACTGAACATGTTGACCAGAGCACTGTCCGAAATCGCCCAGAGACAGGCCACCACGATGGGGAGCACCAGCCAGGCTACCGTATTTCCGAACAGCTTCAGACGCTCCAACCACATGGTGAGCGCACCGACGATCATTACCGAGACGATAATCCAAACAAATTCCATGCTGTTTCCCCCACCCCCTCGTCAGTGATCAACCTGTGTGGATAAACCAGCGCAACAGACGGGACAACCATGCCTGCTCCGGTCCATGACCGGGCAGATCTTCCGAGTCGTCCAGAGCACGGACCAGAGCTGCGGTATTCTCATCCCTCTCAGAATCCTCCACCATCGCCTGCAACACCGTGGCCCGGGTCGGATCGAGCCCATGGTGATGAACCCACCGCGTCACCTTCTTCTGCAATTCCGGATTGGCAGCAGAGGGAATCTCATCAGAAAGATCGGACCCCACACCGTTGAGAGCGTCCAGAATGTACGCCTTACGCTCCACCAGAGGGAGTGTGCCATAGGTTTCAGGCATCAACGGTTTTCCCACCAGGATATCCTGCCTACCCAGCCCCACGGGAAACTCCAACCGCTCTCCGTCCGGCTCCACCGGCAACCCCCCGACAAAACGGACCGGAACGATGGGCAGATCTGCTGCCTGGGCCAGATCGAGGAACACTCCGCTCAATCGACGCACCGGTTGACGACACCGGATCGACCGGGTGCCCTCGGCATGGACCATGAGGGAGATGTTCTCCCGGCGTATCTGTTCCGCCGTTCGTTTCAGATGCTCCAGGAGCGTGCCCTGATCCTTCCGATCAAAAAAGAGCATCATGGAAGGAAGATCGATGCCCGGGTAATCCCGGCACAGTTCGGCGAGTCGTCCCAACCAACTGGTCCGGTGTTCGGCTTTGGCCAACGTGACGACACCGGTTCCGTGCAGAACCGATGCAATCAGTGTAAAGAGGGGGGACTCCACCCCCACCTGATGGTTGGCCAGAAAGAGCACCGGACGACCATGCACCGCCTGCAGTGCCTTGGGATCCTCCACCACCACACGACCGATGAAGTAACGCATCATGCCCAGAAAGAGCGTCTCTCCCGGCCAGCCGCCGTTGATCGGATCCAAACCAAGACGCTGCCGCCATGCGGTGCGAATCCGTGTCAGATCCAGGGTACCCTGTTCATCAGATTCAGAGAGATCGGAGACCCGTACCGTGCGCCCTTCTGTCTCGACGTGGACGGCAAAACGGTTCAGCGGCAGATGGGGAACGCTCGGTTCTCCACCCACTGTGACATTCACCGCAGAGGGGTGAATCTCCAGCGCTGTTGCCACATGCTCCTTGATGGCGATGGCTCGGGTCATCTCCGGAACCGACCCCGAGACGCCGAAGACCGTCTCCAGAGTGCCGGGCAGCCAGTTATTGGCAACCACCTCACCAGCGTCGAGATGGGTTTCATCCGCCACCGGTTGCGAGAGACGGATGTGGGCAACCGGTTGTCTGTGCTCCAGGAAAGCCGCCCGCTCTTCCGAGGTCGATCCGGCGATAAAACCCTGGGAGAACATGATGTCCGTGCAGATCATTTCCATCAGAACACCGGTCTCATCCTGCCAGCGTCCGATGAAGTCAAGCTGACGATCACGTTGGCCGACGGTTCGAATCAAACCGTGCAGCGTACCTCGATCCGGAGGCGGCCGGTAGAAGGTGATGCGCTCGATGGCGTGGGGGTAGGAGACCATCCCCTCCGGCACTTCCGGGAACCAGATGTGGGTACGATCCCTGGGAAATCCCTGAAGAACGCCATCCAGAAGAAGCGGCCTCAACGGACCCCATACACCGGTCCGTCTGTCGGCATCCAGCACGAAATCAGCCCCGTTATCACTGAATCTCAAATCCGACAGCACTTCGAAAGCAGGACCATGGAACAGCGCCCGGGAGCGATAGGGGTCATAGGGCACCGGTTCGGCATCGAGACGGGGCAGAGGCTCCGGCGGCTGGGGATAGTCGGACCCGAACACTACCCGTCCCCGGGCAACCGAAGCATTGGTACGACAATCGATGAGTTTGGTCTCTATTGCGATGCCGTCAGGGACTTCCACCGGTTCGGCCTGCACCTCCAGCTCCACCAACTCGCTGGGAAGAACCGGTGTCCAACGATGAACCCCGACCTCTTCAAGCCCGACCACCCGATAATTGGAATAGACATCCGGCAGCGCAGCCCGTGCCCCCTGGGCCATTCTGTCCACCAACACCATCATCGGCACGGCGGGAACCGCATAGGTTGGGCTGTGATCCTTGAGCCAAGGGTCGCTGGTGAGAGAGAGGGGAAAGCGGGTCGTGACCGGGACGGTGGCTATATGGAGAGAGTCGGGGCCACACTCCCCTGCCCCATCAGCCGGGTCCACGGCTACCACCTCCATGGCCAAATCCGTTACTTCGTAGACGCGGAGCCCATCCACCCAGAGACTTCCCGACGCCACGGCCAACACGGAACCATCGTCCCGCTGTTCGATGGCGGTGAGTTCCAGTTCCGTAACCACCTCGCGGTTGGTGGGCAGGGCCTGACCCCGGTAACTCCAGTCGAAGGGGCGTTCCAGGGCGAGTGGCCGAAATCTGGGAATCCTGATACCCGAATGCAGCCCTTTCAGACCCATGGCACACTGCAACACCTGCAACAGCGCCTCCAACCCCAGGGAACCGGGCTGCACCGGATCCCGATAGAAGTGGGCTTTGAAATACCACGCGTCGGGTTGAATGCTCTGATACCCCTGGATCCGTCCCAGACCCGCGCGTCCGCCATCGGGTTCGAAGTGGGTGATGGCATCCAGCATGCGCAGATCACCAACGGCAATATTGAGGCCGTGGAGCAATCCATGCTCCTCCGTGGTCAGATCGATGGAAGCTGTGGCGGGTTGGGTGATGCGGGCGCGGTCGGCTTCGGTGGTGGGCAGACCCGCCTGCTGGGCCAGTTGTTGCGGCGAGAAGAACCCGAATGCGGTCTCGAACGCCATCACCGGCTCCCGTCCATCGAGAGTCGTCTCCACATCAAAGAAGACCAGTACCGTCTCCCCTGCCAGAGAGTAGCGGCTGAGGGTAATTCGGGTCTGCAGCGTTCCACACCCCGGGGTCAGCTCCCGTTGAAGTCGACACCCTTTGCCGTCCAGATTACGGAAGCGGAAATCGATGGTGTCATGTCGGGCCAGCCCCATGTAGAGCGCCAGCCAGCCACACGGCTGCAACATCGCCTCCAGTAGAACCGCATAGGGCATGACCGGATGGCTGTTCTGCTCGAAATACCACGCCTTTTCTGGGATCTCATAGAGCGCCGTCAATCCACCCCCTCGGGTGGGGCGCCCCGCCGGACAATCCACCTCCACCACCCGACTCATAAAGTAGTAGGGCGGCCCCGGCAGGCGGGCCATGGCGCGGGGACCGTCGAACTCCGGATAGATCTCGCCGAAGGCGATGGACGGTCTGCCCCAGGCGATGGCCATGAGCGCGGCATAGTCGCCCCGAACGCTTCCATTCGGCCCGACCCGGCGGGGCGCTTCAGAGGGATCCAACAGCGCCTGCCGAGTGGTCAACGGCCAGTCGGGCACCAGTTTCAATCCGAATCGGCGACACAGGAACACCTTGAGCGTGTCCGACGTACAGAGCAGAGCGGCAATGACCACCGGCTCAGGACCGTCGATGATCTCCTCAACGAACACCTCATAGATGAGCCGATGGGGGGCATCGGGGATCACCTGTCCCCGGCAGATGAAGGTGAACGGTTCCCCCTGGACCGGTTCGAAACGCCAACCGTCACGATGGATCGTGAATCCCAGCGCCGCCATGTGAACCGACAACGCCTGGATGGCGGCATCGGCCATCAGAGTACCGGGCATGCAGGGGTCATTCTTGAAATGCCCCTGGTAGAACCAGGCATCCACCGGAACATGCGACTCCGCCCTGAGATAGCCTCTTCCCCAGGGACCACCGTCGGGATCGAACTGCGTCACCTCGTCTAGCAGTTTCATGCGGCCATGGTTGATGGTGGGTGTGCGCTGGTGGGACGCCGCCATCTCGAAACCGGCTCCAAAACAGGACCAGGCATCCCCTTCGGAAAAGTCCGTCAGCTCCTTGGGGGAGAAGCAGGTTTTAGTCGTCGG
>JADGBX010000112.1 GCA_015231265.1 Magnetococcales bacterium | reverse complement strand
TGCGTTTTCAGGCCAAACCCGAAGGGCTGGCGGCACGCCAGCGCGGTTTTGGGCTAATTGAGGACACGCCCAAGTCGAATGGTAGTAGACGCACCGTGGTTGCCTTTCCGCAGCCACGGGTCTCTCTGGAGCAGCCATGCAGCAACTCAGGCGAAAAAAGGCGCGCCTCGGTGATCTTCTGGTCGAAAACGGTATTATCACGGAAGACCAACTGAAGGAGTCCCTGCGCCACCAGAACCAATCTGGTCTCAAGCTGGGTGAAGCGCTGATCGATCTCGGTCATGTCACCGAAATCGAATTGCAGCGTTTCCTGACCAAACAGCGCCGAAAAGTTCGCATCGGCGACCAGCTTGTGGACAACGGGTTGATCACCCACGATCAACTCATGCGAGCCCTCCAGGAGCAGAAACGCACCGGTAAGAAGCTCGGTCTTACGCTGCAGCAGTTGGGGTTCATCGGTGAACAGAGGTTTCTGGAGTTTCTTGCCAAGCAGCTTGACCTGCCGTTTATCGATCTGAAGACTTTTGATTTTCGTCCGGATATCATTCAGAAAATCCCCGAGACTTCTGCCAGACGCTTCCGCTCCATTGCACTGATGGAAGGCGAGGAGGGCATTCTGGTGGGGATGGCTGATCCTACCGATGTGTTTGTCTTCGATGAGCTGAGTAGAATTCTCGGTCGGCCCCCCAAAGTCGGTATGATCAGCGAGACAGAGTTGTTGCGGACGCTTGATCTGGTCTATAGGCGTACCGATGAGATTGCTGAACAGGCCGAAGCGCTCAGTGAAGAGGTCTCCAAGTCCCAATTCAGTCTTGATCAGATCGTGCAATCCGAGATGGTCGTGGATGCACCGGTGGTGAAGATTCTGCAATCCCTCTTTGAGGATGCAGTCTCCATGGATGCCTCGGATATCCACATTGAACCCGACGAGCAGGTACTGCGTATTCGGCAGCGTATCGACGGGGTGTTGCATGAACAGATCGTGAAGGAGAAGCAGATCGCTCCGGCTCTGGTCTCCAAGCTCAAGTTGATGGCTGGACTGGAGATTGCCGAGAAACGTCTGCCACAGGATGGCCGGTTTAAAATGTCGGTGAAAGATCAGGCTGTTGACGTGCGAATGTCGACACTGCCGATCCAGGATGGTGAATCGGTAGTGTTGCGTCTTTTGGATCAATCGGCAGACAAGTTGAACCTCGATTTCGTCGGGATGAAAGCCGATCTTCTGAAACGGTTCAACTACCTGATTACTCGTCCACACGGCTTGCTCCTGGTGACCGGCCCCACGGGGAGTGGTAAAACGACGACGCTCTATGGAGCACTCAATGCGCTCAATGAGCCTGGTAAGAAGATCATCACGGTGGAAGATCCGGTAGAGTATCGTCTGCCCCGTATCAATCAGTGTCATGTGCGTTCGGATATCGGTCTCACCTTTGCCAGTGTTCTGCGCACCATCCTGCGTCAGGACCCCGATGTGGTCCTTGTGGGTGAGATGCGTGACCAGGAGACGTCCGAGATTGCGGTTCGTGCCGCCTTGACCGGCCATTTGGTGCTCTCGACCCTGCATACCAACGATGCAGTGAGCACGGCGATTCGACTGGTGGAGATGGGTGTTGAGAGCTACGCGGTGGCCTCGGCCTTGTTGGGAATCTCCGCCCAGCGATTGATTCGAAGAATCTGCAACGACTGCAAAGAGCCTTACGATCCGGACGAACATGAGCGTGCCCTTATGCGGGGGATGATCGGTGACCGTGCCGAGGGTGCCAAGCTCTATAAGGGGCCGGGATGTCAGGTGTGTAACAATACCGGTTACAAGGGCCGAGTCGCCGTTGTGGAGCTTCTGGAGATGAAGGGGGCCATCACAATGGCGTTGGGTGATGGGAATACCTCCCGTTTTACGGAGCTCGCCAAAATCCAACCGGGTTATCGTCCTCTGCATCTGGCAGCGATGGATTACGCCCTTGAGGGGGTGACCAGTCTTGAAGAGGTGATGCGTCTCACCACGGATACGGTTGAAGACGAGGGTGTTGAGGAGATTGAAACGGAAGTGGACCACTCGGACACGACAGAAGGTGACGAGAAAGAGTCGGCTTCCAGACCACCCAAAGCTGCAGCCGTCAAGGTGGTTGCGCCCTCTGTCGGTAAAGCACCTGCTGCCGTCCGTGCGACTGTCTCACCAGTGGCAGCAACAGCCGAGAGATCCCCTGGAACACCGGCAGTCATTAAACCGGTCACTGTTGTGAAAGCGACTCCATCCGGCCGTCCTACCGGTATGCGTTCACCAACGGTTGACGGCAAGCGTCCGAAAGTTGCAACGTTGAAGCTGCAACCACGGAAGTGATGCTCACTGTGATGTCGTGAGTGACCACGCTCTGTTGTATGGGCCATTTGATTTTTGGAGTCTCGTCATTCGTGCCAAACTACCGCTATACAGCCATTGATGAGAAGGGGGCGACAGTTTCAGGTGAGCTGAAGTCCGCCAATGCCGATGCCGTTGTTGACCAGTTGCTCAATATGGGTGTAACCCCCACGGATGTGCAACTTTCCGCAGGTGGTCAGAAGAGTTCGGGCAGTCCCCTGGACATTGAGCTGATTCCCGACTGGCCCAAAGATGATGATCTCATCTTGTTTACCCGTCAGATGTACACCCTTACCAAATCGGGGGTTTCGCTCGTTCGAGCATTTCAGGGACTCTCGGAGAGCACGCCCAATAAGAAACTGTGTGAAGCGATGGCTCAGATCATTGAGGATCTGCAATCAGGGCGGGATCTCTCTGCAGCCATGGGTGAGCATTCGAAGATATTTAATCAACTCTATCTCCGCATCATCCGCATGGGTGAAGAGACCGGCCGCATGGACGAGTCTTTCAAGCAGCTCTACATGTACATGGAGGTGGACAAGGAGACCCGGAAGCAGATCAAGAGTGCTCTGCGCTATCCCACATTTGTGATCATCGCGATATCCATTGCCATGGTGATCGTCAATATCTATGTGATCCCGTCGTTTAAAAGCATGTTCGCCCAGTTCGGCTCCGATCTACCAATGATGACCAAGGTCCTCTTGTCCACATCGGACTTCACGCAGAAGTATATCGGGTACATTATTCTGGTCGTCTTCTTCGCGGTCTATAGTTTCAAGAAATATATCAACAGCAAATCGGGACGAATATGGTGGGATGAGAAGCGTCTGAATTTCCCCATTGTCGGTAACATTATCAATCGTGCATCTCTTGCGCGTTATGCCCGGGCATTCTCCATGGGGTCTCGCGCGGGGCTCCCTGTGATTCAGACCCTTTCCGCAGTGGCGGAAGCGGTGGACAACGCCTTTATGGAGAAGAAGATCAATGCGATGCGTGATGGTATCGAACGTGGCGAAAGTCTAACACAGTCAGCGTATGCCAGTGGCATGTTCACACCTCTTGTGTTGCAGATGATGTCGGTGGGTGAAGAGACAGGCGGCATGGATGAGATGATGCAGGAGGTGGCGGAGTTCTATGAACGTGAAGTGGAATATGATGTCAAAGGTCTCAGTTCCGCCATCGAGCCAATCCTGTTGACTGTGATCGGAGGCATGGTCCTCGTGCTTGCACTTGGTATCTTCATGCCCATGTGGTCGCTGGGTAAGGCTGCGATGAAATAATAACGAATGAGCAGTCACGGGATCTGTCATCATCTTCAAGAGGGGATCGGTTTCATGAAGCAGGTGGTGAAATCGGTTGGAAGTGAGAGGGCGAATGGATTCATCAACCTCCATGCATCTGATTGTCATACTGTTGACCATCGGCTGTTTTTTCGGTCTGGTCATTGGTCTCAGGTTGCTTGTTTCCGGAACCGGTAGTGACTCACTCAAACGTCCGGCACGTGAGGTGTTGGAACAGCTCTTGTTCAGACCTCTGCATCTGGAGCGACTCTTCTACCGAAACCACCGTGTTTTCGGGTTTGTGATCGTCCTAGGTTCTCTGATTGCCCTGGTTGGGCTCTTCGACCATCTGCAGAGGATGGTACAAGCGGTTACATTTCTTGAAGAGCAGGGGATGGCTTGGAGAGGGGTCGGGGGGTTGCTTGCCGTTCTTCTGCTTGCAACCGGTTTGACCATGATTGCCGGGATTGTTGTTTTCATCCGTCCAAGCATGCTGAAGCCGGTTGAGAACTGGGCACATCAACCTGTTGATTCACAGAGTTTTGTTTCACGTCTGCTCGCTGGTCGTCGCCAGCTGATCAGGTCGGTAAGCCAACATCCTCGTTTCATCGGTGTGATTCTGGTGATCTCTACTCTTTTTATTCTGTACCGATTCATCGATTTTTGGCAGAATGAAATATTCTGATCTTGTGTTTTTTTTGATTGTTACTTCATGTTAAGTAACAATCGGAAACTTCATGGTGTGAACACACAATCGCTGCGGCGGTTCGTTCATCCTGAAATTTCCATTCACTGCAACGGGCTGCGGCCCAAAGCACACGGAGACTGAACGATGAAAACTCCTCTTGCCCATCGGCACGCTTCTGATGCCGGCTTTACTCTGATTGAGTTGATCATGGTGATCGTGATTCTCGGTATTCTGGCAGCAGTTGCCGTGCCCCAGTTTACCGACCTGAGCGGTGGTGCCCAACTTGCTGCCACCCAAGGGATCGCCGGTGGTATGACCTCTGCCGGCGGTACGAATGTTGCCGCTTGTGCTGTTGATTCCACCGCCGCAAGCTGTGTCACAGTGAACTCCTGTGATGATGGCGATGATCTGCTTGCTGGTGGCATCGATACAACGACATACACTCTCAGTACGACGACAATTGCAAATGGCGCAACCGTTACCTGCACCATTGATGACGGCACCAACACGATCAATTACTCATTGACAGGTACTCTCAATACGGGAAGCTGATGGCACTCTGATTGCCTGAGCTCTTCTGAATGAGTTCTGTATAGACAATGCGCCTGGATTTCGGTCCAGGCGTTTTTGTTTGTGTATCCCCGGATACCAGGGAAATCATATATAATGGAGCGCAGAGTGCTCTGATGTCTTGTTACTTCAGAGTATCACACCGTTTTTCACTGTGAGTGCAGGGAGAATGATCGATGCTGAAAACGATCTCGTACACTTCGCGGAATTCATATGAAACCGGGTTCACTCTGATCGAACTGATCTTGACGATCGTGATTCTGGGTATTCTTGCAGCGGTAGCCATTCCTCAATTTACGGATCTAACCGGGAATGCCCAGCTTTCAGCGACACAAGGGATCGCTGGTGGAATACAATCAGCCAGTGGTAACAACTATGCTGTCTGCTCCATTAACTCCGCGAGTAATGAGTGCATTACAGTGAACTCCTGTGATGATGGAGCCTCTCTGCTTGCAAGTGGAATCGACACATCAATCTACACACTCAATACGACGGCAATAGAAGCAGGGGAAACGCTGAATACCTGCACCATCAGTGACGGCACCAATGCCATCACCTTCTCCCTGACTGGAACACTGAACACTTCAGGCGGCTGATTGACGGAAAACCACCTGTTGGTTCTCAATGCATCGTGTGTCGTTAGTTTCCCGTTTCGAGTCAAGATCGTGTATGATCAGTCCACTATGGGAAACAAAAAGAGAGTCTCAGCAAAAGCAAGAATCAAGGCGATGATGGCAGAAGCGAAGGCCAGTGCGTCAAGCAGTGGAGGTGGACGTGCAGAGGCACGGGCATCCGCAGTGGGCGCAGTTCCCGGGAAACCGGGAAAAGGGGGTGCTAAGAGAGGGAAATCGACGGTCACATTCCGGCAGGGTGATACCACAGTGACCGTGGTGAGTGATGGAGACAGCGAGATCTCCATCGGTGACATCACAATCAATGGTAAAAAAAAGCGCAAGAAATCGTGAGTTGAGGCTGGCGCCAGCTTAACTCTCACCCCGCTCCAAACACTCAAGTTCCAGAGATCCATCCGACTCATCCACGACCACAGACCCTCCCTGGGCCAAGCTGCCAAAGAGTAGCTCATCGGCCAGTTTGCGCCGAATCTCCTTCTTGATCAGCCGCTCCATGGGGCGTGCGCCGAACTTGGGATCGTAGCCATTCTCTGCTAGCCAGTCACGCGCTGTTTCGGTCACATCCAGAGAGACCTTCTTCTGATCCAAGTCCGACTCCAGGCGGAGAATGAACTTATCCACCACCCGGGAAATCGCTGCCGTATTCAATGGTCCGAAGGAGACGATGGCATCCAGACGGTTGCGGAATTCCGGCGTAAAGATCCGTTTGATCTCTTTCATGTCGTCACCTGCATGGGACTGGGTGACAAAACCAACGGAAGGACGATCAAGATCCTGAGCCCCGGCATTGGTGGTCATGATCAGAGCGACGTTGTGGAAGTCGGTCGAACGGCCATTGTTGTCCGTGAGCGTGCCGTGGTCCATCACCTGCAACAGCAGGTTGAACACATCCGGGTGGGCCTTCTCAATCTCATCCAGCAACAGAACCGCATGGGGCGACTTATGCACTGCATCGGTGAGCAGTCCACCCTGATCAAACCCCACGTATCCTGGAGGGGCACCGATCAGGCGGGAGACGGTGTGCCGCTCCATGTATTCGGACATATCGAAGCGGATCAGCTCCACGCCCATCTCGAGTCCAAGCAGACGGGCCAATTCAGTCTTGCCCACACCTGTAGGACCGGCAAAGAGAAAGGAGCCCACCGGTTTCTCAGGATTTCCCAGTCCGGAGCGGGAGAGTTTGATCGCCTCAACCACCTGTTCAACAGCTTTGTCCTGACCGTAGAGGGAGAGCTTAATGTTGGAACCCAAGGTACGCAGAATCTCCCGGTCGTCGCGGGTCACGGTTCTGGGAGGAATGCGCGCCATGCGTGCCACAACATCTTCGACC
This sequence comes from Magnetococcales bacterium, assembly GCA_015231265.1. GTDB lineage: Bacteria > Pseudomonadota > Magnetococcia > Magnetococcales > JADGBX01 > JADGBX01. Next base: position 2,598 of record JADGBX010000112.1, on the reverse strand, counting down.
TCTTTGACGCCGATGGATTTTCTCTGCCGGGAGGGGGGTAGCAGGCGCATGGCAGAGCCTGCTTCATCGATAACATCAATGGCGGAGTCAGGGTGTTTGCGATCGGAGATATGCCGTCCTGAGAGTTCAGCCGCTGATTGCAGAGCAGGGGCTGTATAACGGATGCCGTGGTGCTCCTCATAGTGGCCTTTCAGCCCTTTGAGGATGCGAACCGTCTCCTCCATGGTGGGTTCCGGAACATCAATCTTCTGGAAGCGGCGCGCCAGAGCACGATCCTTCTCGAAGATGCCTCTGTACTCTTCAAATGTGGTGGAGCCGATACAACGGATCTCACCGGAAGCAAGAAGAGGTTTGAGCAGGTTGGAGGCATCCATGGTGCTGCCACTGGTGGAACCGGCTCCGATCACCGTATGGATTTCATCGATAAAGAGCACGGCGCCGGGTTTCTTCTTCAGGGCTCGAATCACGCCCTTGAGGCGGCTCTCGAAGTCGCCACGGAACTTGGTTCCAGCCAGCAGTGAACCCATATCCAGTGAGAAGATCACACTGTCTGCCAACAGCTCCGGCACCTCTTCCTGATAGAGTTTCAGTGCCAGACCCTCGGCCAGATGGGTCTTGCCCACCCCCGCTTCACCGACGAAGATCGGATTGTTCTTCCGGCGTCGGCAGAGGATCTGAAGGGTGCGCTGAATCTCCTTCTCCCGACCGATCAACGGATCGATCTTGCCCTTTTCCGCTTTTTTATTCAGGTTGACGGTATACGCTTTGAGCGGATTGACCCGCTTTGGTCGCTGCATGGGGTTGTGACCCGGAGCGTCCTGACGCCCCGTTCCCGCCTCTCCCTCTGCGGACTCTGTATCTTCATCGGAATCGAAAACAACCTCATCGCCATCGCCGTGGGAGATGGCCGTCTGAATATCAAGGCGGGAGATATTCTGTTTTTGCAGATAGAACGAGGCGTGAGAGTCTTTTTCCCCAAACATCGCCACCAGGACGTAGGGCCCGGTCACCATGCTTTTTCCTGCGGATTGAACTTGATAGACAGCACGTTGGATCACGCGTTGGAACGCCAGAGTCGGAGTGATCTCAACCCCTTCACGATCTTCTGCAAAGACCGGAACGTTGTTGTCCAGATGATCGCGAAGATCCCGGGACATGCCGCTCAAATCCGCACCACACCCCAATAGAATGGTTGAGACTTCGGGATTGTCCAGCAGGGCCAGCAACAGATGTTCCACCGTTGCATATTGATGGCGCCACTCCTGAGCTGTCCGAAGGGCCTGGTTGAGGGAGATTTCCAGGTTTTTACTGATCATTGGATGAATCCGGTACTGTGTGTTGGAAGACCCTTGCAATGTACGGCAAGAGCATTCCGGTCGGATCCTGAAAACCACGGGACACATACTGTCACGTGATCGGATCGCTTAATCCGTGAATACAACCGGGAAGCGTCACCGAGTCTCTTCAGGAACTGCGTCATGGTCAGGACTTTTCCATTTTACACTTCAACGGGTGGTTGTTCTTACGTGCATGCTGGTTAACCTGCATCACCTTGGTTTCGGCAATCTCTCGGGGGAAAACGCCACAGATGCCCACCCCGTTGTGGTGGACATTGAGCATGATCCGTGTGGCATCATCAGCGCTTTTTTGAAAAAAACGCACCAGCAGATCGACCACAAAATCCATGGGGGTGAAGTCATCATTAAGAAGCAACACCTTGAACATGGAGGGTTCACGAATGGAAGTCTTGGTTCGTGTGAGTGTCTCGGTATCGTGATTCGGTTCGTGACTCATCGTACTATTTCCAGTGATTCCGGCGGAAAACACCTCAGTGTCGTGCTAGCCGGGCGGAAGTCATGGACCATAATGATGTCGTGTTTCGTACCAATCGTCTCAACGGAGGCACTCTGGGGACAGATTAGCACGGTTCGTGGTCCATTACATCCGCAACTTGGGGTTAAAAAAAGCTTTGTCGATGGTCTTGCGCTGACGAATGCGAGAGTCCGGAATCGGCACATTGAGCGCCCTTGCAGCGGATTCGACGAAGAACGACTGAATCTTTTCGTGGGTGAGTACGCCATCCATCACCGCCTGAGCCAGAGGTGAGTAGGCTTTGCACTCGATCATCTCCGTCGGAGTCATCTTGACAAAGGCGATTCCAATCGCCGGGCGTTCCTTATTCTCTTTGGACGCCGGGTCTCCTTCGCGGATCTCTACACGGAATGTCGCCTCTCCTGGACCAGATTGGTCCGGGAACACCCAAGCGTGCAGATGGATGTTGAGAGTCAGGCTGGGAACATCATCGTATCCGCAGTATAGCTCCGGAATGTCGAATGATTGGTAGTTGTAGTGAATGTCCATGCCTGGCGGCTCCGGAAAAGGGGTGAGAAACGGTTTCAAAACGCTGAAGATGTGGTGAAACTGCTTGAAGCCGCGACACTGCTCTCTTCACCTACAGTTTTACCGTTCTCCGATCGTTTTGTCGAAGGGGTAGGGCGGTTTTTCTTCATTAGGGTGTGTCTTCAATGAGCCCAAAACCGCGCTGACGTACAGCCAGCCCTTCGGGTTTGGCCTGAAAACGTACCATGCTGCGTTGTG
>JADGBX010000111.1 GCA_015231265.1 Magnetococcales bacterium | reverse complement strand
GCAGAGCCCAGACCATCACCACACTGAAGTGGATGCACTGTCTCGGCGTCAACGACGTGGTGATCACCACCGAGTCGACCCTCTCCGCCGACGGTCTGCACTTCAGCAACACCACCGAGCTGCTCTATCCGGAAGAGACCCTGGGTTACGTCATCGCCGAGGCGCGCAAACTGGGCCTTTCGGTAACGCTCAGTCCCCAGCTTCGCCTTGCCGGTCGTGCCGGAACCCTCGCCGACCACGCCTTCACGCCGCAGAACTGGAGCAAGTTCTTCCAGAACTACGCCGAACACATGCGACTATTCGGTGAGATCGCCGAACAGAACGGCGTCAGCCGGCTGCTCATCGGCAACCGCTTTGGCGGCCAGATCACGGGGGCCGACAATCGCGCCCACTGGCAGCGGCTGATTCATAAGGTGCGTGGTGTCTTTTCGGGTCATCTCAGCTACACGGCCAACACATCGACGCAGCAGCCGGAATCGATCACCGCCAACGAAGCCGCCTTCGTCTCCTTCTGGGATAACCTGGACGAGGTGGGTGTGGCGGTCTATCCCGCCCTGACGCGCAAGAGCAGCCCGACTCTCAGCCAACTGAAGCGCGCCTTCTACCGCAACGACGACGGCAACAACAGCGTCGCGCCGCTGCGCGCTCTGGCCAAGAAGAGCGGCAAGCCGGTGATCATCTTCGAGATGGGTGCCCGCAGCATCAAAGGGAAGTTCTGGGACACGCTGGGCAGCGCTCTGATCAACCCGGAGATCAGCAACGACGATCAGACCACACTGCTGCAAGCGTCACTCTACATCTGGCTGGGGGAGATGCGCCGCTCCTGGCTCGACGGCATCGTGCTTCGAGACGCCATCGCCTTCTCCAGACACCACGGCAACCGCCGCTGGTGGGATCGCGACTTCACCGTCCAGCACAAACCGTCTGCGGATGTGGTCAAGACGTTCTTTGCCAAGGGTAAGGAGATCGATCACAGTGAACCCGCATGCACCGCCTTCGCCGTCAAGCCGTAGGACGGAGAGAGTCTGGAGTTGTCACGGATGAACGTCGGAATGATACCCAAAAAAATCCTCAGAGAGACGACCTGCATCCTCGGCAGAGTGCTACCGCGCTCCAACCCGATGGCGCCCCGCATCCTCAACTACCACGGTGTCCGCCCCTCTTCAGCCGATCCGTGGTCGGTGCAGCCCAAACCCTTTCTTCGTCACATGGAGAAGATCATCGAAACCCGGCTGCCGGTTCCGATCATGGAGATCGTCAGTTGGGTGACCGGCGGGCCGATCCCGGCGGCGGGTTCCGTTTCGGTCACCTTTGATCATGGCGGGGTCGATATCTACGAGCATGCGGCGCCGGTTTTGTCGGATCAACACCTGCCCGGCGCGGTGTTCATCCGCCCTGATCTGGCCGATCTGGCCGACCGGGCGCAACACTCCGACACCGGAAAGTGGCACCGACGCGATAGCACCCATATGTCCTGGCCCCAGATCCGCGAGCTCCACGCCGCCGGTTGGACCATCGCCGCCCAAGCCCCGGTGCTGAAACAGCGCTCGAAAGAGGGGCAGGAAGCGCTCTTCCAGACCATGCGCCGGTTCCGCCGCCAGATCGAAGAGAACACCGGCGAACGCTGCGAACTCCTCTCCTACCCGTACAACGCTCCGGGACGCATTCCGCCCACGATCCTGAAGCTCGGCAAACGCGCCGGATATCGGGCCACCTTCGCCAACAGCGTCGGCCTGCCGAGACCGGGAGACGACCCCCACGCCCTCGCCCGCAGCCAGATCCTGGGGTGTGACAGCTTCCATGTTTACAAAGGATCCTTGATCGGCGCCATGGATCTATGGAAACTCTTTGAACAGCGCTGACGATCGCCATCCGGGTCGCCACTGATCGGCCATCCGGGTCACCACACGTCGCCCACCACGTCCCCGTAGCTCAGTCGGATAGAGCAACGGATTCCTAATCCGTAGGTCGGAGGTTCGAATCCTCTCGGGGACGCCATATATTTCAAACAGTTAAGAGACTTCAAGCCCCTTTTCTTTGCGCCATTTTTCCGAAAGTGTCAACCAAGTGTCAACGCCGATAGAGGATTGAGCTTCACAGCCTCTTTCAGATGATCCGGTGAGAGATGCGCATATCGCATCGTCATGGTTAAACTTTGATGCCCTAAAATTCGTTGCAGCGTGATGATATTTCCACCGTTCATCATGAAGTGTGAAGCGAAGGTGTGACGCAGAACATGGGAGAGTTGCCCTCGTGGAAGATCGAGTTCAGCCCGTTTGACGCACCTTCGGAACGCACCATAGCACCCTTGGAAAATTCGACCTCTTTCAGATCGACGAGACCGCAGTTTTTCAACCAACTCTAATGAGACCGGAACAGAGCGATTCTTACCACTTTTCGTGCGATCTCCAACGAAGTCGACACGTCCATCATGCACCTGTTCCAGACAGAGCGATTCGGCTTCCGACCATCGAGCCCCTGTGGAGAGACACACCTCAATCACAAGTCGAACATTTTGACTCCGACTCTTCGCAGCTGCATCCAATAGGCGTTCTATCTCTTCCAGAGTCAGGAATGAGAGTTCACGTTCCGGGATCTTCAGTTGACGGAGCCCCTGGAGGGGATTTCCTCCTCCCCACACACCCAGACGCCCCAGCTCATGGAACATTCCCCGGAGATATGCATGCTCCCGATTCAATGTTCCTGGTGTGATTCCTTCGTTAAGACGTGATTCCCGATACATGACAAACTTTGAAACATGGAATGCAGTGACAACAGGATTTCCAAGCCTTTCAGACACGGCCTTCAAACGTTTGTACTGATCAGAATGCAAGCGCTTCCCATGACGATCATTCCAGAGTTCAACCAGATCCAGAAGACGCCGTGTATCTCGCTGCTGTGGCTTCCATTCCGGCTTCTGGCTGATCTTCTCAGAGATATGCAGTTCCCACCGCTTGGCATCGGCCTTTGTGGCAAAGGTCTTACGATAGCGACGACGACCCCGGCCACCCGGTTGGATATCGACGACCCACCCCGATGATGTCTTCCGGATCGCCATGGGTTACGCCGCTTTGCCGATCTTTCGGCGTTGGACCAAACCGTATTGGATCATGGTGACCATCTCTTTCTGTCCTTTACCACGATCCCAATAATAGCGTTCAATATCATCCCACAACGCCATACCTCGCAGCATGAAATAGACCTGCCCTGCCGTCATATCCTTTCTGGCCGCAAGGCTGATCACATTCCCTACCACGCTAACGATATTTCGACCCACAGCGGCTACATCCTTCTTCTTCACACGCTTCACTGTTTTGTAGGTTGGAGCACACGCGAAGATGCAATCCTCCATCATCATCTGCCAATAGGGATCGATGTAGGTTGCGTTGTGCATCATGCGGTTACGCATCATGACATAGCGCCAGATATCGGAGAGATAATCAGCAACCTGTTCGAAGGATTCCAACTCCATATCCCAGCCCTGGCCGATCTCCCGGATGATGTTATGGGGAATACGACCTTCAACGCGTATCACCGGCTTTTCGGGATCGAATCGGTTGTAGGAGTGTTCCTTCCAGACAGCATGGAAGTAATCCACCTTATCGCGCTTGATAATCTCGATATCTTTCCGATAGATGGAAAGCTGAAGCGCTGTTGATTTTCCCCAGAGATAGCCTTCGTTATCGCCATAGGTGACGGCCACCTCTTTGAGCCCTTTGAACTCAATAGCCGTGATGCCATCGTAGGAACTGCATGCCCGCGCATGGGTGATCATGCGTGGTTTCAGATCTCCCTGATAGGTCCAGCCCTGGATATCACACGCCAGATGCACCGTAACCCCTTTCGGCTTGTTGCCGGGTTCAAGCACCCATGACGCGTAAGTCCGCATCCATCCTTGTACATCCTTGGCCCGCTTTCCCTGCATGAAATGAGGAGAAAGCTCAATCTTTACATGGCTCCATTCATCCTTTTCCTGCTTGTAGAAACTCTTTAGAAATAGAATCACGCCCGCTTCATTGGATTGGATGCAATACGAATACCCGGACGCTCTCCCCATGCGTTTGACAACCGCCTGTCCGAACGGGGTTTCCATCATGCGGTCACCGTCACCTTCGGCAATCGCTTTAATCTTCTTCAGTTGTGTCTGCTTGATTCGCCCGAAGTAGATCTGTCGGACGGTATCGACGGTGGCCCCACAGATGACCACGTTGGAAAGGTCGATTAGTTCCGATCCTGTTTCAAACAGGGTGCCGTCCGGAGCTTCCGGAAGCTCATCATGGGAAGTGAATGTGCCGGTATCGTCGTCATCGAAGGGGATCGTTGCGAAGAGATCATAGCGCTTGGATTTCTTGGAAACGTGCATAATGACATTCCTGCTAATGAGGAGCATTGAGGAGTAACGGGCACTCTGACGATATGTTCTATAGACGTGTTACAGGGACGTCTGGAGAGCGGGGAGCGGCGCCGCTTTGGCCTCCGGGGACTCCGGCTTGTGCGGCGCCGCTTCCTCTTCTCCCTCTTCATATTCGAGGGAAACAACCATATTCGGGGAGAGGGTCACACTCTTGACCCAACGGCCTGAATCACTCCAGAGAGCCATGCAGATATCGTGAATCCTGATCTGGGCTTCTTGTTCCGTCATGACAAACACTCCTTGGTTGAATCGATTTTCTTGCATATTCACCCGGCCCCCTTTCCGGTCATCCCGTCACCGTCGCTCTTCTTTGGGTGCGAATCTTTCGAACGCTGTCAATCATGCGGCTCAATGCCACCAAGACCTTCGCATGCGAAACAACTCATCATCCAAACCCGATCACTCGAAACTCCTACTGCGTCGCCGATGATGGACAGCGCCCGAAAGATTCTCCTGGATTGATGATCGAGCGACGGTGACGGGATGACCGGAAAGGGAACCTACCTTCCAGGGGGAACTCTCCCCTTGTGGGGGTTTTAACCGTCAAAAAAAAGCTCAGGTTCAGGGAATCCCAGAAAGGGTAGAGAGTATCGAACGGCGTTGGTGGTCACGGAGATCCGCGTGGGGGCCACGCGTTGCCTCCGTGCTGAAATGACGGATTGAACCCCTGGTTCGGTGTGAACCCGGCATTCATGCCGTAGCCGTTGCTGTTCGATTGAGACGCCGACCTTCCCCACGGTTTCGCCTGGTGGTTTCCGTAGGGACGATTCACGGGGGATGATTGCTGATAACCTGCCTGGACAAGCTGCGGCCTTTGCTTCTTCTCTGGTTCCCGCTCCGGCTCCGGCTCGCAGAAGGTCAACCGCTTCCACCCGGATCGATGCCGCAACCTGACGATGCACGGCCCGACACGATCCATAAACACCCCGATCCTGATCAGCTCCCGTTCCCGTAACGAGACCCGACCTTCTGCCGTTACGAAGACAATCCCGCCTTCATCGGCATAGTTCGTCAACACCCCTTTCCTGACGATGTATTCGTAATGATTCTGTGCTCTCCACCTGGGCATCCAATAGATCTCTTCCGATTCACTCAGAGGATGATCCAGAGGCGTTTTCGGTTTCTTCTCCTCTTCCGGTTCCACACTGCCGGTCTGCTTGCCGGTTAATGAAGCAGGCCGACGAGAAGAAACCGCATGACCAGCCGCACCAACAGCATCGCCACTACCAACAGCAGCACCCGCAGCAGAATCTTTGCCGTAACCTTTAGGAACCGTACTGACAGATTTCTCGACGAATAGACCAGACCCTTTAGAGTCGTCGAGCAGATAAGAAACAACCGTGTATCCTGCAAATACAAGCACCAGAAGAGGAAAGAGGAAACCAGCCTGTTTGAAAATAGAAGTGCCGAATCCCGCATTCGTTACCTCCCCTGTCATCGTGCTTTGATAGACATCAAACGCCCATTTCGGGACGCTCTTTCTCTTCTTGGACTGATAGTGCGATGGAGAGAGACCGGACGTGCGCGCAGAGTGCATGCCTTCCACATATCCGGACATGCCGAGCTTATCCAGATTCTTATGGTAGAACGCGAGTTCGCAACACTCCCGGACGACCCTGTGCACCTGGGATATATCCTGTGCCGTAAAGACAAAATCCCACTGTCTGTGCCGATGCATCCTGAAGGCTGTTGATAGACGGTGAAAACGATTGTCCTTCTCGGCCTGCTCGACACCTCCTGGATAGTCGAACTGTTCAAGCTGTTTCGGCGTGATCGACGGGTCCCAGATCTCCCCGACCTCATCGACAATGAAGAAGGCCCCATCCGGAGCCCAGTGGAAGAAGGTTGCCAACCGTTTGCGATCTTCATCAGAATCCGAATCCAGAGAGATCAAACGCCACTCTTCTGGAACCAACGTCTTGAACTGATCGGAAAAGACCTGCCGCACCCTATCTTCATGGAGCCCGCGTATATTGGTAATTACCAACCGCCCCGCGTACACCGGTTCTTTCAGATCGTCTGCAATGGCTCCGGACGTTTTGAACGCTCCAGGCGCACCGTGGTGAATCTTGATACTCATCAGCCGATCCCCGGAAGGACAAGACGGATGATAAATCGAGTCACCCATGCCGCTGACAAAATCCCGAGTGATTCAGGAACCTTCAGCACCGACATGAAGGTCAGCATATCCGACCCAAGACCGCCCCATATCGACTCAAGAGAAGAGGTATCGTTCGAGAAGAGCGGCTGAACCATCCCCCAGAGTCCGCTGATTACGGCATTCACGGTCTCAAGGAACGCCCCCCTGATATTCATGATTCCGATGTCGATGTACTTGCCGATCCCCTCCCACAGATCAACCGTCAAGAACGTCCAGATCGCTTTGAAGAAATCGGCTACATGCTGGAAGAACTCCATGTCACCTCACTTGAACAGAATAAGAGCCGCCAGAAACATCGACGCAAAGAGGATGACCTGCCCAATCGTTGCCAGAGAATCACGATACTGCTCGAAACAAACTTGAATCGTGCCATGGGTCAAATCGGCACTAAAGCAGGGGAGAGAATCGGTACTGGTAGCCAACTGTGGAGAGAAGGAGCCGGTCAATTCGGTTTTGATGTTGCCGATAGTCGACAACAGCCCCGCTTTTGCGGATGCATAGTTGGACGCCGCTGATGATAGAGCTGATGACGCGGTACTATCCCGTTGCGTGGACATATCCGCGAAATTGACACCACCTTTGTCCATAGATGACGTGTCGATGGTCACTTCCTGTGTTCCCGACCCCGCTTCCGCAACTGAATTGACCCCTGTCACGGAAGCACCGATTTCAGCCCCGACGGTTCCAGATGTACAGACAAGACCATTCCACTTCTTACCTTCCGGACAGGAACAATGCGTCCCCTGCCAAGTTTGACCTTCAGGACAGTCCAAAGGGGGAGGATCAACACAGGTATTAGTGTTTAGATCCACCTCCTTGGGATAAGGACAAACCAGATCCGGAGGATCACCACCGCCCATCCACATGCAAATCTGATTCGGCTCGTACCACTCCCAATAACTGGAGCCATCTTGGCAATACATGCACTGTTGCTGTGATTCGGACCAGACTGTCTTGGAGGGACACGCCTGTGCATCAGCAAGTACCAAACATTTCCCATTTTGATCACGGCTATATCCAGCAGCACACGCAGGAACACATTGCTGCTCTATGTTGCTAAATTCATAACCAATAGCACACGACTCGGGCATGCACGCCCCTTGCTGTGAACTGTAATCCCATCCGTCTGAACACTCACATTCTAAGGTCTGAACATTGAACGATCTAACATTGAGAGGACATTCATAAACCAAGATTATCGATACAATGCTATCCTCTGGACCCCATGGATATTCATAATGATAGGTCTGTGTTGCATATACAGTGTAAAACTCATTCAAAGAAAGCTGCTCCCAGTCGGGTGCAACCAACTGGAACGTTGTGGGAACCCCCTCCCACGAACTATTCAGTATTACTTTCCTGTAATAAAGATCGAGCGCTTCTTCCCATTCTTTGGCAAAATATTGTCCAACAGTATAATACGTCTGTTTCGGAACAATCCCCGCATTAGACTTGCTGGCATACAGACAAGCAAAACAAATAAAAAGGGCAACGCCCCAAAGTGAGACGCGCCCTTGATACGTCGATACGTTGCGATTCACGGCGATGTAATCAGTAGCGACCGACATGGACTCCACCCATAAAAGCAATGAACCACAACGTACCCAGGATCAATGACCCCATCAGTTCATCATCGCCCGCTTGACCCAGCGGATACCGGCGAGGGTAGCCACGACACCCAAAATCAGAATACCCGCAGCACTGGCATCGGCCTTAGCAGCAGAGATAGCATCCGTCACTGTGACATCGAGCGCGGCCCAAGCGGGGGTGATGGAGAGCGCCACGACTCCAGCGGAGGCAGCGACGGTCAGTTTCTTACCGAACTTCTTCATGATTCATATCCTCAGTTGAATTGACGAAATACACGTGCACGTGTTCTAGGTTCAGCGAGCCATGTTGATCATCTTCAGGACCAACCCGATCCCGACACCGGTAGCCCACAGCACCATGCAGGCCCCGAAGCCGACGAGAACGTCATCCCAGACGATGCCACCAGCCGCTAGAAAATCTTCCATGAAAGTGGCTGATGCCGGATCAAAGACATAGACAGTCCTCCACTCTTCAGTTGAACATCTGTTGAATGCTTCCCCATCGTTCACCGATCCGGTACAGACGAGGACTTTTTGGAGAGATCCGAAAGGCATGTACTCTCCTCGTTGTTTCAGTAAATGGATAAATCAATCGTAGTATTCACGCTCTTCCGCTTCCGCAGAGGATTCAAGAGAACGCCAATAGGCTTCCTCTTCGTCTATTTCTGAGGGTTGATCCGGATCTTGCTCGTAATAGCCGTTCCAACCATCATCAGAACCACCCGACATCGACGCATCAACCTGGACATTGACGAAATAGTAGTGATTCTCGACCGCCTGTTTTCTTGATGAGTCCTGTTTAGCTACCTTCTTCTCTTCCTTCTTCTTCTGTTTCTGGAAGAGATCGTAATCACCTTTGGTGATGGATTTTGCGCCGCCCAATAAGTCGTAACCATCAACCCAAGCAGGCTGTTTGAGATAGTCGTAGAGCAACCGAATCCCAAGAATCGTGGCATACGCTGCCAAAACCAGCCCACCCGCTTGCGCCACCATCGAGGAGAGACCGCCTAGCAGCCCTTGAAGAGCATCACCAAGAGGCCCCGCATGCGCCAATGTCGGGAGGAAGAGAAGCGGCACCGCCAGTAGCACCGCCCCTCCGACCGCACTGGCCGACACGTTGCGGGGAGAGCGTGTCATGCGGTTTTCTGGGCTTTGCTACTGGAGCTATTCGGCTTGGGGATCGGGGGCAGCTTTGACATGGACTGCACATACAAAGTGCCCTTTCCCTTACCGCCTTTGGACATGACTGTGGTGAGTTCGAACTCTCCGGGGAGTGGGAGTCCGCGCATATCGTCGATGAGTTCGAAGGGGCAGTTGAAAGACATCACTTCCATGCCCACGGCATCCTTGCGATGCTCCATTTC
>JADGBX010000110.1 GCA_015231265.1 Magnetococcales bacterium | reverse complement strand
GATGGTCAACGCTGGAGACTACCCGACGATGTTGATCGAGAAGGCGGACAAAGCGCTTTACCATGCCAAGAACAGTGGTCGCAATCAGGTGCACGACCACGATAGATTGGTGGAGCAGGGGCTGATTCCCAATATCGATCACACTGCCGACGATATCGAGTTGTGGGATTGACCGCTCACGTTCAGCGTCAAGAGAGTGTGGACGCGCGCCATGGCTGAGCGGTTGTTCATCAACGGACGTTTTCTGGTGCAGCCTCTGAGCGGTGTCCAGCGCTTCAGTCGGGAGTGCGTGCGGGCTCTGGACCATCTGTTGACGGAACGGTCCGATCTTGGTGCTCGATGGCAGGTGGAGCTGCTCCTTCCTGCCTCTGCCCCGGAGGTTGCTGGTGAAGACGGTCTGCTCACCAGCCGGTTGCAGACCATTCGCCATCGCTGTTCTGGAGGTCTCAATCCCTATCTGTGGGAGCAGTTGACACTGCCCCGATTGGTGGGAAATAACAAGCTGTTCAGCCCGGGAAACGCCGGTCCCATCGCTGTACGACGGCAGATGGTTGTGATGCACGATGCGTCGGTCTTCTCCCATCCGGGCGGGTACGGCTTCGCCTATCGCACCCTTTTAAAGGCAATGCAGCAGCGACTGGCACACCGTGTCGAGGCGACCGTAACGGTCTCCGACTATTCGGCACGGGAACTCTCCCGGTTTCTCTCGATTCCAAAGGAGAGTATCCCGGTGTTGGGGGAAGGTGGAGAGCATCTCCTGCGGCCGGACGCCGAGCCGGAGATCATCGCCCGGCACGCCCTCCATGAACGGCCTTTTCTGTTGGGGGTGAGTAGTTTCAATCCCAACAAGAACATGACAGGATTAATCCGGGCTCTGGATCATCTCAAGGATCTGACCTTCGATGTTGTGTGGGTCGGAGCCGGGGACGCCTCCATCTATGGGCGGGTTGCTCTGCCCAAAGGGGTTGGCGTGCGCTGGATCGGACGGGCGGACGATGGGCAGCTTCGTGCCCTCTACGAACGGGCACACGGACTTGTGTTCCCCTCTCTCCAGGAGGGGTTCGGCTTGCCGCCGGTGGAGGCGATGGTTCTGGGGTGCCCGGTGTTGGCGGCTCGCGCCGGTTCGTTGCCGGAGGTGTGTGGAGATGCGGTGCTCTACTGTGACCCGCATGATCCCGTCGATATCGCCCACGGCATGCGTCGGCTTCTTACCGAACCAGATCTCCGGCAATCGTTGCAGAAGAGAGGTCGAGCACACGGCGCGACCCACTCCTGGAGCGGAACGGCGGAACGGGTTCTGGCGGTAATGGACGCCATGGGATCGGAATCAAGATGACGGAGACGACTTTCGAAGGAGTGAGCGTGGCCAAGGTACTGGTGATCAATGAGCCGTTTGCTCCCGACTTCTGTCGGACACAGCGCTGGGCAGCGCGAACGCGGGGACGTGTTCTGCGTGCTCCCGACTGGCTTGCCTATGCCACGGCGGTGCTGGAGAAGGACGGTGTCGATGTGGAGCTGCACGACTTTCCCGCCAAGGGGTGGGACAAGCCGGAGCTGGAGGCGCTGGTTAAACGCACCCAACCGCGCATCGTGGTGCTGGATGCGACGACCCCCTCCATCGATTCTGATATCGAGTGTGCCCGAATCTGCAAACGGGAGTCGCCCCAGTGTCGGGTGATCATGGTTGGACCCCATGTGGCCAGCCTGCCGGAGGAGACGCTCAACAATGCTGATGGTGCCGTGGATGCAGTGGCCATCGGTGAGTACGAATACACGGTGCGGGACTACGTGCGGCAGCGCCTGGATGGGGATGACGCCCCCTTGGCCGGGGTGCTGGGTTTGGCGTGGCGAGATGAGAGCGGCGCGGTTACCATCAATGCCCCCCGTCCCCCCATCGAGAATCTGGATGAACTGCCGTTTCCCGCTTGGGGGCATCTGGATCTGATGGCCTACTTCGACGGGACCAAACTCCACCCCTACGTGGATGTGATCGGCGGGCGGGGCTGTCCCTTCAAGTGCAGCTTCTGTCTCTGGCCCCAGGTGATGCACGGCCACACCTATCGACTGCGTTCCGTGGAGAATATTCTCGATGAAATGGAGTGGGTGTTGGAGACCTGGCCCGAGGTGCGGCGAGGCGAGTTCTTCTTCGAAGACGACACCTTCACCGCCGACCGGGCACGGGCCAAAGCGTTCTGCGAAGGGTTGATCGAGCGCGGTCTCGATTGCACCTGGTCGATTAACGTCCGGGCTGATATTCGGGATGAGGAGCTGCTGCGGCTGATGAAGCGGGCCGGCTGTCGCATGCTGATTGTCGGTTTCGAGTCGGCCAACCAGGAGATTCTCGACCGGGTGGGCAAACAGATGAAGGTGCCCAGGATGACCGAGTTCGTTCATCTGGCCAAGAAAGCGAAGTTGCAGATTCACGGCTGTTTCGTTCTGGGGCTTCCCGGTGAGAACCGCGACACTATGGAGAATACGATACAATTCGCTCTGAACCACCCTCTGGATACGGTGCAGTTCAGCGGCGCGGTTCCGTTTCCGGGAACCAGTTATTTCAAAGAGATGAAGTCGGAAGGGCTGCTTCTGGCCAAGAACTGGAACGAGTGGCTTCAGGATGGGGAGCAGGCGCCGATCATCGCCTATCCCGGACTGTCACGGGAGGAGATTCAGGAGAAGGTGGACAGCGCCTTGAAGCGGTTCTACTTCCGCCCCTCCTACGTGTGGCGCTTTCTGTTGGCCACCCGTTCACGCAAGGATCTCTACCGCAAGGTCCGGGGGTTCATTCACTTCATGAGCTACCTCTTCTCGTCCAAGGAGAAGAGCAGTTCTCCCTCGCAGTGATGGTGTGACATGAGTGCGCCCCAGACAGAGGCGGTCACGATGGCGGCCCCGTGCCCGGACGATCTGGTTGATGGAATCATGGTGTCGGTGGTGGTCTGCGTCTATAACGATGCCGACTACCTTGAAGCGTGCCTGCAATCCCTTGGCATTCAAAGTTACCCTGCTGCCTGGACGGAGATTTTGGTGGTGGACGACGGCTCCACCGATGGTTCCGGAGAGGTGGCGGAGCGCTTTCACGGCGTACGTCTGATTCGGCAGGAGAACCAGGGACCGGCGACGGCGCGCAATCGGGGGGTGCAACAGGCCCGTGGCCGTTGGGTCGCGTTCATCGACTCCGATTGCGAGGCGGAACCGGACTGGCTGGAGAAACTCGTTGCAGCGCTCCCTGAGTTGGAGAACCCCCCCAGCCACGGTGTCGTCGCCATGGGAGGTGCCCAGAAGGGACACTCGGATGATCCCCCTTTGGCGCGGGAGATCGACGGTTTTCTCACGGCAATCGGGTTTATCGGCGACTATGTGAAGCCCCATCGGCAAGCGACGCCCGTGGGCCACAACGCCTCCTGTAATGTGCTGTATCATCGCCGGACATTCCTGCGTGTCGGTGGGTTTCGTCTCGGTGTGTTTCCCGGTGAAGATGTGGAGTTGGACCGGCGAATCTCCCTGGCCGGAGGTCGCATTCACTTCACACCCAATGCTCTGGTTCATCACCATCGCGTCAACACCTGGGCAGCGTGGCGACGGATGTTGATCGCCTATGGCCGGGCCTCCGCCGATAATGTTCGTCTGCACGGGATCTTCCGCATCATTCAGCTGATTCCTCTGTTGCTGTTGCCCATGGCTGCGGGATGGGGCATCCTCATGGCGTGGTGGCCCGTGACTGCGTGGAGCGTTCTGGCCGTCACACTTCTGGTGTGTGGAGGGGGGGCAGTAAGGATCTCCAGGGGCAGCGGCGTACCGATGGGTCGTTTTCTTCTCTTCTCCGCCATGACGGCAACCCTGTTTACCTGGGGGTTCTGGAACCGTCTCGTCACGGTTCTGATGACTCCCCCCTATCGACTGGAAACGGCACTGCCTCCCCTTGCAGACCCGGTTCCCGAGGATTGATGTCACCATGCGGCCCAACCGTCTTACCATCGTCATTCCGGCCCTCAACGAAGAGGAGGCCATCGCCGAGACCGTGCGCGGTGCCCTGGCTGCCGAGCCTGTTATCTGTGAACAGGGGGGATTGGACGGGGTCTCCGTCCTGGTGGTGGATGACGGCTCCACCGACCGCACCGGCGAGATCGCTTCCTCCATTGAGGGTGTGACCTGCATCACCCATCCGAAGAACCTTGGATACGGGGCAGCGCTCAAGACGGGATTTCGTCACGCAGGCACCGAATACCTCTCTTTCATGGATGCCGACGGTACCCTCAATCCTGCCAGTTTCGGCACCTTGGTGGAGACCATGAAGCGGGATCGCTTGGATGTGGTGCTGGGATCGCGCGTCCATGCCAACTCGCAGATGCCTCTGGTACGACGCATCGGCAATCGTTTCTTTGCGCTGCTGCTCTCACTGCTCTCCGGAACCAGAGTACGCGACTCCGCCAGCGGCATGCGTGTGCTTACCTATCGCTGTCTGGAGTGGATCGACCTCCTTCCCGATGGTCTTCACTTCACACCGGCCATGAGTGCCATGGCGCTGTTCGATCACACTCTGCGTATCGGTGAAACTCCCGTCTCCTACAAGGTGCGTGTGGGGCGTTCGAAGCTCAACCTTATCCAGGACGGTTTGCGCTTTTTGGGCATCATTCTCTCAACCGCCTACACCTATCTTCCGGCCCTGTTCTTCATCCTTGCCGGTGTGATGATGGTGCTCACCGCTCTGGGGTTGGGCTTTCCCATGCTGGAGCACTACGCCCGTTATCAAGAGGTGCCTGAATATCTGTTTAATCGGGTGATTCTCGTCTCCACCATCGGGATCGGTGGTGTGATGAGTTTTCTGATGGGAGGATTGGCCAATAACGCCGCCCAACTGGTGCACCGGGCCGATTTCACCCGCCATGGCCGCATCTCCCGATTTATGAATCGCTGGGTGCTCCGCTACACGTGGTTTTTTGGATTGCTGGCTCTGACGCTGGCCGGTGCCATCTTGCTTCCCGGGCTGGCCGATGATGGTGGTCGATTGATGGAAGGTCTCCACTGGAGCCGGAAATTGTCGTTGATGCTTTTGGTGATCGTCGGCGCCTTTCTGCTCATGGTCTCCTCCATGTACACCTTTCAGCTCATGGCAAAACGGCGTCTGATCCGCCTCGGCCACATGCGGGAACCGGCAGAAGGCCCTGAAGATTCCGCTCAAAGCGCTTCCTCGACGACGGCACCCTCGATTTCCCCCTCCTGATTTCCATGCAGGACAGAGACATGCACGAGCACTCCCCGAGACTTCCTCTCCGGCACTATGTTGCGGTCCTTCTTGTTCTGTTATCGTTTTTCGCACTTCTTGAAGGGGCGTTGATCGACACGCTGCCCATTGGCCAGGATGAGTTCCACAACAACACTCTGAACGCCCAATACACCGAGAAGGTTCCCTATAGGGATTTCAAGCCCAATAAAACGGTGCTGGGATACTACTTCTATACACCGCTGCATTTGATCGGTGCCGATGATCTCTGGTCGACGGTGATGCGGGTCAAGTACGGCATTCTGGTCGTAAACGTCGGTGTTCTGTTTCTGGGTATGCTGTTGTTGCGACGGCTCTATCACCCTCTGGCGCTGGTGGGCGGGCTGTTTCTGTTGTTGACGGTCTCCACCTTCATCGACCGCTCGACCGAAATCCGACTCGACATGCTTGCCGCCTGGTGCGGTTGGATCGGGATGATCTCCATGTTGCGTGGTGATCGCATCATGCCTGGTGTTCTGGCAGGAGTCTCCTTCCTGGTGCATCAAAAGGGTGTCTACTTCTGTGTGGCCGGTGTGTTTGCTCTCTTTGCCGATGGTGTTCTGGCCCGTTGGCATCAACAACTCACCACAACCGGTACGGCGCAAAGAGTCTGGTTGGCGCTGGTGAGAGGTGTTCGTCAGGCGTTTATCCATGGTCTCTGGATTCTCGTGCCGATTGGTCTCTACTTCGGGTTCTGGATTCTCCTGGCCGGATATGACGGAATCTTCAGCAACGCCGTCGCACGCAACATCGATGTTGCCATCAGGGTTTTCTACACCAATCTGCACGCATTCTGGTGGCAGACCATCGAGCGCAACCCCATTTTTTGGGGAGCATCCCTGTTGGGGTTGATCTGGCTGTGTTGGACAGTGTTACGCCGACTGCGCTTCTCAGCGAACCATGGCATACAAAACGGTTTGTCCGATTTCGCTCAACCCGCCGCGATGCGCACCGTCACGCTGGCAGCTTGGACAGGCGCGTTGTGGGGACTCTGCCTTTGGCACAAGCAGCCGTGGCCCTACTTTTTCGTCCTGCTGTTTCCCACTCTGGCCGTAGTGATCATGGCGGCTCTGGATGCGTTGATCGTCGGCGATCCTCTGTCGAAGGCGCGGGCCGTGACCGAGCGCCGCTTCCAGGTGGCGATTCTGGGGCTGGCGGTGGCGTTTCTGGTTGTCCTGACCATGGTCACCAATCGGTACGGCGCGGTGATGTATCTGGATAACGCACTCCAGCGTCGCAGCGTCGCTCTGGCTGAGGAGATCCTGAAGCCGGGGGATCACTATCTGATGGGGCTTCTGCTGTTCAAGGATCGCCCCCACACCTATCGACAGCGTCTCTCCTGGCTTGATCTGCCGGCGCGGGGAGTGCTTCGGCAGGTGGATCAAAACATGGTCATCAAACGTATCAAGCGGGAGATGCCGAAGCTGGTGGTGGTCAACTATCGTACCCAGGCGCTGCCGAAGCCGGTCAAGGCATTTCTCAAGAAGCACACCACCTACTACTGCAACCACCTGGATATCTATGCGCCAACGTTGGATGTTGGTCAGAAAGCTGCACCGTTGGCGTATGCCGGGCGCTATCGAGTGATGACATCCAGTACCGGAGCGTCGGTGAATGGTGTTGCCGTCGCTCCCGGTCACACCCTTGATGTTGGGAAAGAGCCGGTCAGCCACACCGGGATGGTGCGACTACGTCTGGTGCCTGAGCGAGACATCACTGCCGATGGCCGTGAGCAGCCTCCGCAGGAGTGCTATCGGACGCCCATGTTCGCCAATATCTACGGTTATTGAGTGATTGGCTGTTATGGAAAACGATTACGCACCCTCGAAAGAGGGCGAAAGAGCGGCGTCAAAAAGTGGAAACAGTGTGCCGAAACAGCCCGACTCTCCTCAGCGCCGTCGTCTGCTGAAGGGAGCAGCCGCTGCCGGTGTGGTGGTGGCTGGGGCCGGAAGCGCAGCAGCGGGTCTTTCTCAATCGAGCAGAGACGCCTTGGGCAGTTTTCTTCAGGATCACTACCGGCGCATGGACCGGCAGGAGATTCAGGAGGCGTTGGCGCGCATTGAACGTCGTGCCGAACGCGATCATGGCGTGGCAATCCGCTGCGGTAATCAACCGCCCATTGCCGGTGTCGCATTCGGGTATGCGCTGAACCTCTCCCGCTGTACCGGTACCCGTCGCTGTGTTGACGCCTGCATCCGCGAGAACAACACCGGGCGACACGATGGTTTGGGCAATATCCGAGTGCTCTCCATGCCGGATAATACGTGGGATCTCTCCCGCGCTGATCACCACTACCAGCCGGAGACGGTGCCGGAAAAGGGGCGCTGGTATCTGCCGGTCCAGTGTCAACAGTGCGGCGATCCCGCCTGTGTTCAAGCCTGTCCCGTGGAGGCGACGTGGCGAGAGCCGGACGGTATGGTGGTGGTGGATTACGACTGGTGTATCGGCTGCCGATACTGCGCGACGGCGTGTCCCTACTGGGCGCGCCGTTTCAACTGGCGTGATCCGGTGATACCCAAGGGGGAGATCACACCTGATACCCACTATCTAGGCAACCGTCCACGCAGGCGCGGTGTGATGGAGAAGTGCACGCTCTGCGTGCAGCGCAGCCGCCGAGGGAGCTATCCCGCCTGCCACCAGGCGTGTCCCACCGGTGCTCGTATCTTCGGCAATCTTCTGGATGCCGACAGCCCGATCCGTTATGTGCTGGAGCATAAGCGTGTCTATCGCCTGAAAGAAGAGCAGGGGACCGATCCGCAATTCTGGTACGTGGTGGATGGGCCATGAACGGGACGGATTCCGGAGAACGCGGACTCTTTTCGGCACTTCTGGTCCATCAGTGGCGAAGTCCGTGGCAGTATCGATTCTGGATGGCTGGTTGGATCGCCGTTCTGATCTGGGGCGGCGGTGGTTGGATCGATCAGTTACGCCATGGGCTCTCCGTCACCGGGCTGGACAATCGGGTGGTGTGGGGTCTCTATATCGGTAATTTCACCTTTCTGGTGGGCGTGGCGGCTGCGGCGGTGATTCTGGTGGTTCCCGCCTATCTCATGGAGTATCGGCAGGTGCGGAAGGTGACGCTCCTGGGAGAGTCTCTGGCGATCGCGGCCGTCACCATGAGTCTGCTGTTCGTCTTTGTGGATATCGGTCGTCCCGAACGCATCTGGCATGCACTGCCTCTGTTGGGTTCTCTCCATTTCCCAGCGTCGATTCTTGCGTGGGATATGGTGGTGTTGAGTCTCTATCTCCTGCTCAATACAGCCATCGTTCTGGTACTGTTGCGAGCCGGATATCGTGGTGAAACTCTCAGCCACAGACGTCTCATGCCTTGGATTGTTGCTGCCGTGGTGCTCGGCATCGGTATCCACACCGTCACCGCTTTCATGCTCTCCGGACTGCCGGCGCGCCCCTACTGGAACTCCGCTGTTCTGGCTCCCCGATTCATCGCCTCTGCGTTTGCCGCCGGGGCGGGCATGATGCTTCTTCTTTTCCATCTGTTGAACCGTCTCAGCGCTTTTTCTCTGGAGAAAGGGGTGGTTTCCCTTTTGACGGGTGTGCTGACTTTCTCGCTCTGGATCACCCTCTATCAGCAGGCGTCGGAACTGTTTGTCCACAGCTACGGTGCAACCGTGCATACAGTGGCCACCCAGTGGCTCTGGTCGGGGGAGGGGGGTGTTGCCTTCGTCACCGATTCGGTGCGTTTTGCACTGTTACTGGAGTTGGTGGCGGTGGTGGTCGTGACACTGCCCGGGCTGCGTCGAAGGGGCGGTCTGTTGATGGCGGCGTCGCTGATGACGGTGATCGCCATCTGGTTGGAGAAGGGGATGGGGCTGGTGATTCCGGGCCTACTGCCCACACCGCTGGGGGAGATGGGAGACTATGCCCCCACATTCACCGAAATCAGAATCTCCCTGGGGGTTTGGGCGGTGGGCATTCTGCTTTTCTCATCCTTGGCCAGAGCGGTCATCGGTGTGGAGCAGGGAACTGTTCGAGCGTTTTCTGACGCATGAGCGATCCAGGTTAATGCACAACGCCCGGCTGTACCGGGCGCTTGGGGAAAACTCTCTTGTTCAACGCATCCGTTCTACGGCTCAATGGAATCGGCTTCTTGCCTGCTTCTCTTCCATCTCCGGATGGTTGGCCATGTAGCGCATGATCAAGGGTTGCATCACCTGATCCGCGGAGGGGATGTCGACGTTGGGACTGCTGTACCACCAGCGATAGACCGTCTGTTCCGCAACGCTTAAATCGCGGGCAAGCACCCGGATATACACCCAATCTACCAACC
>JADGBX010000010.1 GCA_015231265.1 Magnetococcales bacterium | reverse complement strand
GCGACTTTGGGAGCAACCATCTCCTTTCTTGTCGCAAGATATCTTGCGTCCGATTGGGTAGAGCAGCGGACCGGTGGTCGTCTGCGGCAGTTGATGGACGGTGTGGATGCGGAGGGATGGCGATTCGTCGCATTCGTCCGGTTGGTGCCGCTCTTTCCGTTCAATCTCTTGAACTACGCATTGGGATTGACCAAAATCCCTCTCACGCACTACATCATCGCCTCGTATCTTTGTATGATTCCTGGAGGGTTTGCCTACACCTATGTGGGATTTGCCGGGCGTGAAGCGGTAGCGGGTGGTGAAGGTGTGCTGAAAAAAGGGTTGCTGGCCTTGGGTTTATTGGCGGCTGTAGCGTTTCTTCCCTCCATGATCAAACGAATGCGGGCCGGTCAGGAACCTGTTGATTCTGAGGAATCTCCCTCCTCCAAACCTGTGAATCGAACCGATTCACGCTGAGTGAACTGGATTGAGATTCATGGCGCATCGCATTGGAGTGGATCTGGGTGGGACGAAGATCGAAGCGGTCGTTCTCGATCCAGATGGAACGAGCGTGGTACGCAGGCGGGTGCCCACACCCCAGGGGCTCTATGAAGAGACCGTTGCCGCAATTGCCGAACTGGTCAGAGATGTGGAGTCTCAGGCGGGAATCTCGGCTGAACAGCAGCCCGTGGGCATCGGAACGCCAGGTTCGGTCTCGCCCGCAACGGGACGTATCCAGAACTCCAACTCCCTCTGTTTGATCGATCAACCCCTGCGAGAAGATCTGGAACGGACGCTCGATCGTCCGGTGCGACTGGCCAACGATGCCGACTGCTTTTCCCTATCAGAAGCGGTGGATGGAGCAGCAGCAGGTGCGGCATCGGTGTTTGGTGTTATCGTCGGTACCGGGACCGGTGGTGGTGTCGTGGTACATGGACGTCTGCTTCAGGGGCCTAACGCGATTGCAGGCGAGTGGGGGCATAATCCCCTGCCGTGGCCTGATGGTGCGGAGTTGCGGCCAGCAGCATGCTATTGTGGTCGTTCCGGCTGTATCGAGACCTACCTGTCAGGACCCGGTATGGTTCGAGATTATCAGATGGAAACCGGTTTGAACTCTTCTCCGGAAGAGATTGTTCGTGATGCAGAGAGGGGTGTCTCGAAAGCAGTGGATGCTATGAATCGCTATGAGGATCGTTTTGCTCGGGCTCTGGCATCGGTAATTAATGTTCTTGACCCTGAAGTGGTTGTTCTTGGTGGTGGAATGTCCAATATCGCTTCGTTATATGAGGCAGTTCCCGGACGATGGGACCGATACATCTTTTCCCAGAACGTGGAGACGCGTCTGGTCAAAGCTGTACATGGGGATTCAAGTGGTGTTCGGGGCGCTGCCTGGTTGTGGCCGGAGGGTGGGTGAATGACGCACGAATCAACAACCATGAAAATATGTATCCTGGGCAGTGGTACCGGTGTGCCCATGCTTGAACGCAGCGCGCCAGCCTATTTTCTACAGTGTGAGGCTGGAGAGATGTTGATCGATTGTGGACCGGGGACGCTGCGTCAGTTGCTGCGCATCAGTTACGGCTTCGAGAATCTGACCGCGGTCTGGATGACTCATGTCCATGGGGATCACATGGGTGAACTGATTCCTATGATGCACGCTTTTCGTTTTCCGGATATTAGTCGAACAGCACCACTGATCATCTATGGACCACCGGGGTTCTCAGCCTTCTATGATCGCGTTGTTCGCCAAACAGTCGGCGATCCCTCCACATTTGAACTGACGATCTGCGAACTGGTGCCCGATGAGACGGTTTCTCTGGGGAGAGTGCAGGTGCGATGTGCCGAAACGGTACACAGCAGCAGATTCGTCAGTTTGGCCTATCGATTTGAAATAGGCGGCAAGGCAGTCGTTTTCTCCGGAGATTGCGATCTGGATCCGGCTATTGTCCAATTGGCTGAGGGGGCGCACTGGATGGTGATCGACTGCTCATCGCTGGATGCGGGGAAGATTTCCGGACACCTCTCTGCTGGGGAGTGTGGCAAACTGGCGCAGAAGGCAGGGGTGGAAAGCGTGGTGTTATCGCACCTCTATCCAATCCCTGGAGATGATGCCCAGCGCCTGGAGGAGTGCCGGCGCCACTACAGTGGTCGTGTGGTGCTTGCTGAGGATTTGGCCTGGTATCATGTATGAAACCGTTCCCTTCGTCTCTTACGTATTCAGGGTGGTGTTTGCAGTCAGCAGTTGTTGATTGTCTCTCTATTTGAAATCTGTTTAGGAAGGTGGAGCCAATGATCACGTCAATTCGGATGCTTGCAGTGGGTGCGGTCGGACTCGTTATGATGGGACTGAGCACGACAGCGCACGCTGAGGCATCGAAGAGCTGGTGTACGGAGAAGGATATTCAGACGGCACTTTGTCAAAAGGGTGATATTGCCATTGTGCGGACACAGGCTGTCTATCTCTACTGCAACTTCTATCGTGAAATCGTCAAAGCTTCGGATTCACTGACGTTCTGTATGTATTCAGGAAGCAAGCGACGTCAACGCGGTATGGGAAGGTAGCGCTGGCTGCCCTCACACTTGATGCTGACGCAGTGGAGATGGTTACATCACTCTTAGGGCGTGTCTTCAGCCAGAGTGTACTCTTCTTCGTGCCTGACGGAGTAGAGTGCGCCGGTCGTTCCAGACTGCGTGCTGTCGCTGCTCTTGATGGAGGTAGATGACGGAGTTGTTGTCCCAGAGCGTTATTCTCGTGTTTCGTTGCTTTCTCGGACACTGTCCAAGTTGCTGGATTTCTTTGTTGAAAGTGACGAGATTTTGCATCACCAACTGCTCCATAGTCATTGCCGTTCTTGATCTGCCGCGAGGTCATAACGACTCCTTGAAGCGTTTCCTCTGATGGTAGGTGCGTGTGGATGATCAATGAAATCCAAACCAACTCATGAAGATTTTCCCGTAGCAGAAGAAAACGATTCCAACTGTTTCTATACAGTGGAGAAATTCAAGGTTTGCTATCTTCCCGATGAGGTGTTTCTCAGTAGCTCTTCCCTGGAAAGCATGGCATGATAATCATTTTTGATCATGGGGATGTTTTTGTGCCTTCTGCACCCTGATTATGAACACCATTCGGTAGATGTGATGTCAATCACCGTTCTAGAGGGTAGTCAGTACAGCAGGCCAAAACCAGTCCATATTCTGTCTAGATTTGGGGCGATGACGTGACGAAACGGAACGACGATAATCCTTTTACTGATTCCGAAGCCGAGACCGAGCTGGAATTCATCCCTTCAACTGATGAGGCGGATGATTCTGCCAAAAAAGAGAAGGATGAGAAGGAAATCGAGACAATCTCCTTTGAGCCTATCGACTCTTTCGAAGAGATCGATACGTCTCGAAAAGATACCGATGATCAGGCAGAGGAGTTGGAGGTTTTGACGTTCGAACCATCAGACTCTTTTACCTCTCTCAAGGATGCTGATGATAAACAGGTATCAAAAGAGTCTGCCATTCCAGCTGTATCCGGTTTGGAAGAAGAAGAGACTGTCCTGGAGCTGAACTTCGAGCCCTCTGCTGATCCTGTTGAAGAGAGCAGTGTCAACATGGATGCAGCCGGTTCTTCTGCTCCCAAGGAAGAGACTGCCTTGGCGTTGGAGATCGAGACTCCCTCAGATCCCAAGGAAGAGACTGCCTTGGCGTTGGAAATCGAGGATTCCTCCTCAGAGAGTCCTTCTCCGGAACAGGAGGCTCTGAAGAGTGCAGATGATGGTACGGAAGAACTGTTCGGCCAGGAACCTGTTAAGGATGTGCCGGGAGCAGGTGGTCGAGGTGAGTTGGATCTGGATGATGCCGATGAGCTTCTGGGCATGAGCTTCGGGTCGGAGTTCACCTCGGGTCCCTCGCAAGATGAGAAGCAGCTACCTTCTCTCCCTCCTCTCCCTCCTCTTGAAGAGGGCGCGTCGTCCACGTCCGACTCCCCAAGCTCAGAGATCAATCAAGACGATGAAGAAGAGGATGGCGCTACGGTGCTCAACCCCTCTTTGGATTCTGGAATACCCTCAAGTGACGACAGTGACGACGAAGATGGAGCGACGGTCCTGAACCCTTCCGCCCAGAAGGTCCAGGATGATGAGGATGGAGCGACAGTGCTCAATCCCGCTGCCGGACTGATGGAGGGTGACGACGATGAGGATGGGGCGACAGTGCTCAATCCCAATGCCGGTCAGGAGAGCGGGGATGATGACGAGGATGGAGCGACGGTTCTCAACCCCGCCGCGGCCGATGGCTCTGATACCGGTGAGGTGCCTGCAACCGCTAGTCCGGCAGCCTCGGTGACCGGTAAGGTCCATCATGATGCTCTGCCTGAAGGCCACATGTTGATGTGGTACAAGATCGAGAAAGTGCTGGGGCAGGGTGGTTTTGGTCTGACATATAAAGCGCATGATACACGTCTCGATAACCATGTTGCCATCAAAGAGTATTTGCCGACGCAGCTTGCTCTGCGCCGGCCGGATCACTCGATTCATCCCAAAGCGCCCGATCTGGAAGAGCAGTTCGTCCAAGGTCGTGAACGGTTCTTGAATGAGGCCAGGACACTCGCTCAGTTCAAGCACTCCAGTCTGGTACGTGTTGCAACCTTCTTCGAAGAGTTCAACACAGCCTATATGGCGATGGAGTATGAAGAGGGTGAGGATCTCGGCAATATTCTTAAACGCAAGAAAACGCTTGATGAAAAAGAGCTTCTTGCGATCATGATGCCCATGTTGCAGGGTATTCAGGTGTTGCACCATGCTGATTTCATCCATCGTGATATCAAACCCGATAATATCTTTATCCGGGTCAAGGATGGGACTCCTGTGCTGCTGGATTTTGGATCGGCGCGTCGCAAGGGTGGGACGGATGGTTCCATGACCGCCATGCTTACACCTAGCTATGCGCCTATGGAGCAGTATTTCGAAGAGGCGAACCGCCAGGGACCGTGGACCGATATCTACTCTCTCGGCGCTGTGATGTACCGTTGTATCAGCGGCAGAAAACCGGTAGGTGCGCCACAGCGAAGCAATGCCGTGATGCGCAATCAGCCCGATCCTCTGGTCTCTGCGCAAGAGATTGGTGAAGGGCGTTACTCTCCATCGCTGTTGAAAGCAATCGACCTTGCCCTTGCGGTCGTGGAAACAGACCGGCCACAAAACATCGAAGAGTGGCTGCATGCCGTTGAGGTCGATAGCGGTAATGAGGAAGGCGAGTTGGCCTTCTCTCTGAGAGATGAGAGCAAACTGGTCAACCCAAAGGCCCGTATGGCGATGATGGCAGCGACTCTCCTGTTGGTAGGTGGGGCCGGCTATGCTCTCTGGAGTGTCTCCGAATCCCAGAAGCCGCAGACCGTCATGACGCGAGAGGAGCGTCAAAACCGCGAATTTGACACGCTGAAACTCAAAGCCCAGCAGGGTGACGCCAAGGCGATGATGCAGGTCGGTGAACGGCTGGAGTCCGGTACCGGGATCAAGCAGAACTTGACGCAGGCGATCTCATGGTACAAAAAAGCGGCAGAGCTCAACATTCCCAATGCTCAGTATCGTGTTGGTATTGCCTATAAAACCGGTGAAGGGGCACCAATCGACCTGGAGACGGCAGCCAAGTGGTTTCGGAGAGCTGCTGAAGCCAACAATCCGCAAGCACAGGTGGAACTGGGGCTGTTGTTGGAGTCTTCCAAGGATCCCAAGCTTAAAGCGGAAGCGCTGACGTGGTTCGAGAAAGCCGCTCAGAAGGGTGTTGCCCAGGCACAGTACAAAATGGGCCATGCCTTCCAGACCGGTCAGGGTAAGAAACAGAGTGATACTGAAGCGCTACAGTGGCATCTTCTCGCGGCAGAGCAGGATATCGCACAGTCACAATACGCACTGGCTAATGCTTTTCTCCTAGGCAAGGGGACGGCACGTGACAATGTGAAATCAGCGCGTTATATGCTCAGAGCAGCAGAAAAGGGGATCGCTGATGCTCAATACCGCTATGGCATGTTCCTCAACAAGGGCATTGGTGTCGAGAAGGATAGAAACTCTGCTGCTTTGTGGTTTTTTAAGGCTGCTGAGCAGGGGCATATGGAAGGGCAGTTCCGAGCGGCTATTGCCTACGATAAGGGTGAGGGAATACGCCGGGACTCCGTGCAAGCGTTTCGTTGGTACTCCGCCTCTGCAACTCAGGGCTATCTGAAGGCGCAGTTGATCGTTGCCATGATGTACTATGTCGGTCAAGGTGTTCCCAAGGACTATTTCCAAGCTGCCAAATGGTTCCAGAAGGCTGCTAACCAAGGGAGTGTCGAAGCGCAGAATCGCTTGGGTGTCATGTACCTTAAGGGCGAGGGAGTTGCTCGAGATAAAACCCTGGCGTACAAGTGGTTTCTACAAGCGGCAAAAAAAGGACACGCCGGAGCACAGGACAATTTGGGCTCCATGTTCGAAAAAGGGCAGGGCGGTATTGCCCAGAGCTACAAAAAGGCCAACTACTGGTACAGTCAGGCTGCAAAGCAGAACAACGTCAATGCTCAGCGCAATCTGGGATGGATGTATGAAGAGGGGCGTGGCGTCAAGAAGAATCTGCGAATGGCGGCGAAGCTCTATGCCTTGGCTGCCCAACAGGGTGATATCAAGTCACAAAACAATCTGGGCTGGATGTATGAGGATGGAAAAGGGGTGCCTCAGAACCTGATCAAGGCGTATGCCTGGTACTCACAGGCGGCAGCTCAAGGAGATAATAAAGCCTTGAGAAATCTCCAGTTGCTCAGCCAGGATATGTCGGGATCTCAGATTGAGGCAGGTCAGAAACTTGCCCGTCAATACACCCGGGTTATCTCAAAGGCAAAAAGAGGCTCAGCCTCACCGACGGCACCATTGGAGAACAAATCACAATAAAACATGATCTGTTCCGAAGGCCGATGTTCAAGTGAGAGTATCGAGAGACTTACTACTGAGTGAGTAGAGCGAATGGCGGACCATTATGGGCCGCCATTCCTGTTTGTCATGGACGGTGTAGGATATCCCAATGGACAAGGATCAAGGATCATCAGGGCGTTGGAAATTCTCGGTGGACAGAGGAGGGACGTTCACCGATGTGGTGGGGATTGATCCTCAAGGGAGGATTCATGCCCGAAAACTGCTCTCTGAATCATCTGGTTATGAAGATGCTGCAATCGAAGGGATTCGCCGGTTATTGAAGTGGCCTGTAGGGCGAGTGTTGCCCCGGGAACAGGTTGAGTGGATACGTTTGGGAACAACCGTCGCCACCAATGCACTCTTGGAACGCAAGGGTGCTCCGGTGGGTCTGCTGATTACCCGGGGGTTTCGTGATCTCCTGGAGATTGGGACTCAGGAGCGACCGGATCTGTTCGCTCTATCGATCAGAAAACCTGAAACGCTCTACCGCTGGGTCGAAGAGGTGGATGAACGTACCACAGCGTTGGGTGAGATTCTTACCAGACCCGACCCCACAGTGGTTCGTGATGCGTTGACTCGCTTGAAGAAGGCGGGTGCCGTTTCACTGGCTGTGGTCTTTCTTCACGCGTGGCGGGCTCCAGAGAATGAAGCGCTCGTTGCCGGTCTGGCGCAAGAGATAGGGTTTCAGCAGGTTTCGACTTCCCATGAAACGCTGTCCCTGATTCAGGTGGTTGGACGAGGAAGGACCACGCTGGTTGATGCCTATTTGTCGCCCGTTCTTCTGCACTACGCACACCAAGTGCGGCAGTGGACCGGAACGATCCCACTGCATTTTATGGGCAGTTCCGGCAGTCTGTTGGTGCCGGATGGATTTACCGGTAAGGATGCGATTCTATCCGGTCCTGCTGGGGGTGTGCTCGGTGTGGCAGCGGTTGCGGAGCAGTGTGGTGATCGTCAGGCGGTTGGGTTTGACATGGGGGGGACCTCAACCGACGTGTGTCGCTATGATGGTGTCTTGGAGCGTGTTCTGGAGGTGGAAACTGCCGGAGTGCGTTACCATGCGCCCATGTTGCGGGTGGAGACCGTGGCCGCAGGTGGTGGCTCGATTCTGGGATTTGATGGTCATCGTCTCACTGTTGGGCCAGAATCGGCAGGGGCGGCTCCGGGGCCAGCGTGTTACGGATTGGGTGGGCCGGCAACCATTACCGATGCCAATCTGTTACTTGGGCGGTTGGATACGAACCGTTTCCCGCATCTATTCGGCCCTGAACGCAACGCCCCATTGGATTTTCAGGCAGCGCGGGAGCGACTCACTCTTCTTGCTGATGCGGTAAATGCTGCTTTGGCAACGGAGCTCTCGCCGGAAGCCTTGGCGCTTGGATATGTGCGTATCGCCAATGAGACCATGGCCCAGCCCATCAAGACGCTCTCTGAGGCCCGTGGATATGATCTCAGAGATCACGCCATGGTCTGTTTTGGAGGTGCTGGGGCGCAGCACGCGTGTGGGGTGGCGCGCATTCTTGGAATACGGACCATTCGGATTCACCCTCTCTCCGGTCTGCTGTCGGCATACGGGATCGCGACGGCGGCCCATCGTCGCCATCATGTAGAGAGCGTTTTGATTCCGGCAGATCAGGATGGGGTGCGTCTTGTCCGGGAGCGTGCCCGTGACCGGGCCGAGTCTCTGATTCGTGAAATGATTATGGAGGGGGGTGTCGGTGGTGATGATGCTCAAGGGTTCCAAGCTGATCCTGCCTTCCAACGGCGCATTGAGGTTGATCTGCGAACCCCGGGTACTGATTCACCGTTGACGCTTCCATTTGTCGATGATGTTGAACAGCTTCACGCCTCTTTTCTTCAGGCACATCGTCGCTATTACGGTTTTGATGCCCCGGATATCATTCCTGAGCTGGTGACGGTCCGTATTGATGTATGGCGCCCTGACCGGGTGGGGAATGATCACTGGCACGAGAAGGATCGCAGCATTGGTCAGGAAAGCGATAAGGAGGTTCGGGAAGATCAGTCAGAAGTGTGGTTCCAGGATGAGGGGGCGGAGACGGTTACCGTTTATGATAGAGAACATCTTGTTTCCGGACATGTGATATCGGGACCAGCTCTGATTACGGAACAGAATGCGACCATCGTGGTGGAAGCGGGATACCAGTGTCGGGTCGATGAGGCTGGCATGATTACTTTGTCCATGGTGATTGAGGAGAGTTGCTCCTCCTCTCAGAGTGACATGGTAAGCGAGGAAGAGCGTGTAGATCCGGTTCTTCTGGGGGTTTTCAACCACCGCTTCATGGGTATCGCCAGTCAAATGGGTGAGACTCTGGCTCGAACGTCGCATTCAGTCAACATCAAGGAGCGGCTCGATTTCTCCTGTGCGGTCTTTGATCATCGTGGCCGCTTGGTTGCCAACGCTCCCCACATACCGGTCCATCTCGGTGCAATGGGCGAGACGGTCTCCGGGCTCCTTGCCGAACGGGGAGAGAGGATTCACCCTGGGGATCTCTATGTGAGCAACGATCCCATGAAAGGGGGATCGCATCTGCCGGATGTGACGGTGGTGGCACCGATATTCCGTCGTGGTCGGTTACTGTTCTTCGTTGCTGCTCGTGGGCATCATGCAGATATTGGTGGGATCGTGCCTGGCTCCATGCCCCCTTTTGCGACGGAACTGATTCAGGAAGGGGTTGTCTTTTCCAATCGTCTGATTGTACGTGAAGGCGAGTTTCTGGAAGAGAAGGTTCGTGCCATTCTCGGCAGTGGGCAGTGGCCTGCACGTAATCTTTCTGAACGGCTTTCCGATCTACGCGCCCAGATCGCTGCCTGTCACAAGGGCGTTTCCGGTGTTGAAAGGCTCTGCGATCTCTATGGGGATTCAGTTGTATCCCGGTACATGGACCACATGCGTGACAATGCTGCTCAAGCGATGCAGAGGGTTCTGAAACAGTTTCTGGATGAGAGAGGTGATGAGTCGGGAAGCTGGCAGGGCGTCTGGCGGGATGCTATGGATGACGGTTCAGTACTTCAGGTTCGCATGGAGATAGCTCGTGATGTTGGTTTTGATTCAGTCTCGGCATCGGTAGATTTCCAGGGAACATCCCCGCAACATCCAGGCAATCTCAATGCGCCATCCGCTGTGGTGCGTGCTGCCGTGCTCTATGTGTTCAGGAGCTTGGTCCAGCAGGATATTCCATTGAATGATGGCTGTTTGGAGGCTGTCTCCATCTCGATTCCGGATGGTTCCATGCTCTCTCCTGGGGAGGGGGCGGCTGTTTCCGGTGGAAATGTGGAGACGTCACAACGTGTTGTGGATATCCTTCTGGGTGCGTTGGGCATTGCCGCTGCTTCTCAGGGAACCATGAATAATCTACTTTTTGGTGCCGTGGATGGTTCCGGGTCCCAATACTACGAGACCATTGCAGGTGGTTCTGGTGCAATCCAAGGAGAATCGGGCGCCTCCGGTGTTCAAGTCCACATGACGAATACCCGGATCACCGATCCTGAAGTACTGGAGAGCCGTTTTCCTGCTGTACGACTGGAGCGGTTTTCGTTGCGTACCGGTTCCGGGGGTGATGGAAGTTGGAGGGGTGGGGACGGTGTGGTCCGTACCTTCCGATTTATGGAGCCAAGGATGGTCACGCTTCTCACGCAGCGTAGAGAGTGTCCACCATTCGGTCTGGATGGTGGAGAGAACGGTTCCGTTGGAATCAACCGGCTGCATCACTGTGATGGCAGTACGACCATTCTGCCTGCGAGTCACCAGTGTCGAGTGGACGCAGGTGAAGCGATCACGATCGAAACCCCCGGGGGGGGTGGGTTCGGGCGTAAGTAGGGGATGCCCGGATTTCTCCAAACCCCAACGTCTGATGTGACGTCGTTAACTCTTTTTTTTATCATTGTCTTTTTGTAAAGAGGATGTGTCCGTTTGGATCCCCTTTAAGTTGCTCTCTCCCTCAAAGTGGCTGCCCCGTTCTACCACAAGCACCTTCGAAGCGATCTCACCGCTCACGTTTCCACCCGCAAGAATCTCGATCTCATCACAGTCGGCTTTACCGGAGAAAACCCCGGTGACCATGAGTTTTTTGGCTTTGAGATGACCTCGGATCGTTCCAGTGCGGCCAATAGTGACAACCCCTGTGGAACGAATTTCTCCTTCAAGCTCACCATCAACGTGAAACACCGACTCGGCATCGACGATGCCGTTTATTTTCGTGCCAGGTGCAATGATGGTTGTGCTGGAGCGTTTAGTCTTAGATTTGCTAATTTTATCAAAGAGTCCCATTTGACCTGCTTCTCCTTGAAGACAACCTCGTAGTTGTCCATGCTCCAGTTGATGAACGGCTTGGGGTTCAGACTGCGATGGATGAACCTGATCTCATAATGCAGATGGGGCCCGGAGCTGATACCGGTATTGCCCGATTTCGCCAGCAAGTCGCCTTTATGGACGAAATCACCCGCCTTGGCGACAAAGCCGCTCAGATGGCCGTAGAATGTGCGAAAGCCGAAATTGTGGCGAACGATAACCAGATTGCCGAAACCGCTTTTCTTGTGTTTGCCGGCAAATTCAACGACGCCATCAGCGGTTACGGTGACATTCGTGCCGACATCTGCTTTGAAGTCGATACCGGCGTGCATCATCCGTTTTTTCAAAACCGGATGCTTTCGATGTCCGAAGCCACTAGATATGCGACTGCTGATGATCGGCATACCGCTTGGAATTTCGTTGAGCATGGTCTGCTTTTGCAGTGCGGTTAGGCTGGCCGCTTGGAGACGTTCCTTGAAGGTGTGGTTCTTCTTGTCCGGTGATTCGAGGCCGATGATTCCTTCAATATTATCGATCATGTCGCCGATTTCTCGAAACTCCTTCTCCCGGCGATCAATAATGATGCTGGCATGATTCACACGTTCAAGCAGCGGACGGTCCTCAAGGGAGCCTGATCCGATCATCTCTTCTATGAAGCGCATTCGGTATCCCACATCTTGGAACTCCGCTGTTTTCTGGCTGAGTTGTTCGTCAAGATGTTGTCTGTTTTCTACAGAGTGTTTAAGGTCCGTCTTGAGTTTCCCATTTTGAAAATCGAGTGTGGTGTTTTCGGACAGAAGCCATCCTGCCGTCACCATCGACCCTACGAGAAGACAGGTGGCCCCAAACAGGCTAACAGCCAGAATTGTTTTGATTTTTCTTGGTAACCTATAGAAACGAGACCCTGTAATCTCCGTCACTGTTACCGTGATCGTATCTCTCATGTGCCCCTCTTGATCGTTGTTCTCATGAAGCACTTCTTATCGATCTATAACAACGTTAATAGCATCCTCGTTGGAGAATGCAAGAGCAATTTGCATGCCCGAGGTGTGGACCACAATGATCTATCAGTGTTTTTTAACACCGATTATGGGAAAAAAGGCGTGATCAGGGGGGAGCTGGCAGGAGGGTCTCTTCAGGTGTCGGTGTTCTGCTGGAGTGAGGTAAGGAGGGTGATGAACTGCTGCTTCGACTCTTCGATGTTGCGTTTTCTCAAACTGAGAACCAGTCTGAAGAGATGCGTGCGCAGGTCAGTGACGGTGCCTTCAGGAAGCGTAGAGCGTTTCAGCCGTATCGTTTCCGATTCAGCCACCTCTACGGCCCCTCTCTCCAAGGCGTTGAGGGCGTTATTCAGGCGTGCAAGGAGAGTGTCAACACTGATGGCGGCTGTAGAATCTTCACTCTCCAGGGTCTGTTCCATCGTTTCATCGGCACCGATCATGCCACCGATAAGCAGGGTTTCTTCGTTAAAGGCATCTTCATGGCTGTTCCGGGTATCGACAGATGGATCGGTTTCGATGCGCAGGTCGAGATGGAAGGTGCTTCCCATGCCGTTGACACTGACGAATCCCAGATTGCCCCCCAAAAGGTTGGCGAGGCGTTGAGCCAATGTCAGACCAATTCCGGTTCCACCGTGATGACGGGTTGAGGTGCCGTCTCCCTGCATGAAACTGGAGAAGATAGTCTCTTTCCGTTCTTCAGGTATGCCGCAGCCGGTATCATCCACAGAAAAACGGATGAGAACTGAGCGATTGAGAACCTCAATGGGGACAATCGTGACGATAATGTGTCCGGAATCGGTGAACTTCACACCGTTTGAGGTGAGCTGTGTCAGAATGGAGGCCAGCCGAGAGGCGTCGCCGATCAACGCATCTGGAACATCTTGACTGATTCGGCAGAGAAAGAAGAGTCCTTTGGCAACCGCTTTTTCCATTTCCGGAGCCAGTGCTTTCTCGAGATGCTTACGAAGATGGAAAACCGTTTTGCGTGTGGTCAGTTCATGGGTTTCCAGTTTGGCAAAATCGAGGAGACTGTTAATGAGCAGGAGAAGGGACTCTGCGGATTGGTGGACGATGGAGAGATGAGATTTGTGATCATCTGTTAGATCCTCAGATCCCATTGTCAGATCGGTCAGGCCGATGATGGCGTTGAGGGGAGTACGCAGCTCGTGACTCATATTGTTGATGAACATCAACTTGGCACGATTGGCCGCTTCCAACTGTTGAGTGCGCTCTGCGACTTTCTCTTCAAGCTGTTCGTTGAGAACCTTCAATTCGAGTTGCGTCTGCAACAACTCCTGATTGCGTTGAACGGCGTTTTCGTATGTGGAGAGAAGTAGAGTCAGTATCTGACGGCGTCCGGCAGAGATTACATGCCGTTCGTTGCCAAGCATGATGGTTGGATCGTCGTCATCGTCCTCAGGGGGAGTAGAGGCCTCCTCCAGAAGACGGGCGATACGATCCAGCAGATTGTCGCTGTCGTAGGGTTTGGTAACGTAGTTGTCGGCACCGGCCGTGATACCGCGTAGCACCTCCCGAGGATCATCGAGACTGGTGAGAATCATGACCGGTGTGGCGGCAAGGTCCGTGTCCTGGCGCATGGCCTGACACATCTCATACCCATCCATGTTGGGCATGTTGATATCACTGATGACGAGATCAGGGTGAGACGACCGGGCTTGATTCAACCCTTCGACACCATCACGAGCCGCCTCCACCTGATAGCCCGCCTCGGTCAGAAGGCGTTGCAACATCACCCGCTGAATCGCACTGTCTTCAACGATGAGAATCTGTTTTCTTGCCATGGTTTGAACCATTCTGCACTGTCAGTGGAAGGCGTAGAATCATGAGCGCTCAGAGATCATTTCGTCATCGTGCGCAAATCATGATGAGATGTATCAATGGCCACTTTTCAGATTTTCAATGAGTGTGCCCGTCATGGTCTCGATGCTACAGACCACTTTGGCAACATTTGCTTCAATCGCTTTCTGCGGCATGCCGAAGACGACGGAACTCTCCTCATTCTGGGCCACAGTAAACCCACCCTCTTTACAGATAGCACGCATACCGTCCACACCATCTGCCCCCATGCCGGTAAGAATGATGGCTGCAGCGTGGCGCTTGTAGTACCGGGCAACCGAGTGAAACAGAACGTCTACGGAGGGTCGGTGGTTGGTAGGGGGCAGATGGTAGATGCTGAGTTGCTCATCGTCGATACTGGCGAACAAGCCGTGTTCATCAATGATAAGGTGGGTGTCTTCTGGTGGGAAATAGATCGTTCCAGGCTGAGGGCGCTCACCCAGAACGGCTATTTTTACGGTCAGAGTGCACGCGCTATTCATCCAGTTGACCAGCTCATTGAGAAAACCGACGCTGATATGCTGTACGGTAATAATCGGTAGAGGGAAATCCTCAGGTAGATCGGCAAACAAGGTTTTCAGCGCCTGAGGTCCACCCGTTGATGCTCCAACAACGACGACGCGATACGTTGAGGTGTCAATCCCACCGGCGGAGAAAGCCGAGGGGGTCATCTCAGTGAGAGGGGGGATGGATCCCGGTTGTTGGGAAACGGGTGATGATGTTGAGGCTTTGGGCTGTGATTGTTCGGTGCCAGCAGTTGCACTTTGTGAAAAGGAAGGTGTTTTCAAACGAGTCGTGTGACGTCGAATCGGTACGACACCCGACAAGACACGCAGTTTGCTGATCAACTCATCGGCAATCCCAGATGACGCTTCGGAAAGCCCGCCTTGTGGTTTTGGGAAGACATCAATGGCGCCTGCTTCGAGAAGCTCGAAGACGTTGTGATCATCGTGGCTTTGAACCGAAATGCTGATGACCAGAATCGGCAGGGGGTGGGACTTCATCACCTGTCGGGTGAGCGTGAGTCCATCCATTTTCGGCATGTGCAGATCGGTGCACATGACGTCGGGTTTGAGCACCGGCAGCATCTCCATGGCCATTTGACCATTGGAGGCCGTGCCGACCACTTCAATATCGGTGGCACGTTGCAGCATTTTTTTCAGGACCAGAATCGCTACTGGTGAATCATCGACGAGTAGGACGCGGATCATACCAGCCTCCTCAGCGTATCCAATAGACCTTTTTGTTCAAAAGATGTCTTTGAAATATAAGCATTTGCTCCGGCTTCCATTCCGCGTCTCTTGTCGTCTTCCGTGGAGAGTGACGTTACCAGAATGATGGGTAACTCCTCGTAGGTACTATTTTGGCGTATTCTCTCACACAAAGACAAGCCGTCAAGATTGGGCATCTGTATGTCCGAAACTACGGCGTCCAGTTCCAATGAGCCCATTTTCTGCAAAGCATCCAGACCATCAACGGCGGTGATCACATCGTATCCCGCCGCTTCCAGAATCCTTTTCTCCTGGGTACGGGTCGTGATGGAGTCCTCCACCAGGAGGATTGTGCGACGTTCCTGGATGGATCCGTCATCCTCTATGGGAGAAGTGGGGCCATTTGTTCCCACTTCATGGGCGGGTGTCATGACTGAACTGGCGCTGATGTGGCGATTTTGAATCGATCGGATCAGATCCTGGGGGTTAAGAACGGTACACACCTCTCCACTGCCAAGGATGGTCGATCCCGAGACGTTTCGGACACGCCGAAGGATGGAGCCGTGGGGTTTAAGAACCACTTCCAGTTCATCCACCAGATCATCGACGAATATCCCGATACGGTCGCCTCCGGCCACCAGGATGATGCAGGGTCGCGCCTGTTTCCAACGCTCTTCTTCCGATTTGGAGGGGTTTTGCGGCAGTTCTAACAGATCGGAAAGATCTGCTACTGAAATGGGTT
The DNA here is from genome assembly GCA_015231265.1 of Magnetococcales bacterium. Lineage (GTDB taxonomy): Bacteria > Pseudomonadota > Magnetococcia > Magnetococcales > JADGBX01 > JADGBX01. The sequence continues at coordinate 26,080 of JADGBX010000010.1, read as the reverse complement.
CATCGTTGATGGTAATCGTGGAGTGCCCTTCGAGTGTGAAGAGATCAGCAGGCAGGACACGACGCACGTTCTGAATGTAGTCGATGGGAATGGCGAACTGTTGGTCGTCGATGCGCACAATAAAAACAGGCGTTGTCGCCAGCGTAATGGGCAGACGGATCGTGAACAGACTACCGGCATCAGGAGTGGAATCGACGGAGATGGTTCCCTTGAGGTTCTCGACATTGGTGCGGACGGCATCCAGTCCGACACCACGACCCGAGAGATCGGTCACCAGCGGGCTGGTGGAGAAGCCAGGGGTGAAGATGAGATTGCGGACCTGTCCCGATGTCCAGGTGGCAAGCTCCTTCTCAGTGTAGAGACGTCGTTTGATTGCGGTTTTGCGGATATCATCCAGATTGAGCCCCCGACCATCGTCGCCCACTTCAATGATGACGTGGGTAGAGGTGCGGGAGGCTCGCAGTGTAACGGTGCCTACGGGATTCTTTCCCAGCGCTTCACGGGTATCGGGAAACTCCAGCCCATGATCCATGCTGTTACGGATCAGGTGCATCAGTGGATCCTTCATCTCCTCGATGATCTGTTTGTCCGCAGTGGTTTCCCCCCCTTCCACGATCAGTTCAGCCCGTTTTTCCACGCCTCCGCTTTTGACCAGTTGCCGTGAGAGATCTCTGACCAGTCGGGGAAAGAGGTTGAACAGGGTGGAGAGCGGCAACAGCCGCAGATTGCGGATCCCCTCCTCCAGTTCCCTGGCAACGATATCCATGCTCGCTTCATCTTCAAACAGGGAGGCCCGCAGAGTACGCATGCTGGAACCAAGGCGATCCATCGGTGAACGCCAGAGGTCCGCTTCCCCGTCCGCTCCATGCTCACTCACTTCTTGATGGATCGACTGTTCGGCCAGAACCCGTTGCAGTTCATCCCAGCAGCTCACCAGACTCTCAATCTCCGTGAGTCGCCGTTTGAGCCGGGTTCGAACCACTGTCAACTCGGCTGCATGGTTCATCAGTTGATCGAGCTGCCTGGGTTTGACACGGATGGTGCCAACTTTGTGGGAGTCGGAACCGGACTCCTCTTTGGGTGCTGGTTTCTGGCTAGCTGGCTGTTCCTGAACCGATTGCATTGGTTCGGAGATATGGTTTTTTGGAGAAGGGGCAGTCGTTTCACGTTCCAACGCAGAGGGCGGCTTCTGATCTGGGGGCGTTGCGGAAGAGGAGGTGGCGCGCTCTTTTTCAGGCTCGGAAGAGATCTCCGGTTTCGGTTCGTGAGGCGTTGTCGGGATTGCATTTTCTATTGAAGTGGGTACCGGAGTCGTTGCATCCGATGAAACCGCTGGTTGCGAGGTGTGTGCAGTCTCTGGTTCAAAGGGAGGCGAGGGTAGGGGTGCAGGTTCTGGTTGAAGTGTTGCCGCTGGAGCTGTTTCTGGTTGTTGTTCGCTGGGTGCTGAATGTGGAGAAAGAGGCGGGGCTTCTCCCTTGAGCCGCGCCAGTGCATCCACCACCGAGACATTGGCAGGTGTACCGCTGACCGCTTCATCCACCAGTTTGCGAACTTCATCCAAACCATTGATCAACCGGTCTATCAGCTCGGGCGTAAAGGTGTGATCACCCCGTGAAGCGGCACCCAGAACATCCTCGAAATGGTGAGCCAGAGTCTCCACATCGGCAACGCCCAGCATGCGCGCTGCCCCTTTCAGGCTGTGCGCTTCGCGAAACAGCTCCGACAATTCCGAGGTGTCGTCAGGGTGTTTCTCCAGATGGAGGAGGCCATTGTCGAGTTTGGTCAGATGCTCGTCGCTCTCGGCTTTGAACAGCTCACGAAGTTCGAGATCTTCAATCATGATCGCTGCCTCGTCCGATAGGAAAAGCGCACATTAAGTGAATACGGGAAGCACATGATCAGATCATGCTTTGCAGTTTCTGGGAGGTCTCCTTGAGCAGTTGTATGCCGGATTTGATTTGAGAGATACCCGAGGCATTCTCCTTGGAGCCGGTATTGAGCAGTTGCATGGCATCTACCACCTGCTTGACGGCGACGGCCTGCTGACGGACATTCATGGAGATCTGTTGGGCGCTTTGGGAGGCGGAGTTGACCGAGCGCGTAACCTGATTGAATGTCTCGGAGGTATTGCGGGCGATCTCCATGCCTTTGTTGACGGTTTTCGTGCCCTCTTCAGTGACCATGACGGTGGTGTTGGTCGCTTTTTGAATCTGTTCCACCAGACCGTTGATGCGTTCTGCCGAGCGTTTGCTCTCATCAGCCAGTTTGCGAATCTCCACCGACAGAACCGAGAACCCCTTGCCGTGTTCACCGGCCCGAACCGCCTCCACGGCGGCATTCATCGCCAACATTTTGGTCTCATTGGCAAAGTCGGTGACAGTGTTGGTGATGGAGCTGATCTGACTGGTCTGTTCGCTGAGTGAGAGAATCTGCCGGGCGATGGCCTCGACCCGCTCTTCAGTCCCCTTCATGCTTTCCATCATTTCCTCCACCCACTGGACACCGTTTTCTGCCAGTTGCAGCGCCTTCTGGGCGTTGTCTGCCGCTGATTCGGACTGTTCAGCCGATTGACGGGCCGATGCGCCCAACTCTTCCATGGTGGTATTGGTTTCATTGATTGAAGAGGTTTGTTGGGCCGTGATGCGTTCCTGTTGGTTGATGGTGGCGGCGATTTGGGCGGAAGAGGTGGAGATAACCGAGACAATCTCACCAAGAGACTGGGTTGCCGCTCGGGCAAACCACCACCCCACCAGAACAGCGATACCGATCAGGATTGAGATGATCATCACCGACTGCTTCTCTTCTTCGATGGCATTGTTCAGGAAAGCGTTGGCTTTGCCGTCTGCAAACTCGATAAACTCATTCATCACGGCGTCAAGGCCGTCGGCTTGAGCACCGCGATCGGTGTTGACGATGGTCAGCGCTTTCTCCTGCTGGCCAGTCGCCATCAAGGCAATGATCTCATCCCAGGTGGGCTTCCACCCTTTGAACGCTTCCTGGGCGGAAACAACCCGCTGTTTGTCGCCGAGAAAGCGCTCCTTGATGATTGAAAAATCAGAGTGGACCTGCTGCTCAATCATCTCAATACGCTGTTTGAACGATTGCACTTCGGCAACGCTCTTGGCTTTGACCACCTGTTCGATGGCGGTCTGAATCTTCAGGATGTTGCCATCAATGCGTAGGGCGGCGGTGCTCACCGTGTACGGGTGTTTATGGAGCTTGACGGTGAGACTGGAGAGATTCTGCATCACGAATATGGAGATGACGCCGAGAATAAGCATCAGAAGGATGACCAGAGCAAAATTGGTCTTGAGTCGGAAAGAAAGAGCGGTCTGGTTCATGCGTCATTCCCCGAAGATCTGTGGGGCTCCCTCAAGTGGCTGAAGCTGCGTCGTCGTTTGGGTGATGGTCTGACTGTTTCTGATGGTTCGCACCTCAACAGCAGAATCATAGTATTCACAATGGCATCAAATGCGTTCATCAACTTCCAGAGTCTCTCCTTGAAGGATCTGCTCCAGATTGAGAACACTCAGCATTCTGTCGCCATAGGGGAGTGCTCCCTGGGTGTGTTCACGTTTCAAGGCGCTGGAGGCGATGGGTGATTTAACGATCTGCTCCGGGAGGATATGGATCACATCCAGAACATTATGGATCATCAAACCGACGGTCATCTCTTCCAGATTGACCACCATTGCCTTGTCAGGTTTTCGATTCGACAGGGATGGAATATCGAGGGTGCCTGTTATATCGACCAGGGTCAGGATATCTCCCCGTTGATTGATGTTGCCGACGATGTGCTGTGGTGTACAGGGAATCGGCGTCATCTCGCGCACCTGTGTAAACCCTCGTACCCTGTCGAGCATCACGCCCAGCAGTTCATCTTGAAGCTGGACGATGGCCAGAGAGACCAGTCCGCTCAATTCATGACTGTCGAGAATCGAGAGCAGTCGTTTGGCCCGCTCCTGGAAAATGGTGCGCTCTTCGTCGCTCGCTTCAGGGTTGAAGAGTCGCCGTTCACTCAAGGAGTCGGCAGACTCCTCTTCATCGATATCGTGGAGCGCGTCCGGAATTCCCGAAAGCAGCAGGCGGTCTTGGTGAATGATCAACACCATTTCGTCATCCACCCGCGCTACATCCCGGCCGATGCTGTTGCCGTTCTCCTGCTCGGTCAGAATCGGTGTGGGGTCGATATCAGTGTCGCCGAGAAAGCGTACCTCTCTCACTTCACTGATAATCACGCCGAAGAGGTGCTCACTGACCTCAATAACAAGGATGGCATCGGAGAGTCGGTAGCGTTCCGGACGTCTGCCGAGACGCAGGTTGAGATCGATGATCGGAATGACACGACCACGTAGATTGATCACACCCACAACGTGTCTGGGAGCGGACTCCACCGGAGTCACTTCCGGGAGGCGGACGATCTCACGAACACACTGGGTGTCGATCCCGTAAAGCTTATCCAGCAGTCTGAAGATCAGGCAGGGGAAACCCTCCATCTGCATCATGGTGCTTCCGGTATCGATGGCATCACTGCCCGGGGTTTCGCTATTCTCATCTGTCATGATGATCCATGATTCGCTGCTGGAGACAGGTGCTATTCCATGACCCACACACTACAGTGAAGCAAATTTCGATGGTGAACCCAATTGAAATATGGTGCGATCAGCACTTTTCGTTGTTTATTGTCGCGATGGAGGCTGCGGTGGATGAGGGGTCAGAGCAGCGTATCCACCTGCGACATCAACTCCTGCACACTCCACTCCTCGAAACCTTCAACGCGTGCTTTCGGATCCATGGATGTGAGGATGTCGCGGGCGGTTGTGCGGTATTTTCGTGCCCGCTTGTCATCACCTCTCTGTTGATGAATAGCTGCCAGCTCCAGGTAGGCTGGGATGTGATCCGAATCCAGATAGAGGACCTGATTGAGGAGTTTCTCCACCTGTTTCACGGTGTCACTGTCTCGGTGTCCGTCTGATTCCAGTCGAATGCAGGCGATGAGGAACAGCGGCCCGGCATGAAACTCCTGGAGTGCCCGTGCTTCTTCGCAGGCATCGAGGGCGTGCTGTCTCTGCCCTACATTGGCATGACTTCTGGCTAATAGATACCAGTAGTCGAACTGATCGGATGGGGAGAGATCGGTCGTCGTTACTATTTCGCCGTGTTGGATGACGGCACGGTGATCCTGTTTCGAGAAGGCTGTTTTCATCTCCTCAAGTGGCAATGATGTGTCGGAATTGCCGTGGTCGTCACGAGAGGAGTGATCTCCCTGTGGTGAGAGCGTTGGTAGTTTGTCGACAGAAGACGCTGGCGACTTGATGGATGCGATGGATGGTGTGTCGCCGAGCGCTCTGGGTTTACGTGTCATTTCCTGGAAGGGGGGTATGAATGGGGAGGTAGGTGGTGTCACATTCCGTCGAGTGGAGTGTGAAGGCTGGTCGATTTTGGAGGGTAGAGATGTCGTGGTAATGGTTGGGGAGGGTGTGCTCTCTTGAAAAGCGTTTGGCACTGCGCTGGAGAGAATTCCAGAGGGTTTCTGATAGATCACAGATTCAGGGTGGATTCGGCTCAGAAGTCCCGCGGGTTCCTTCGTGGACAGCTCCGCATGGCCGGTCATCAGATAGCCGTTGGGCCGCAGGTATCCCGAGAACTTCCCCACCAGCTTCTGGACGGTCTCTTGATCAAAGTAGATGAAGACGTTGCGACAGACGATCAGGTCCAGTCCCATGGTGGATAACAGCGGGTCGGGCAAGGCATCTTCAATCAGATTCATCTTCTTGAAGGTGACCATCTGACGGATGCGCGTTTCCAGCGTATAGTCGCCACTCTTCTCCTTGTTGAAGAAGCGGTTGATAATGGCCGGAGGCACCTTGCGAAACGACCAGGGGCTATAGTGGCCGGAACATGCTTTCTCCAACGAAGCTTCATTGATGTCCGTGCCGAGAATCGTCACCTGCCACTCATCCCAGAAGGGGAGAAGCTGATCCAGAATAATTGCAAGGGTGTAGGGCTCTTCACCGGTTGAACAGCCTGCGCTCCAGATGTTCAGGGTTCGATCGTGTTGCCGGGATTGAATCAGTTCCGGCAGAATGCGTGTTCGCAGAAGGGTGATCTGGCCACTGTCCCGAAAAAAGTAACTCTCCCCTGTGGTTAACAGAAGCACCAGCTCCCGCCACTCCTTGCGGCTGGTAATGTCATCGCACTTGAGCAGGGTGGTGTAATGTGTCAGGGAGGAGAGATGCAGTGACGTCATCCGCTGTCGTATCTTCTCCTGAAGGGTGATGCGGTCTTCCGGCTGTGTAACCAGGCCGGTCTTTTCTGTAACCAGTGTGAAGAAAGCGTCAAGTTCAGGAGGAGTCATGAGAGTAGAGTGCTCACTGCGAAGGAAGCTCGCTTAATGTCCAGTACATGTTGATGGTCCGCATCACTTCGACGAATTGAACATAATCGACAGGTTTGACCATATATCCCGCAGCACCGAGATTGAAGCTCTTGATCCGGTCCAGTTCATCTTTGGAGGTTGTCAGAACGATCACCGGTATGGAGCGAAACTCCTTATGGTTCTTGACCGCTTCAAGAAACTCAATGCCGTTCATTCTGGGCATGTTGAGATCCAGCAAAGTGATGCAGGGGATCTCGTTCTCCTCATGATTGAGCCACTCAAGAGCCTCTTCACCATTGCTTACGGTGACAAGGGGATTGTTCACTTTGATCGCCTTGAGAGCCCGTTTGACCGTCATGGCGTCAACACGGTCATCTTCAAGAAGTAGAATCGGACGAGTACTGTTCATTGCCATTACTCCTGCCTTTCTGCCGTCTGGCTTCGGGGAAGCAGAACCATGAAGCGGGATCCTTTGCCGGGTGAAGAGTCGACCTGGATGGTGCCGTTGTGCAGTTCAGCGATCTTTTTGACCAGGGTGAGACCGATTCCGGTGCTCTCGAAGGTGTCTCTGGCTTGAAGAGTGTGAAAAATCTGAAAAATCGATTCGTGGTGTTTGGCATCAATGCCGGGACCGTTGTCCTCGACGCTGAATCGCCACATGCTCTCTTCCTGATGACAGGAGATTGTTACCCGTCCCTCGGGTTTGTCCATGAACTTGATGGCGTTGGAAAGGAGATTCTGAAACAGTTGTCCCAGTCGTACCTTCTCGCCCTGGATGGTCGGCAGATCACCGGCAACCGTCACGTGAATTGTCTCCGGGGGTGCCAGAAGATCGATGATCTCCGGGAGAAGCTGCCCCATGTCCACCTCTTCCCATTGATCCCGAAGGCGACCGATGCGCGAGTATTGGAGAACGCCGTTGATCAGGTTCTCCATCCGTTTGACACGCGATTGCAGCAGAGAGAGCTGCTCTTGCCCATCTTCGTCCAGCGCCTCGGCATAGTCTTCGACAATCCACTGTGCCAAGGAGCCTATGGCCCTCAGGGGTGCTTTGAGATCGTGGGAAACGACATAGGCGAACTGCTTGAGTTCCTCATTGGAGCGTTGCAGCTCAGCTACCAATTTCTTTTGATCATCCAGGGAGAGCTGTTCACGCTGCGCTGCTGCGATGAGAGCGTCCAGGGAGGGTTCCGGAGGGGCCATAGTCGTTCTCCAACGTGAAAGACAGGGGTATTCACACGCTACACCCATCTCTCATCAAAGACAATCGCAGATTATGACAAGATGTTGGCGCGGGTGTTGGGAAGTGTGGGTGTCGTTTCCGACTCCTTGGGGATGTGCTGTTTCGGGTTCTTGGGCAGTGTAACGGTGAAGGTGCTGCCGTGTCCCGGTTCAGAGGCGACCTCTATCGCTCCACCATAGCGTTCGACGGTTTTGCGGACCAGAGCCAGTCCAACCCCGGCCGTCTCGAACTGATCGCGGGGCTGTAGTGTCTGAAAAATTTGGAAAATCTTACTAAAATGGCGTGGTTCAATCCCTGGTCCGTCATCGGTGAAGTAGAAGATGTGGTTCTCATCGGTCTCTTCATGGCGGATAGTGACGCGCCCGTCCATCTTATCCGAGAATCGTAGAGCATTATGTAGAATGTGGTGAAAGACCTGGGTAATCCGCGTGGTGTTGACTTGTGCCCTGGGCAGAGGTGAGGGGATGTGAAAGTCGTACGCTTCAGAAGCGTTCAGTGCGGCAATCACCTTGTTGAGAATGCGATTGAGGTCGGTCTCCTCAATCTTATCATCACCTCGGCCAACATTGGTGTACTGGATCAGAGATTCGATCAGACCGTTCATCCGTTCGGCGCGATTCGCCAGAAGAGTGACCAGTTCCCGCCCCTCCTTGTCGAGATGATCGGCGTAGTCTTGAGCAAGCCAACTGGTGAGTGAACCAATGGATCGGAAGGGGGCTTTCAGATCATGGGAGACGATGTAGGCAAAACTGCTCAACTCGCGGTTGGCCCGTTTCAATTCGTCCATCGTCTGTTCCAGGGAGTGTTGGGTCTCGATCCTGGTTTTGATCTCTTCACGAAGAGAGTCGTTCAGTTCTGTCAGCCGGGTTGCCTGCTCGACAAGTTGTTGGTTGAGAACCTGAAGCTCCAACTGGCTGTCCAGAAGCGCTTTGCCCTGTTCGACGCCACTCTGATAGGTTGAGAGGAGAAGTTCAAGAATTTGTCGTTTGCCGGTGGAGACGTGATACTCCCGTCCGGAGAAGCGGATGGTCATGCCTGTGTCACGCACCACGCCGCCGGGCTGTTCCGCCTCTTCCAAAAGGGAGGCAACGTTAGCCAGAAGGCCATCCTCCTTCCACGGTTTGACAAGGTAGTTGTCGGCACCGGCATCGAGACCTTCGAGAATTTCGGCAGGATTGGAGAGGGCGGTCACCAGCATGACGGGGAGGTCACTGAGAGAGGGATTGCGTCGGATGGCACGGCACAATTCGTACCCGTTCATCCGTGGCATGGAGATGTCGCTCAGGACCAGAGTCGGTTTCTGATCGACCAGGGTTTCAAGAGCCTCCTGTCCATCTTTGGCCGTGACCACACGGAAGCCGGCATTGACCAGGGTCCGTTTCATTTGGAAGGCTTGGGTGGGGCTGTCTTCGACCACCATCAATAGAGCGCCCTCCTCATCGCCCTGATCAGTGGATGCTGCGGCGGTTACGGAGGTCTCTTCAGTGATTTGATCCATGCCGGTGAGGGCGACTAAGGCGTTCGCGAGTTCCGTGGCCGTATCGGTGCGACCTGCAACATCGAGTCCGATACATGATGCCGGGAGATCCTCTGCCAGAGCCGTTTCCGGTTCCAATGCCCAGAGAGTTCCACCTTGTCTGGTGAGGGCAAGTGCACCTTTGAGTCCGTCGGACTCCAATCCCGAGAGCATGATGGCTGCGCCCGTTGCCTTCAGGTTATCAGCAACGCTGATCAGGGTGGCGTCAAGCGGTGAGTCGTCGGAGGCGGTTTCCGTCGTCGTGACCTGCATCTGGCCCTTGGGGTCGATGTTAATTCTGGTTCCCGGCTGTGGAAGATAGAGGGAGCCGGCCTTGGGAACGCGCCCATTCTCCGGTTGACGCACCGTCAATGGGGTGTGCTGCTGAATCCAGGTCGGCAGTGCCGAACGGAGTGCCTCGTTGAGGCGGATCATACCGATGATCGGGATTGGAAACGTCTCTGGTAGTGCTGCCAGAAGAGTACGAAACGGTTCCAAAGAGCCCAAATCACCGCCAATAACGATTAGATTGATTGCTTGTGGTTCAGGTGGCGGTAGAAGCGCTCGATCAGAGCGACTCTTCAAAGAGTCCTGAATCTCCTTGAGGGGTTTGAGAAAGGTGAGGCGTTTGACCGCTTCGGAGAGTCGTTCTCCCAAGTTGCCCGATGACTCGTCGATCCAGGAGTCACTTTGCAGAAAGAGATCGGAGACTCCGGCCTCCATCAAGTGGAGTATGGCCCCGCCACCATTCTCGGCCAGTGCCGGGGAGGTTGCAAGAACGGGAGTCGCATGTTTCTGAACGGATGCTCTGACGAAGGCGTGCATCTCAACAGGGGGGAAGGTGGGGTTGAGGCAGACCACATCGTATCGTTCCTCTTCCAGTGCTTTCAATCCCTCTTCGAGGGTACGAAAGCGTCTGCCTATCTCAAGATCGGATAGCCGCTCGACATGGCGGGCGAAGAGGGCGAGCGCGATAGCACTCGGATCAAGGATCAATAAGCGGAGCGGTCGATTGCCGTTGGTGGTCAATAGCCCAATCCCTTCAGATCGGCTGGTGGGTCTGTATCTCAACCCGCCTGAAGCTCAGAACGGAGATGATTCAATATGCTCAGAACGGATAGGATTCAATGGTGGGATCAGAGGGTGTAGCCCAGGGCCAGCATCTTTTCATCCACCTTGTCCTTGCTCAGCGGTTTAACCAGATAGTCGCTGCAGCCGGCCTTGTAGAAGGAGTTCATCACATCCTTGGGAGAGTCGAGAGCGGTGACCATGAGGATCTTCACCTCTTCTGCGGAGGTGACGCCAAGTTCCTGCTCTTTTTGCCGAATCGCTTTAACCGCCTGATTGCCATCCATCTCCGGCATCATGATGTCCATGCAGATCAGTTCATAGGGCTCGCCATCGGCATGCGCCATGACAAAGGCATCGACTGCCTCCAGGCCATCGACAACAATATCACTGATTCCGTAGGGTTCCAGTAGCTTCTGAAGTAGAGTGCAGTTGTTGAGTTCATCATCCGCAATCAAAATTTTCATGCTTCTAATATCTCCCCGAGAGACCTTGGTCACAGTATAGTGCAGGATTGTTGAGCGTCACGGTTGCGGTGTGTTTGTTCTCTGTTACTCGGTTCCGTGCCGGGTCGATTGATCACTCTTTTACAGTGGATCACTCATGTTGATTAACAGTATCGTCTTTCTTGAGGCTTATTTCCAGTCTCTCGACGATCTCACCTGCCTCTTCAAAGTGATTTTTCCGGGTGGTCAGTAGAAGCTGGAACGCCTGACGTTTCACCTCCGTCATGCCCAGTTCACCCGCTCCTTTGCGAAGGCGTTGGGCTAGAAGTTCGACTCTGTAGCCATTCTCCGTTTCCAGGGCTGTGTTAATATCGTCTAACCATCTGGACGCGTCCTTCATGAAAGCCGAGCGCGTTTCCGGTTTATGATCCTGCGTCTGTTCGGCTATGAGGTCTCTGGCACGCTGTTGGCGGTGGGAGAGACGGGCCTGCTGTTCCGCCGTCATCTCATCGGACATGGAGCGGTTATCCGCCTGCGTGGGGTGTGACTTCTCGTCAGGTGGATCAAAAAGGCCTCGAATTATCTCCAGCAGGGTGTGGGATCGCAGGGGTTTGGCGATGAAGCCGTTCATGCCGATGCTCAGGCAGCGTTCCCGGACACTTTTACGTGCATGAGCAGTGACCGCGAGAATCGGAGTATCTGCATGCTGGGAGAATCGAGGATCCTTCCTGAGCGTTGTTGCCACGTCGAAGCCATTGATGTCGGGAAGCTCCAGATCCAGAAGAATGATATCCACCGGATGCTTGGCAGCGATCTCCAATGCTTCATTGCCGGTCTCTGCCATTAAGACGGTGTGTCCGGCACGTGTCAGGATATCTTCAACCAGTTGTCGATTGTTCGGAACATCCTCCACAGCCAGAATTGAGAGACTGCGTTCATTGCCACTGTTTGGGATCGACGGTTGATCCTCTTTGGCGCGTTGGGCACGCAGAGCATCCGAGTGGTTGCTCGGGTCCGGTTCCGTTGTCAGGGCTGAGAGCAGATCATCCCGTCTTACAGGGAGAAGAATGCTGTGAATGCCCAGATCCATGCAGGCGATACGGTCGTTCTTCCGGTGATTGGTCTTCAGAAGCATGACGATGCGCGCCGAAAACTCCGGTAGTCTTTGAAGCTGTTTGGCCAACTCCAGGCCACCGAGTTGTGGTGTGCGGCTGTCTATGATAACCGACTGAAGCTCCGTCGCATCGTGGGCTGTGCTCGCCAGATAGTTCATGGTCTCCTGCATATCAACGGTTTCGGCATGTTCAGCGCCAAATTCAGTGAGCATCTCCGAGAGCAGAAGGCGGTTGGTAGCGTTGGGATCGACAATGAGCGTACGCGTACCCGCCAGGGGGTGTTCAGCCCGATCCGTGCCATCTCCCCGCGGGGGAAGGGCGCAGTGGATTGAGAATCGAAAGGTGCTGCCCCGACCAGGGGTGCTGAAGAGTTTGATCTCTCCTCCCATCAAAGCCACCAACCGTCTCGAGATGGCCAAGCCCAGTCCGGTGCCGCCGTGCTTTCGTGTGGTGCTGCCATCAAGTTGTGTAAATTCGTTGAAGATTTTCTGCTGCCGTTCCATCGGGATACCGATGCCGGTATCGCGAACTTCACCGATTAACTGAATTGTCTGTTTCTGCGGTGGGTCCTTCTCTTCGGTTTGTTTGGCAGAGAGGGTGAAGGTGATGCTGCCCTCTTCCGTGAATTTGATCGCATTCCCGATCAGATTGACGATGATTTGTCGTAGTCGACCGCCGTCGCAGACCACCGTGTTGGGTACCGAGTGGTCCACGTGTTGGAAGAGGTCTAACCCTTTCCGATGTGCTTGAACGGCTAATGTCTGCGTGGTTTTTTCAACAAGGGAGCGGGGGGATATCGAGGTGGCATCCAGCTCCAGACGTCCGGCTTCGATCTTTGAAAAGTCGAGAATGCCGTTCAGAAGCGTCAGAAGAGCATCGGCGGACTCCTGGACGATGGAGATGTACTTGCGTCGTTCATAGGGATCATCATCAGCGATGACCGCCAGTTCGGACATGCCGATAATCGCATTCATGGGAGTGCGAATCTCGTGGCTCATGTTGGCCAGAAATTCACTTTTTGCGCTGTTGGCGCGTTCCGCTTCCTGCTTTGCCCGGATGAGATCCTCCTCAATTCTGTGCCGTTCCAGAATACCCGCCAAGGTATCGGTGATGGAGGCAAGAAAGGCTTTTTCCTCCTGTTGTTGCTCATGATTGAGGGAGATCTGTACCATCAGAACGCCGTGCAGACGGTCCCCTGATCGTATCGGGATACAGTAGTGTCCTTTGGGGATCTCCTCTTCACAGAGGATGGAGTCCGGGCACTGTTGCGTCTGCTGTGAGGGAGGTGTTGGGCCTTGGTGAAACAGGATCTCTCGACGTTCAGCAGCGTGTCCACAAAGACAATAATCGGTGGCAATGCGTCCGCATCTCTCCTTGACACGGTCGGACAATCCAACACTTGCATTGAGCTCCAAAACCCGCTTTTCGCCATCACCTTTAACGAGAAAAAGCGCGCCGCGGCTCTCGGTTTCGAGCCAAGGCATGGTGAGAATGTGCTGGAGAATGCGACCCAGCTGATTCTCCAGGGTGGAGGTGGTCTCCAGAGCAACGGAGAGGACGGAGCTTATGATATGTTGAGCACGGTGGTTGAGTCGTGCTTGTTCTTCAACGCGTTTCTGCTCGGTAATGTCACGGATGATGCTCATGAACCCCAGGTTCTCTCCTGAGGTGTCGACCAGTTTTGATGCGGAGACATAACCGACGAAATGGTTGCCTTTATGTGTTAGGTAGGTGATTTCGCCACTGAAACGTCCTGCGCGCAGGAGCTGGCTGTCAATCCGTCGAGGAGCCTCCGGGTCGGAATAGAGAAAACTGTCTTTCTTGCCGATCACCTCTGTCTGGCCATAGCCGAAGATCCGTTGTGCTGCTTGATTAAAAGCAACGATTCTTCGTGAAGGATCCACACTGATGATGATGTCCAGCGAGCTGTTGATCAGGTTGCTGGCATGTGAGCGGGCCTGTGCAAGCGCTGTTTGATTCTCTCGATGGCGGACTGCCTTGTTGACCACTTCAGGAAGAACAGTCAGATAGCGGCGTTCATGGTCCTTGATAAGATAGTCGAAAGCCCCTTCTTTCATCGCCTGGACAGCCACACCCTCGTCACCACCGCCGGTAACAACGATGATCGGGGTGTCACCTGCGGCGTCGAACAGCTCCAGAGCATTGCCGTCTCCGAGACGGAAGTCGGCAATAATGACGTCGAAGATCTCTGAAGTGAAGGCGCGGAGAGCCGATTGGACCGATCCGGCAACTGTTGGAGTGATTGGAAGATCGTGTTTCTTGATCAGACGGCGAACGGCCATTTGATCAACACGGTCATCCTCAACAAGCAACAGTTTGTGGCGCTTATCGGTCATGAATAGCCCTGCCGACAGAAGAGATGAGGATTAAGTCTCTTGATAGAATGGAACAAGACAACCCCATAATGGAGATCGCAGGAACGCGGTGCAAGCGCAATCCTGGCGAAAGGAATTAGGAGTCAGGTGTCAGGTCTTTGGAGCGAGCGAGGGAGGATACGATGACTTTGACCGCTTGAAGCTGTTGGGCATCCAGTTTGTCCAACAGAGGGTCAAGTTCGGATTTGATCTGTGCCCGAGAGGCAAGTCCATTGTCAGTATCGGGTTGATCATCGATTTGGATGATGTCCTTGTCGAGCACTTTTCCTATCCGCATCAACGTTTTGAACGAAGGAGTCAAACTTCCGTTCTCAAGGCGAGACAGACTGACGACAGAGATGCCCAGCTTGAGAGCCAGCTCTTTCTGCTTGAGTTTGAGCTGCTTTCTGTTCTTTTTCAGGAAGCGTCCAAACTGATTCTTTGCTTTTTGCAATTCGAGCTCTTCGTTCATGAAGTTTAGTCTACCAACCGAGACACTATTGTGCACCTTTTTCTTTTGTGTTTCAATGTTTTATTAACGCAATGGTTAGATTTTCACAGTGAATGTGGCTTGACATAAAGTATTAGTTTATGTATACAATTTGTGATTGTTATTTCAGTGACTTACAAAATTCTGACAAAAAATAGTAGTGTGACTTTTTTGTAAAGAAATTGTGACAAATCCATTACATGGGTGTCGTGAAGAGGATGTTGGTGAGGACGTTTTCGCCGTAGAGCCAACACTCAGCGACTGCTTATCCGTTCGAGAGCTTGTGTAAGGGATATGTTGCATGATTGAAATAGAAAACACGCAGCTGCGTATATTGATCGTCGAGGATGAGTCGATTATTGGCCTGGACCTCTCCTTCAGTCTTGAAACCCTTGGTCATGAAGTGGTCGGAGTTGTCGCCGAAGGGAAGCAGGCGATTGTAGTGGCTGAGGCGATGCGTCCCGATCTCATCTTCATGGATATCGGTCTGAGAGGGGAGATGGATGGCGTGGAAGCAGCCGCAGCGATTTTGGCTGTACGACCGACTCCCGTTGTTTTTCTAAGCGGCTATTCAGATCGTGATGTTGCAGGAATGCACGCTAACGATCAGAATACGCAGTTTCTGGCCAAACCGATCGATGAATCCCGTCTGTCGGAGGTGGTCGAATGGGCGGTGAAACGTTCCCATTCAGGATGAAATCGACTCTTCTCCTTCATGTTATCCGTTGTCGTCCGGCACGCCTGTTTCCGGAAGCTCTATAAAGAACCGGGTTCCTTTCCCGGCCTCAGTTTCAAATCCAATACGTCCAGCCAGTGATTCGACGATACTTTTACTGATTGCCAGTCCCAGACCGGTGCCGCCGCGCTGTTTGGTGTCGGTTCCGTCAGCTTGCGAAAAATGTTCGAAAACATGCTTCTGGAAACTCTCAGGGATCCCAGGGCCATGATCGGTGACGCTGATCCGAATCCACCCGTTTCTTTCGGTCAGATCCAGTTCCACTGACTCTCCCTTTTCTGAGAACTTGACGGCATTCGAGATTAGATTGGAGAGCACCTGTAACAGTCGCTGTTCATCTCCAATGAGTTGCCGGGAGGGCCACTCCCGTTCGATCAACAGGAGTGTAACTCCGTAGCTGTCTGCAAATCCTTGATTGGACGAGAGGGCAGTTTCGATAAGGGCGAGTGGGTCGAGTGGCTGTTTTCTTATCTCAAGCTTTCCAGCCTGCATCTTCTCCATGTCCAAGAGATCGTTAATCAGGAGTGTCAGGCGTTCCGTGTTGTCGATCGCTTTATTAAGCATGGAGAGCATCTTTTCGGGCACTGTACCGAAGACCCCTCCAGCTATAAGAGAGAGCGATCCTTTGATGGAGGTGAGAGGGGTGCGTAGCTCGTGGCTTACCGTTGAGACGAATTCATGCTTCATCCTATCGGCCTTTTTCTGTTCAGTCAGATCGAGCAGAAAGCCCACATACTGTTTCTTGCCATTGATCTCATGTTCTCCCACGGAGAGATGGAGAGGAATCAGGGTTCCATCCTTTCGCTGTCCTTCAACCTCACGACCGGTGCCGATGATGGTTTTACGGCCCGTCTCTGCATGGGAGTGAAGGTAGCCATCGTGTCTGCTCTGGGTTGGCTCAGGCATGAGCAGCTTCACATTGCGGCCGACAACCTCCTCTTGTGTGTAGCCGAACATCTTCTCGGCTGCGGGATTGAACCGCTCGATGATGCCAGTTTCCGTGATGGAGATCAGGGCCGTGACGGCGGTTTCAACAATGCTTCTGTTCTCCTGTTCGCTCTCCCGCAATTTACGCGTTCGTATGGTGATCAAACGTTCGACATCGTGGGTTCTGTTGGTGCTGTTCTGAACCAGAAGGGCGGTAAGTAAGGTCAGAATGTATCCACTGACCAAGCTGATGCGTGATGTCCAGGTGCGTCGGGAAGAGAGATACTGCTCGGAAGGGGTCGCGATCAATTTCCAGGAACGGTCCGACGCGATGGGCAGAGTCGTCTTATAGTGAAAATCACTGGAGAGTGTCTGGTTGGAAGGGAGAGTAAGATGGTGCAGAGTGCGCTTGTCGGTTGGGGCGGAGATGTCGATAAGATGAAGGTCGATGCCAAGTGTGGTTCGGTTCATCTTTCGAAGAGCTGCAGTGAGAATATCGCCCATACGGAACACTCCCAGAGCAAACCCTAGAAGTTGGGAACGGCGCTCTTCAACAGTTGACGGGGAGCCTTTGTAAATAGGAAGAAAGGCGAGAAATCCATATTGTGTTCCGCTCTCTTGAACTAACGAGATGGGTTCAGTCTTCTGGAGCATTCCCGTGTCGCGAGCCCTCTCCAGAGCTTCTCTGCGCGTGTCGCTGGAGGCGAGATCATAGCCAAAGGCTTTTCTGTTTGTAGTGAACGGCTCGACGAAACAGATCGGGTAGTGCACGGAGCGAGGAGTTGCCGGGACCATGGTGCCATGGGGTTGGCGCTGAGTCATTGTAAAGGTGGGGAACCCCTCGTTGCGAATGGAGGTTTCAAAGTCGTTTCGTTCAGATTGGTCGATTATCGGTACCCACTCCAGAGCGTGGATACCGGATATCTTAGTGAGAAAAGGTTGTACGAAAACGCGAAACTCATCCCGATCGACTCTATCCGAGGCATCAAACAGACCACGAATCCCTTCAAGAGCGTTGTAGGTTAACTCGAGTTCACTACGGATGCGTACGGCATGTTCGTCTGCATCCCGTTGAAGTTGAGCAAGAATTCTTTGCGTGTCCTGTTTCTCAATTGCCCAGTAGAGCATGAAGGAGAGTGCAAAGCCGAGGATAAGGACCAGGAGGGTTCCAGATGAAAGTCTCCGTTCGAGTTTCTCCATGGTTCCGGTCCATCCTCTTCAGTTGTGATTCATCTCCATCTGTACGTAGGCCGGTTCCTACGGATCTCCAGGATTGGGGGTGTCAGGGTGGGCAAAGGGGACATCGAATGATCTGAACACTTCGCCACCATCGTGATCCTTGCTGTGGTGAATGATCACTCGCCAGAGAGCCCCATCGTCCTGTTCGGTCACATTGGAGAGTGGCCGCCGGGTTTCGAAGGTTCCGGGCAGTCCCTCGGGAGGCGTCCACTGGCCAATGAACTCTACCCCATGATCCGAAATGGTCGCCTGACTGTCGACCGTTCCCGTCCATTGGGGGATCTCCTTCTGTTTCCAGGGGCCTTTGCCTTCATGTTCATTGTCGCGAACCCAGCGGGTTCGGTAGACGGTCAGAGTAAAAGAGAGACTATCGCCGTTTTGAAAGCCGCGCTGTGTGGTCAGTGTGGCTGTGACCGGAGCGCCGGAACGGGGAGGGCAGGGGGAGAGATCAAGAGCACTATCACCGTAGAGAGCGCCCTCGGATTGTGTCTTATGGAAGGTGTACCAGGTGCCGCCCAGACCGATAATACCGATGGCAAGGAGAGGGATGCCCAGTGCTCCGGCGGAGAGGACGCCGAGAAGAATCAGTGCAGCCAAAAGGGTCACAACGACAAAGACACCGCCCACCACATGAATCGTGGACATGGCCCCCTCCGACGTCCACTGCTGGCGGCAGTTGCCATCCTCCAGCGGGGCCTGGGCAAGGGCCATGGGGATCAGAAGCTCTCCATTTTGCATGTCACTGCCATAAACGATCAACAGTGCAACGGTCGCCAGCAGCAGGCGGGACGATCCGGTCAGGGCATTCATGGGATGGCTCCCCTCTCAGGTGGAACGACGATGTGTACTCAACGGAGTGTGCGGGCCATGGTTTTGAACTGGGCCAGACACCCCTTCTCCTTCATCCAGGCTGCGGCAACGGGACCGTCCTGAACGGAGTCGGGAATCTCGTGGATAACCACGGTAGTGTCTCTGCCGGGACTGTGAAAATAGTAGGCGACGCCATTGAGTTGGGGTGTGCTGCTGGGCAGCATCAGTTTGCTTTTGCCGGTTTTCCAGACAACGGAACCGGACCAGAGACCGTTGCCCACATGGACGCGCAGCGGCAGGTCTTGAGAGTCATCGGCGCGCCAGAAAATCAGCGGGTCTCCACGGCGGTGACAGCGGTGACCACCGATGGATGCGTCGATCAACCAGGGGTCTGGAAGTGAGAGATCAGCGCTCTCATTGAGAAAGCGGATCTCCGCCTCCCGTCTCTTTCCGTGGGGTGTGGTGATGGGGCGTTTCGAGTCGGCCATCAGATTTCCGAGAACTTCTGAAAGACCCGGTTCTCCCCCGCGAATATGTGGGGCAGGGGGGGTGCGCGTTGGACCAGTGCGGCGCACGATGCGTCCCGCTCGGGTGATCAGGGTGACGCTCTGTCCCGGACGCAGAGCCAGTGGTTCCGCACCGTCGAGGATCTGGCCCGGTGTCAGTGCAACGCCCTTGGCCTCCATAACGACAACGGTTTCAGCGTTGACGGCAAAGGGTGTGACCAAGAGTGCAACGACACCCAGAAGAAGCCGGATCGGTCGTAATGTCTGTTTCATCATTGATGGTGCCTCCGAATAGGCGGTGTTTCCGTTACTCAAAATCAGTGTGGGAAAGAGATCATAATCTCAATCAATCAAGATTATCATAAAACGGTGCAGGTTAAACGGAAGAGTCGGTGAGAAAAGCGCTGATAAGAGCATGAAGATCAGTAAGATCCTGAACACCCGCCGTCTCCCTGATAGAGTGCATGCCCCAGGTAGGAACACCAACATCCACTGTTCTGATGCCTAAACGGGCCGAGAGCATGGGGCCGATGGTGCTGCCGCAGGGCATGTCGGAACGGACGACGAAAGATTGCAGTCTGGCCTTGGCTTTCCGAGCTAAAGAGCGCAGATGGGCGGTGGTTCGGGCGGTAGTTGCATAGCGCTGATTGGCGTTGGTTTTGATCACCAGTCCCTGGTTGATGGGAGGGCAGTGATTCTCATCCTGCTTGCCGGGATGGTGGGGATGACAGGCGTGAGCATTGTCCGCAGAGAGCATTCGTGAACAGGCCATGGAACGGGCCAATTGCTCCGGATCGGGCATCAGTCTCCGGAGGATCGATTCGGCCAGATTGCCGTCGGCCCCGGTGGTAGAGACGCTGCCCACCTCCTCATGGTTGAAGAGTGCCAGCATCGGAAGAACGGCGCTTGTGGTGTTCGTTTCCGTAAGGCGGACGGTGTCCAACAGCGCTTCCAATCCCACAGCACAACTGAGTAGATTATCCAGCCGTGCTCCGGTGATCAGTTCTCCCTCTATACCGATCCGTGTTACGGGGTTGGTGTCATAGAGAAGCGTCTCGCTATCGAGCAGTCGGGTTGCGCTGCGACCAGCAGAAAGTTGTGGGGCAGCATGGCGCAGAATACGACGCTCGAACTGCTTGGTGAACGCGGCAGGGTCCGCCTTGGGGTTGCTGTCTGCAATCGGGGAGAGATCTTCGTGTTTGCGGAGTTTGAACTCTTTATTCACCTCGCGGTTGAGGTGAATGGCCAGATGCGGAATGAGCGTGACCGGTTTTTTGAAGTCGAAGAGAAGGTGATGGACCTCACCCTGGTCGTCTTCGACACCGGCCAGACCAGCCAGAGAGAGATCGCGATCGAACCAGGAGATCAGCAGAGCACCGCCGTAGATCTCTACATCGTAGACAAGTGTGCCACGGAGCTGTTTGACCGGGTTAGGTTTCAGTTTGAGGCAGGGGCTGTCGGTATGCGCACCCACCATGCGCACCTGCCATGCGCTCTCACGTTCGGTGGGCAAAACGAAAGCGACCAGAGAACCATGATCACGAATCACACAGTAGCGGCCACCGGGTTGTAGTTCCCAAGCATCCTCTTCACGCAGGGTGGAAAAACCCTCACTGTGCAGGGAGCGCTCCATACGGTCTACGGCATGATAGGGGGTGGGGGAGGCGTTGATGAAATCGATGACGCGTTCTGAAAGGGGGTGATTCATGGCCGAGTCCGTCCATTCGTGCAGTCACAACGTAAAAACGGGCAGGGTTCGCACATGTGGAACCTGCCCGTTTCAGTGATTAATGCGTGGTGAGACGACGCTGCATCAATCCTTCGAACGCTCCTTGATCTCCTGCCAGAGATCCTTGAGCGTGTTGGATTCCGCGCTCTCACGGGCATAACTGAAAACAGGCGCCCGCTTCACACCCATTGCCTCGATCACGTTGGATTCGGGAACCGCCGTGTTCAGGAAGATGGGGTGTTTGTCACGCACATTGCGAGTCACCACCCGGTGGATCGGTTTGTTCTCGTTTACCTGATTAAAGAAGGGAAGAACGCGCAGGCTCTTATTGATCTTGTTCTTGACCAGGAAACGGACCAAGCGATTGTACGCTCTGAGAGACAGCGTGGTCGGAATCAGAGGGACCACCAACACATCGGCCATGCGGAAGACGTTCTCCGCTACCATGGAGAGATCCGGCGGACAGTCGAGGATCAGATGGTCATAGTTCTTACGCAGCGGTTTCACCCGCGTCTCCAACATGCGGATCGGTTTTTTGTCCGCAGTTTTGCGGATCAGGTGGTCCATCCTTCGATATGAGATGTCTGACGGCAGGATGTCCAGATTGGGATAACCGGTCATGCGAAGAAGGTTTTCGATATCGGATTTCGTGCGGACGAACTTGTCCACGCCGCCCTTGATCTTGGGGCGAACATTCAAATAGTAGCTCGTGCCTCCCTGGGGATCGAGATCCCAGATCAGTGTCCGTTTCCCATCTAAGGCGGACAGGAACGCCAGGTTGACGGAAATGGTGGTTTTTCCAACGCCGCCTTTGATGTTGTAGATGGCGTATGTTTTCATTTTCCGTTTCATGTCTGATCGGCCCTCTTCTTCAATCGGCGAATCGTGAGTCATTACAGGGTCCAAACACCCCCCGAAACACCCCTCCCTGTACTTTTCGGATGCATCGAGTCCCATAAAATTACGGCATCCCAGGTTGAAAGAAAATGGATAAAGCGGCTATTCTTCGTCGTGACCTGAACATAATGGGGCTTCGGCTGGCGTGTCGGATGGTTGGAAAATGTGGTACAACACCCCGGTCTCCCTGTTTTCCCGGTGTTTCCGCTGCGAAGTCACCGCAGGAATCGGTCGCTGGATGCGGGGGATCGTGGGGGGTGCTTTCAGACATGGGGTGCAGGATTTTGTCGGAAGGTGCCTGTATTTCGGAGCAGATGAAGGAGTGGTTGCAATGAGAGTCGCCGTCACCTATGCAGAACCGAAGCGTCAGGAGTTGCTGGAGTTTGACGTGCCGGAAGGGACAAGTGCCGAAGAGGCGATCAAGCGATCCGGTATTCTGGATAAGTTTGAAGGTCTTGATCTGACCAAGAACAAGATCGGAGTGTTCGGCAAGCTGGCCAAACTGGATCAGATATTGGAAGAAGGGGATCGCGTCGAGATCTACCGCCCCGCATTGGGCAAGCCGCCCAAAAAGAAGAGAGCGGCCAGAAAACCGGCTGCCAAGAAGGCAGGTGGCGCTGGTGGAACCGCAGCGGCTAAGGCGAAAGCTGCCAAAGCCAGAATTGCTGCCATCAAAGCCAAGGCTGCGAAAGCAAAAGCCGCCAAAGATGGAAGTGCGGAGAGCCCCGCAGCCGGTGGAGATGATGACAAGGCGGCTCGTATCGCCGCAGCCAAAGAGCGGGCAGCTGCTGCCAAAGCCAAGATTGCAGCAAAGAAGAAGGCTGTCGCAGGAAAAGACGAGGCGGCAGAGAGTCCCGCAGCTGGTGGAGATGATGACAAGGCGGCTCGTATCGCTGCAGCCAAAGAGCGGGCAGCCGCTGCCAAAGCCAAGATTGCAGCAAGGAAAAAGGCTGCCGCCAAGGAGTGATCCTGCCTTTGCTCGATTTATGGCGCCTTCTTATTCCGAAAAGGGTGGGGTGTTTCTCGAATGATGTGATGCTCCTTGGTGCAGTGTGAATAGATTTCGCCTCACTCTTGAATATGATGGTGCCGGTTTTTCCGGCTGGCAGATTCAGCCCAGGCAGGAGACGGTTCAGGGCGTTCTTGAAGAGGCGTTGCTGCCTTTATGTCAAGAGTCGGTGCGGGTTATCGGTTCCGGTCGCACCGATGCAGGAGTACATGCCCTGGAGCAGGTTGCACACTTCGATACCTCGGCGCATCACGACGCAGCTGTCTATCTTCGGGCCTTGAATGCGACGACACCCCGGAGCGTGACCGTGCATGCTGTCTCCGAGGTGTCCCGGACTTTTGATGCGCGTCGCTCGGCTCGATATCGAGAATATCTCTATCGGATCGTCGATCGTCCTAATGCTCCGGCGTTGGATCGCCATCGCGTCTGGCATCAACGAAGGCGCCTTGATCTAGAGCGTATGCAGGCAGCACTCTCCCTTTGTCGAGGTAAGCATGACTTCTCCTCATTTCGTGCTGCAGCGTGTCAGGCAAAGCATCCGGTGCGAACGGTTCGGCGCGCGGAGATTCGTCGGAGCGGAGATGACATTGCCATAATTCTTGGGGCTGATGCCTTTCTGCACCATATGGTGCGGAATATCGTTGGAACGTTGGTTCCTGTCGGGTTAGGGCGTCTCTCCGTTGAACGGTTCTCCGGGATTCTCCATGCACGAGACCGGAAGCAGGCCGGGGCAACGGCGCCACCCCACGGTCTCTATCTCAGGCGGGTGCTTTATGATTAGGGGCTGCTCTCTATGAATGGAGAGAGTCTCCTCTCCTGGAGCGTTGAACGTCCCCTTGCGGATGAGATCCCTGTGCCGGGGCCGTGAGTTGACACTCTTTCTGATCCAGACACCATTTGGAACACGATCTTGGACCTTGTTCACGCAGTCATCCTTGCGCTTATCCAGGGTATCACGGAGTTTCTTCCCATCAGCTCCTCGGGCCACCTGGTTTTAGCGCCACATCTGTTCGGTTGGCAGGATCAGGGGTTGCACTTCGATATTGCGACCAATACGGGAAGTTGGCTGGCCGTTGTCATCTATTTCCGCTCCGATGTTGTTTCACTGTTGGAGAGCGGCTGGGTGAGTATCAAGCGTCGTACCGTATTTCTCGATCCGGAGGCGCGACTCTTCTGGTCATTGGCATTGGCGACGATTCCGGTCGGTTTGGTCGGCTTGATGTTCAAGGAGCAGATTGCGACCCTTGTCAGAGATCCCATCGTCATTGCCACCACCTCCATTCTCTTCGGGGTGCTGCTCTGGTGGTCTGATCGTGTTGGCGATCGTACGCGACCGTTGCGAGGTATCCGTTGGCGTGATGCGCTGTTCATCGGTCTTGCCCAGGCACTGGCGTTGATTCCCGGCACCTCACGGTCTGGCATTACGATCACGGCCGGGCTTTTTGCGGGATTCAACCGGCACGCAGCGGCGCGTTTCTCTTTTCTGATGACGCTGCCTATCGGTATTCTTGCCGGAGGACTCGATCTGGTCGAGTTGACCGGGACTGATCTCTCCTCTGATGCCTGGATGGCCATGGGGCTGGGAATGGCCGTTTCGGGTATCTCAGCCTATCTCGTCATCGATTGGTTGTTGGGATGGTTAAGGCGTCGGACATTGACGCCGTTCGTCATCTATAGAATTCTTCTTGGATGCGTCATCTTTGCACTTGTGCTCTGATGCGCCACTGTGGATAATTCTCGCAGCCAAAAAGATAACGGGGCCGTAGCTCAGTTGGGAGAGCGCTAGAATCGCACTCTAGAGGTCAGGGGTTCGACTCCCCTCGGCTCCACCAGATTTCCCCTATCTATTCAACCGATTATAGTCAATCAGCCACATCTGATTCACTTTGTCGTGTCCGCTCTGTGACCGATTTGTGCCAGAGCGTTGACCGCATCCCGGACCATCTCCGGGTTGAGATGCGCGTACTTCTCCGTCATCCGCACCGACGAATGCCCCAGCAGATCCCGAATGGTGGTGAGTGGAACCCCATCCATCACCAACCATGATGCGCAGGTATGGCGCAGGTCATGAACTCGGAAATCCTCGATCCCCGCTTTCCTGCATGCTGTCTTGAAGGAACGTTTTACACTCTGGAGACGTTTTCCATCATCGTGAGCGAAGAGCCATGGTGAATCAGGGCATTGTTCCGCCCGATAGCGTGCCCGGTTTAGAACCGCTTTTCGTGCTTCTGGATTAAGTGGGATTGAACGCCGTTTGCCGGTTTTGGTGTGAACAGCATTCAGGTACATGATGGAACCTTCAAGATCGATGCGATTCCACTCCATTTTCAGGAGTTCATTCCGTCGACACCCGGTATTCAGAGCCAGCTTGATGAAATCGGCCAAGTGGGCGGGAGAGACGGCAACCAGTTTCGACGCTTCGGCATGGGTGATCCAGCGAATACGGCTTTCCGGTTCCGGAAGCTTGCGACCGGTCACCGGATTGGCGATATCCCATTCATGCTCTTTTCTGGCGTACTCGATGGCCGAAGAGAGCAAAGAGAGTTCCCGATTGATGGTGGAGGATTTGATACCATCGTCGAGACGTTGCGCCGAGTAGGCCCGGATCGCGCCGGGAGTGATGCTCTCCAACATGTTGCCGCCAAATGCAGCACGTAGTTTCTTAGCATAGTGACGAAGGGTATCAGCACTGCGCAACTGTGGAGCACGTTCGGTAAAATAGAGAATCAGGAGTTCATCAAAGGACCGTTGTGGCTCCTCGTTCCAATGCCGTTTCCGGAACGCATCCGCTTTCCACTTCGCCTCTATCGCTTCGGCTTCCTTGCGGTCTGTGGTTCCAGTAGAGCGTCTAACACGACGGCCTGTTGCGTCAGTGAACGAGGCATACCAGATCGGACTGTTTTTGCGCTGATAGGGCATGGACTCACTTTCTCTTCAACACGACCACCGTTCAAAGTCCGCTTCCGAAGCCACTCTTTCAACCCATCCACCGGCAGAATGACCCGTTTGCCGATCCGGACATGGGGAAGTCCCTCTGTCCTCATGAGTGATTCAACGGTACTGCGGGAGAGTTTCCCCAAAGCTTGAGCGGCCTCTTCGACTGTCAGAGCAAGATTCGCCACATCTGGTGACAGTGATCGTTTCATGTCACGTTCCCCCTTCTCCCGAGCTTCCTTCTGGTCAACGATGATCTTTTGGAACCCCAGGAGTCACGCCATATCATTCTGACACGCTGTATCTGTATGAAAGACGTATACCCTCTTCCAAAGGTGAGATTTGCCCCGCATCGTGGGCTATCGATCGTAGGTGAAGAGCACCGCCAATAGAGACGACCACGCCTATTGCGACGAACGACGACAGGTTGACCACAACCGCAACAGAGAAGTACCCCTTCTTGTGGATCGTGTGTCATGCCGCTTTCCCCAACATGCGCCTTTCTCGTAGCGCAAGGCCGACGTGGTCGAAGATCTCCCTTATCCCCATCCCCCGTTCGGTGTAGTAGGTTTCAATTTCGCTGTAGATCGGCATCGCCATCACCATTCGGATGAACTGAGAGGAGTTCATGCCCTTACGAGCGGCGATGGTCAGCAGGTTT
>JADGBX010000109.1 GCA_015231265.1 Magnetococcales bacterium | reverse complement strand
GCCTGCTGACCGAGTCCCGGTTCCGTGACGATCTCAACACCCTTTCACGCTATCTGCCGGAGGAGGCGGGGCTGTTGAGTCTGCGCATTCTCGATCCCGGCGGCGATCTCACCACCGGGCATCAACCGGTTTCCAACCATGCAGCATGGCCGCTGACCACCATGGCCTCCCGCGTTCTGACCGGGGAAGAGGGGGTGGATACCCAGGGCTATCGGGACTATCGCGGTGTGCCCGTAGTCGGTGCCTGGCAGTGGTCGCAGCGGCTTGGCGTCGGCCTGACCACCGAGATCGACGTCAATGAAGCGCTCTCCTCCTACTTCGACATGCGGCGTCTGGTGTTGGCATCGCTCATCGGTATCTCTCTGCTTGCCCTGCTGCTGACGGCGGTGAGCATCTGGATCGGCGGACGAACGCGAAAACAGCTCCGTGAACGGGTGGATGCCCGCACGGCGGAGCTGCGTAAACTGGTGCAAGCGGTGAAGCAGAGCCCCATCTGCGTGGTGGTGACCGATGTGGCCGGTACGATCGAATATGTCAATCCCACCTTCACCGCCGTCACCGGCTACCGGAGCGACGAAGTGATCGGTGGCAACCCCAGCATCCTCAACAGTGGTGAGACGCCGGAAGCGCTCTTCACGGAGATGTGGCAGACGATTCTGGCCGGGGAGATCTGGCGGGGAGAGCTGCGCAATCGACGCAAGAACGGCGAGCTCTACTGGGCCTCCATCTCCATCGCGCCGGTGACCGACAAGGGGGACACCCTCACCCACTTCGTCGCCATGACCGAAGATATTACCGAGCTGAAACTGAGCGAAGAGCGCATCAATCTTGCCCTGGAGGGGGGGAATCTGGGCTACTGGGATGTGGATTTTCAGACCGGTGAGATGGTGGTCAACGATCGCTGGGCGGAGATGCTGGGTTATCAACCCCATGAACTGCCGCATCCCGTACGCCAAACCTGGAAAGAGACCCTGCATCCCGAGGATCGTGCGCGGGTTCTGGAGGAGGGCCGGGCCTACCGGTCGGGTAAACTGGAGCGCTATGCGGTGGAGTACCGGGCCATTGCCAAGGATGGTTCCACCCGCTGGCTGATCTCCCAAGGGGCGGCCATGGAGTATCGGGAGGATGGAGAACCGACCCGCATGGTCGGCACCGTTCAGGACATCACCCGCCGTAAAACCATGGAGACCGCCCTCTCCGAGTCGGAGGAGCGCAGTCGTTTGATTTTGGAGTCGGGGGGCGACGGCATCTTCGGTCTCGATATCGACGGCAACACCACCTTCGTCAACCCGGCTGCTGCTGCCATGTTGGGCTACACCGAAAAGGAGCTGACCGGCGTTGCCATGCACGCCGCCGTCCACCACAGTCGCCCCG
The DNA here is from genome assembly GCA_015231265.1 of Magnetococcales bacterium. Lineage (GTDB taxonomy): Bacteria > Pseudomonadota > Magnetococcia > Magnetococcales > JADGBX01 > JADGBX01. Next base: position 8,520 of record JADGBX010000109.1, on the reverse strand, counting down.
ACGGCACCCCCTACCCCAAGGAGGCGTGCCACATGCGCGCGGCGTTCCGCGATGGCCGCACCCGACAGGTGAACGACGAGTATCTCTGGCGCAAGGATGGCACCGGCTTTCCGGTGGAGTATTCGTCGGTGCCCATTCGCAAAGGGGAGAAGCTGGTGGGGGCCGTGGTGATCTTCCGCGATATCAGTGCCCGGTTGCAGATCGAACGGGAACTGCGGGATAAGCTGGACGAGTTGCAGAAGTTCAGCAGTGTCGCCGTGGGTCGGGAGCTACGCATGATTGCGCTCAAGGAGGAGATCAATGAACTCTGCCTCGACATGGGAGAGGAGGCACGTTATGAGATCCCGGATTAGAACCCGGCCAACCGTAGCACCTCCGGCCATGATTCTGGTGGCCATGGCCCTGGTGGCAATCACCCTGTTGATCGCACCGCTGCGTGCCGGGGCTGAGACGATTCGCGCTGGTGTTCCTGCTGATTTTCCGCCGCACTATCTGGTGGATGATGCCGGCACCCCCCAGGGGTTTGCCATCGATCTGATCAACGCCATCGCCCGACGTGCCGGTCTGGAGGTGGAGTATCTTGTCTATCCCGGCTGGACCGAAGTGGTCAACGCCTTCAAAGCCGGGGATGTGGATATCATTCCCAATCTGGGCATCACCAAGGCGCGTCGTCAGTGGGCCGATTTCACGCAGTCACTGGAGACCTTTCCCGTGGTGGTCATCGTCCGGGAGGGCTCGAACCATTCCGGCATCCACTCTCTCAAAGGCCGCAAGGTGGCCGGGGTCACCTTCAATGTCGGCAGTCGCATTCTTGCCAAACACCCGGAGATCACAACCGTCCCCTTCAAGAGCAGTCGGGACGCTCTGCTCGCCCTGCTGACCGGTGAGGTTGAGGGGTGGGTCTACCCGAAGTCGGTGGCGTGGTATCTGGCGCGACAGGCCGGTTTGACCGAGCGGATAAAAGTGGTGGGGAAACCGGTCAAGGAGATCCTGCGCAGCATCGCCGTGCAGAAGGGGAATCCCACTCTGCTCACACAGCTCGACACCGCTCTGATCGAGGTGCTGCGCTCTCCCGAGTATCAGAAGATCTATGCCCGCTGGCACGGGGATGGCGTACCGTTCTGGACGCCGCTGCGGGTGGGCGTCGGTGTCGGGGGTGTGGCACTGCTTCTGCTGGTGATCGGCTGGATGCTGCACGCCGTCACCCTGCAACGCAAAATCCACCAACACACCCGCGACCTGGCCCTTCTGAACCGAACCACCCTCCGCGCCAATGAAGCCGACAGCGTCGAAGAGTTGATGCTGCAGGTGGTGCAGGAGATCTGCCGGGAGAAGGGGTGGCCGGTGGGCCACGTCTATGTGCGTGATGCCGACGAGCCGGAACGGCTTGTCTCCTCCGGAGTGTGGCACCTTGAGGATACACACCGCTTTCTCACCTTTCGAGAGATCACTGAGAAGACCCGCTTCAAGCCCGGTGAAGGTCTGCCGGGACGGGTGATGGCCGAGCAAAAACCGACCTGGATCCACAATGTCCTGAAGGATCCCAACTTCCCTCGGGCGCGTCAGGCGCAGGATATCGGTGTGCGGACGGGGTTGGCGTTTCCGGTGATGGCCTCCGGCAAGGTGCTGGCGGTGATGGAGTTCTTCAGCAGCGATCCCCAACAGCCTGATCTCCAGTTCCTCAACAGCCTGTCGCAGATCGGCAGCCATGTGGGACGGGCCATGGAGAAGCAGGCGTTCCAGGAGAAACTGCGCCTGAGTCAGGAGCGCTTCGACCTGGCCGTACGTGGCAGTGGCGATGCCCTGTGGGAGTACGACTCCCAGACCCAGGTCAACTGGTTCTCACCCCGATTCGTCGAGCTGTTGGGGTATGAGCAGGGGGAGATTCCTCACACGCTGGAGACCTGGAAGGCGCATGTGCACCCGGACGATGCGGAACGCGCCTACACCGCCTTCGCCGCCCATCTGGAACAGGATGTTCCCTACGATATCGAGTACCGGATGTGCATGAAGAGCGGCGAGTATCGCTGGTTTCGTGCCCGGGCCAAGTCGTTGCGTCACCCGAATGGTACGGCGATCCGCACCAGCGGCTCGGTCAGTGATATCACCGAGAGAAAACGGGCCGAGACGCGACTCATGAGAAGTGAGCGCCGTTTGACGCGGGCTCAGGCGATCGCCAATCTGGGCAATTGGGATTGGGATATGCTCAATGACGAGATCACCTGGTCCGATGAGATCTACCGCATCTTCGGCCTGGATCCCGATACCATCCGCCCCAACTACGACAGTTTCCTCGCTGCCATCCACCCCGATGATCGCAGCAAGGTCACCAATGCAGTGGAGGCGAGCATCGGCGATCCGCAGACCCCCTACGCCATCGAGCATCGCATCGTTCGTCCCGATGGCGTCGAACGCATCGTCAGCGAGGTGGGCGAGGTGATGCGGGACGGCGATGGCAAACCGATCCGCATGATGGGTGCCGTTCAGGACATCACCGAGCGCAAAAGCATGGAGGAGGCGGTGCGGCGGGCCAATTTCCTTTCGGATCAGGCGCTGGATCTGAGCAAGGCAGGCTACTGGCACGGCCCGGTGGAACTGGATGGCTGGTACACCTCCTCGGAGCGGGTGGCGGCGATTCTTGGCGATCCGCCCCGACCACCGGAGTGGCGTTATCACATTTTGGAGGAGTGGCACGAAAATGCCCGCGCCGGCGATGAGGAAGCGGCACAACGGGCGCTCACCGCCATGCTGGCGGTTCAGACGGGAAGCCGCGATGCTCTGGACATTACCTACGCCTACAAACGCCCTGCCGATGGCAAAGTGGTCTGGCTGCGCACCATCGGTCGGGTGATGGATCCTGAACTGGGCCAGCGCCCCTATCTGTTCGGTGTCACCCAGGACATCACCGAAAGCATGAGCCTGGAGATCGAACTGAAAGGGCGCATCGATGAACTGGCCGACGCCCGCCGTGCCAGTCTCAACATGATGCTCGATCTGGAACAGGAGCGAACTCGGGCGGAAGGACTGCGGCAGCAGGCGGATGAGGCCAACAAGGCGAAGAGCGATTTCCTGGCCAATATGAGCCACGAGATCCGCACTCCCATGAACGCCATCATCGGCATGAGCCATCTGGCGCTTCAGACGTCGCTGGACAACAAGCAGCGCAACTATATCGACAAGGTGCATCGCTCCGCCGAGTCCCTGCTGGGCATCATCAACGATATTCTCGACTTCTCCAAGATCGAGGCGGGCAAGCTGGATATGGAGGCGGTGGATTTCCGTCTTGAAGAGGTCCTGGACAATCTGGCCAATCTGGTGGGTCTGAAGTCGGAGGAGAAAGGGATCGAACTTCTGTTCGACACCCAGCCGGATATTCCCATGGCCTTGGTGGGCGATCCGCTCCGTCTGGGGCAGATTTTGATCAATCTCGGCAACAACGCCATCAAGTTCACCGATTCGGGAGAGATTGTCGTCTCAACCCGACTTCAGGAGGCGTCGGACACCCGAGAGGCCCGGCTCCACTTCTCAGTTCGGGACACCGGCATCGGCATGACCGAAGAGCAGCAGTCGAAGCTGTTTCAATCGTTCTCCCAAGCCGACAGCTCCACCTCGCGCAAATATGGCGGCACCGGCCTGGGACTCACCATCTCGAAACGACTGACCGAGATGATGAACGGTGAAATCTGGCTGGAGAGCACGCCGGGAGAGGGCAGCACCTTTCACTTCACCGTCCAACTGGGCATTCAGCAGAATCCGCAACCGAGACGCATCATCAAGCGGGAGGAGCTGACCGATCTGCGGGTGCTGGTGGTCGATGACAACGCCACCGCGCGGGAGATTCTCTCTACCATGGCGGTCAGTTTCGGCATGGAGGTGGAGGTTGTCGCCGACGGCAACGCCGCCCTGAACGCCCTCGCCGATGCGAGTAGACGTGACCTGCCGTTCGATATCGTCTTCATGGATTGGCAGATGCCCGGCATGGACGGTGTGGACTGTATCCGCAGGATGCGCCGGGATCTGACCGTCTCCGTTCCGGCGGTGATCATGGTGACCGCCTTTGGCCGTGAAGAGGCGATGCAGGCGGCCATCAGCAAGGATGTCACGCTCAAGACCGTGCTCACCAAACCGGTCACTCCATCCACCCTCCTTGATGCCATCGGCGAGAATCTTGGCCGGGGTGTGGTGCGACGTGAACAGGACACCGCCCATGGTGACGATCATCACGATGCCCAGGCCCACCTGCGGGGCGCACACCTTCTTCTGGTGGAGGATAACGCCGTCAACCAGGAGCTGGCTCTCGAACTGCTGCGCAACTGCGGCATCACCGCCACAACCGCCGAGAACGGCCAACGCGCCCTGGATATTCTCGCCGGAGACGAAACGTTCGACGGGGTGTTGATGGATGTGCAGATGCCGGTCATGGATGGTTATACCGCCAGCAAGGCCATCCGCCGGCAGGAGCAGTTCGATGATCTTCCGGTGATCGCCATGACCGCCAATGTGATGTCCGGCGATCTGGAGAAGGCGATGGCCGCCGGGATGAACGACCATATCGGCAAACCGATCAATGTGCGCGAGATGTTCCGCACCATGGCGAAATGGATCACCCCGGCCCAGCCGGTGACGGCGGAAGAGGCGTCGTCCATGGCCGAAACCGCCTCCTCTTCAGAGAGCACCCCCCTGCCCCCGCTTCCCGGCATCGACAGTGACGCGGGTCTCGCCTGTATCGGCGGCAATGTCCCCTCCTACCGAAAGCTCCTGATACGCTTCAAAAGCAACCAGTCCGACGCCATCGACACCCTGTACCGGGCGATGGAGCAGCAGGATCGTGAACAGTGCGAGCGCATCGCGCACACTCTGAAAGGGGTCGCAGGCAACATCGGGGCGCTGGCGCTGCATCGCCATGCCCGGTCGCTGGAGCAGGCGTTCAAAGAGACCGACACCCCTCTGGCAGAGAGGCTTGTTCCCCAGGTTGCGGAGAGTCTCAAGCAGGTGTGTGATGCGATCACCACTCTCGAAGAGCCCAGCGCTGATCCCCCACCGGAATCCTCCTCTGATATCGACCTCACCACGCTGATGCCGGAACTGAACCGGTTGCAGGAACTGCTGGAAGATGACGACCTGGAGGCGGTGAAAGTGCTGGAGAGTGTGCAAGGGTTGTTGTCAGGAGCAGGATTGGATGCCACTCTTGTAGAGGAGATCAAAGAGTCGGTCAGCGGTTACGATTTTGAAGCAGCCCTGGAGCATCTGAACACCTTGACCGCGACTCTGAACCGATGACAGCGAGGCGATCATGAGTGATCAGAAGACCATTCTTCTTGTGGACGACACCCCCGAGAACATCGAACTGCTCTCGGGAATCCTCGACGGCCACTATACGTTGAAGGTTGCGCTCAATGGCCAGAGAGCGTTGAAAGTGGTGGCCAAGAGCCAGCCGGATCTGATTCTTCTCGATGTGGTGATGCCCGGCATGGACGGCTACGAGGTTTGCACCACCCTGAAAACCGATCCGGCCACCTCCGAGATCCCCATCATCTTCGTCACCGGCACCGCCCCCGATACGGAAAAAGAGCAGGCGCTGGGCGCAGTCGGTACCGTCACCAAACCGATCGACCCGGCAACGCTGCGCGCCCTCATTGCCGACAACCTGTAACGCCTCCGCACGCCCACTTTTTCTCACGTAGAACCCTCAACGAAACGATCTCACTGACAGTCAACACGAACATCCCATGGATGGTGAACCATGCCGGATACCGAACCGAAACCAAGGGTTCTGATCGTCGATGACATTCCCGGCAATATCAAACTCCTGGGCACTATTCTCAGTGGTGCGTTCAAAACCGTCGTCGCCACCAGCGGTCAAGAGGCGTTGGACATCGCCTTCTCCGGCAGCATCGACATCATTCTTCTGGACATTCTCATGCCCGGCATGGATGGCTACGAGGTGCTTGAAACGCTGAAAGCACACCCTGAAACCGATCAGATTCCCGTCATCTTCATCACCTCCAAGGGTGAACCACGGGATGAGGTCAAAGGGCTGCAACTCGGCTGCGTCGATTTCATCTCCAAACCGATCAGTCCGGATGTTGTTCTGGCACGGGTGAGAACGCACCTTGAGCTGAAACAACAGCGGCAACGACTACAGACCTTTGCCCATCAACTCGAACGGCGGGTTCAGGAGGAGGTGCACAAATGCCACGCGGCTCAGGAAGAGAAGCTCGCCCTTCAGGAGCAGGCTCTGCGCACCGCCCAGTTGGCGACCCTGGGGGAGGTTTCGGCCAACATCTCCCATGAAATCAACAATCCCAACATGGCCATCCAGCTCAATGCGGAGATGTTGAAAGCGGCCTGTCGCGACATGGCAATCGTGGTCCGAGAGCAGGCTTCCTCACAGGAGGATATCGATATCGGCGGCCTGCCCCTGCCCCAGGCCATCGAGCACTTCCCCGCACTGGCCGATGAGATCGTACAGAACTCTCTGCGCATCAAGACCATCATCGAAAATCTGAAGAAGATGGTGCGTCCGAATGCGAGCGAGCAGGGAGACGCCGTGGATCTTCAGGAACTCATCGATTCGGCTGTTCTGATCCTGCGCAATCAGATCAGGAAACACACCGATCACTTTCAGGTGATCAAGGCCACCAACCTGCCGACCCTTTGGGGCAACGCCCAGCAGTTGGGACAGGTGTTCCTGAATATCGTGATGAACGCCCTGCAATCGTTGCCCGACCGCAATCACGGTGTGACCGTCGAAGTGCTCCCCGTTGAAGACAATACCGAGATCCTTGTGGTCGTACGAGACCAGGGGGTCGGCATCCCCTCGCAGAACATCGACCAACTGACGACGCCCTTCTTCTCCACCAAGCTCGATGAAGGGGGAACCGGCCTGGGACTCTCCATCTCATCGACCATTCTGGAGAATCACGGCGGCTCCCTTCTCTTTGATTCGACGGTGGGCAAAGGCACCAGCGTCACCGTTCGCCTACCGATCAACCCGGCGATGAAGGAGCAGCAGCCATGAGCCGACATAAAACGGTGCAACGCCCTGTCGTCCTGGTGGATGACGAGCAGTCGGTCCTGTTGAGCACCCGCCTGCTGCTGGAGAGTTCCGGCATTCGACCGGTGGAGACCCTGAACGACCCGAAGAGATTGATCCCTTTCATCAGCGAACACGGTGCCTCGCTCATCGTTCTTGATCTGATGATGCCGGAGCTGCCGGGCGTCAAGCTATTACCGGAGCTGGTGCGCAACCACCCGCAGATTCCGGTGATCGTCATGTCCGCCGTTCAGGATCTGGATACGGCGGTGCGATGCATGAAGGAGGGGGCGTTTGACTACCTGATCAAACCGGTCGAGAAGAGCCGGCTGATCTCCAGCATCGGGCGCGCACTGGAGATTCGCAAGCTACAGGACGAGGTGCAGACGCTGAAGGGGGTGTTGCTGGACGATGATCTGCATGATGCCGATGCATTCTCTTCAATCATCACCCGCAGTAAAAAAGTGCTGGCGCTCTTTCACTACATCCGGGCGATTGCCCACAGCCCGGAACCGGTCTTGGTCACCGGTGAGACCGGCGTCGGCAAGGAGATGATCGCCCAATCGATTCATACGATGAATGAAGCCCCCGGTCCACTCATCTCCCTCAACGTCGCCGGCCTTGATGAGACCGCCTTCACCGACACCCTTTTCGGCCACCGAAGAGGGGCCTTCACCGGTGCCGACAAGGATCGTGAAGGCATGATCGCCCAAGCCAGGAACGGCACGCTGTTTCTGGATGAGATCGGCGATATTCCCGTGGGTCTGCAACTGAAGCTGCTGCGTCTGTTGCAGGAGAAGAGATACTACCCGTTGGGTTCGGACACCCTGCGGCACGCCAATACCCGCTTCATTTTTGCCACCAACAAGAGCCTGGAACAGGCCATGGAGAAGGGGTCGTTTCGTCCCGATCTCTACTACCGTCTCTCCAGCCATCACATCGCCATCCCGCCGCTGCGGGAGCGACCGGAGGATATCCAGCCACTGGTGCTCCACTTCGTGGCGGAGTCGGCAGAGGCGCTCGGCACTGAACCACCCTCGGTTCCACACGCACTCTTTTCCCTTCTGGAGCGCCTCCCCTTCCCGGGGAATATCCGGGAGTTGCGCGGCCTGATCTACGATGCCGTGGCGCGAAACGAGGGTGATACTCTGTCGATGCACCCTTTCCAAGAGCTGGCCACCCGCGCCGGACTCCTCACCATGGAGACGAGCAAGGGGAGCGGCATCAACCACTTCACCGACTTCCCCGATCCACTTCCCACCTTGAACGAAGCCGAAGCTCACCTGATCGAAGAGACGCTGCGGCGCTGTGGCGGCAATCGCACCATGGCTGCCAAACGGTTGGGAACCACCCGGCAGACCTTGAACCGGAAAAAACGGGCGCTCCGCCGATAGCTCGCGACACAACTGGTGTGAGAGAGATCAGAAAGGGCGGAACAGTTCTTTCCGGTGGCACATTTTTCACCACAACAGATACAACACACT
>JADGBX010000108.1 GCA_015231265.1 Magnetococcales bacterium | reverse complement strand
AAGGTATTCAACACCACCCAGCCATCAACCTGCTGCAACACCCAGATGGGGTTGTAGAGGAAGAGATCAAAATAGAGAATGCGAAACGCCGCCACCCCGGCCAGAACCATACCTACCCAGGAGAGAGCGAGCCGCCCGTATCGCCGACCGGCCATCATGCAGCCCAGACCGAACAGAAACAGAACATTGGTGACGATCCCCCGCTCCAGGAACCCTGCCTTGACGAACAGCACATTGCGATCCGGGTGCAGAATCTGGCGAATCAGATAGTACCCCATCACCGTAATCAACAGAGGCGCTACCCCCTCAAGAATATGCACCAAACGGTCGGTCTTCTCTCGTCGCAACAGAACTGCCGCCGCCATCAGTACTACGGCAGGCAACCCCAGATGGAACAGCGGCCACTCCACCATGGGAACCACCACACCTAGGTCCAGATCGGCTTCGAACAGACTGTAGAGGGTGAGACGCACCAGCATCACGAACTGGGGCAGCATCAACAGGCCGAACAGTAACGATGAAACCGCCGTCAATGTTCTGAGGAACGAAACGGAAAGCTGCGTTCCCACCCAGGCGAGGCCCAACGTCTGAAACGCAAACGCCACCGCCAGATGATCGGCATGCACCTCAATCGAAAGCGCCAGAGAGATGAAGGCGGTCACCGTAGAAAGCAGAATGGCCAGTACGGTCTCGCGATCAGGAAAATCCACAGCCATGCGCTGCATGGTTTCCCGCACCAGCGCGCTGCCCATGGCCGCCATCAACGCCGCCAACGCGCCCCAGAAGAGGGGAATCTCCATGGTAACGGTACTGCTCTCCAGATTGATCCAGGCCAGAACATAGAACCCGAGGCTGGAGAGCGCCAGCAACAGCGCCCAGTTCTTGGGGTCGTGAGAGCGGCGAAAAATCAGAGTGCCTCCCCCCACATGGATCAGAGCAAAGGCGCTCAGAACCAGCGCGAACACCCCATCATCCACAGGATTCCAGACCGTCAGCATCATGCCGGTGGCCACCAATGACAGCCAGGGCAGAAAGGCGTATCGACGCGGATCAAACCACGCCAGCACCATGCCCCCCACCGCCATGCAACCGAACAGCCCCCACTCGAGAATACCGAACGCCACCACCCGTACCACCACGGCCATCAACAGAAGATTACCGCCCAAACTGAAGCGCATGAAGATGCTGGGTGTGAACGCTTTGCCTCCGACCAGCCCACCTTTTATTTCAGCCAGGGGCTCTTCACTCTGCCGCATCTGCATCACCACCGTTGCCGAGGTGCCCAGCAGAAACAGCAGTACCCAAACCGCTTCCGCCGCATCCACATGGTTCAACACCCACACCACCGCCCAGAGCATGGCAAGCAGCGTGGTCGCCATGGAGAGCCCCCACCACTGCTGACGGCGGAAGATGTGGATCATGCCGAAGTAGACAAGGTAGAGATAGGAGAAGAGAAAAGGGGTCGATCCCGAACCGGAACTGAGCAGCGCCGGCGTCAGAAACCCTCCCAACAGCCCCATCAGAGCAATAGGCGGTCCAAACGCCAAGGAGAGCACCACCGCCGAAGCGGTCACCACGCCCATCCCTACGAAACCCAACCAGATGGGCAGGAAGTGGTAGACCATGGTGGCGGCGTAACAGACACCGTAGAAGATGGCGACACCCGCCCCGGTGAGCGCCTGGGAGATGCGTTCGCCATCGGCAAGATCCGGTTTTCGGGTTCGAATGACGTGGGCCGCATAGAGAAGCGCACCCCCCAGACCAGCACCTCCCAACACTCGGATGATCGGTGTCAACAGGTTATTGTCGATGGAGTATTTGACCAGGAAAAAACCGGCCAGAGTCAGGGCAAGACCACCGATCCAGACCGGCAGACGGGCACCATAGCGCTGCTCGAAACTCTCTTGCACGCGCACCTTGCTCTTCGGACCCCTGGCTGCGCTTCTCTGTTGCTCTCTCTTATCCGTAGGCTCTGCCGTGCGTGTCTCCTTCGTCTCTTCCTTCCCCTGCTCTGAACCGATGTCGCCGGTTTGAGAGAGTGACGACGAGACCATAACGGGAGCAGAAGGATCAGAACGGGGCTCTTTCGACTCCGGGAGCTTCAACGTTGAAGTGTGGGAAGGATCCGGCTCCGCTTCCCGAGAGTGCACGCTCTCCCGGGACACAACCGCTTTTCTCAGAGAAGGGGGGGCTATCTGAGCATCAAGTTGCTCTTCCAGCGTCTCCACGGTTTGACGTAACCGTTCGACCTCTTGGGAGAGGCGCTTCGACCGGCTCAACACCACCCATGGCATGATGAAAACCATGACGACGGCATACAGAACCAGAACAACCAGCAACGACTCCATAACTCCCCCCGAATGGCGGCCTATCCGGATCAGACGTCAGATCTGAAAGAGACTAGGGAGTGTTCTCAATTGAGGACACACCCTTGCTATCGAGTGTACGCCCTCTCCCCGGGTTTTCATACAGGTTCGGGACGTGATCACGGCACTTTTCTGGTATAGTGTCTGCACCTGCGTTCACGAACGGATCAACGATTTCAAAGAGCACGGACCCCGGATCATGCTGGAGACCACTACCACCTCACCAACACTGCACGCTTTTGATACTCTGTGGGAAGAACGGAATCTCAATCAGATGATCGACGCCTATCCTCCCGGTTTCAAGGAGCATGTGGCGCTTCTCCTGGCGGATATCATCGACTCCGGCAACCACCCGGAGAGCGAGATGGCGGCGTTGATCGATGAGATCGCCACGCTCTGCCGTACCTGGCAGGATGATGGCTATCCCGATCCCTCACTGATGGTGCATCTGTTGGCTCTGCGCAGATTTCGGCCTCGGGCCTATGGGATCTATCGTCTCGATCACATCCTCTCCGAAGAGAGCGATGGTCGGCTTCAGGAGAACACCTTCCCTCTGGTGTTGGCGGTCAACGAGATGCTCACCGGCAGCCCCAACCCCATGCGAATGCGGGAGCGTCTCTACGACGCCGATGATCTGATCCACGACTTCTCCCAGACCCACAAATGTCGCTTCCTCAACCCCTTCGATGGCCGCGACATCCACAACATCTACGCCCTGACCGCCCATATCGACGAACTGGTCAACGCAATCGATGCCCTTGAGTCACAATAACTCAAGAGATATAAATACTTGAGGAACAACAAGGTAGCCTGAAGTGTGAGGCGAAAAAGAGAGCTTAACTCAGGCAACCATGGAAGGATCAGAGAGAGGCGTAGATTCGGAATCGGCGTCGGAAGCATCAGGATCATGCCCCTGTCCGTGCTCCACATGATAGGGCTCCAGAGCCGAGGCAAGACGGCCCGCCGACGCATGGGGAAGGGAGACGGTCATCCGGAGATGGGTGTCGGTCTCGATACGCTCCAACACCCGCCCCTCTTGGCAGAGTCGCGCCGTCAACGCCCCCTCCTCCCACGGCAACTCCAGACGGAAGGTGCGCCAGGTTTCGGACATGGCACGCGCCAGGGTCTCCCGAAGATCATCCAGTCCTGCACCACTCTTGGCAGAGACGGGAATCGCCTGCAACACCGTCATCAGACGTTTCAGCACCGGGCTCTCGGCATCGAGCAGATCGGTCTTGTTAAGCAGAATCCGCATCGGTTTGTCCGCGGCCTCCAACTCTTCAAGCACCTCCATCACCGCCGCCATCTGCGCTTCCCATTCGGGATCGGAGATATCCACCACATGGAGCAGAAGATCCGCTTCGCACACCTCCTCAAGCGTCGCCCGAAACGCTGCCACCAGATCGTGGGGGAGATCGCGGATAAACCCCACCGTATCGCTGAGCACCACCTGCCCACCACCGGGCATGTCGATGGAGCGCACCGTGGGATCCAGAGTGGCGAACAGCGCATTGCGCTCCTCCACTCCGGCATCGGTCAGTTGATTGAAGAGGGTTGATTTCCCTGCATTGGTGTAACCGACCAGGGCGACGGTGAAGAGAGGAATATCTCGTCGCGGACGCCGCTGCAGAGCACGGGTACGAGCGACATTGGCCAGAGTGCGTTTGAGGGTGTCGATCCGTTTGCGAATCAGACGGCGGTCGATCTCGATCTGCGCCTCACCGGGGCCGCCACGCATGCCGACACCGCCTCGCTGCCGCTCCAGATGGGTCCAGGAGCGCACCAGTCGCGACTGCTGATACATCAGCGAGGCCAACTCCACCTGAAGACGCCCCTCCCGCGTTCGTGCACGTCGGGCGAAGATCTCCAGAATGATGCCGGTGCGATCCACCACCTTGGCCTTCAGGCTCTTTTCGAGATTGCGCTGCTGAACAGGACTCAGACTGTGGTTGAACACCACCACATCCAGCTCCTGCGCCGCCACCTGCTCTGCCAGACGCTCCACCTGACCCTGTCCCAGGAAGTGGGACGGGACCAGGCGGGCGTGGCCGAGCATCTGGGTATCCTGAACATCGAGATCGGCCGCAGCCACCAGATGGTGCAGCTCGGTGAGCAAACGTTGATGGCGGGAACGCTCCTCACCTTGAGGAACGGCTTGGATCAGAACGGCCCGCTCGCGTGCAGCATGGGTATCACGCATGAAGCGACCATCCACAACCGCCCCAGCCAACACAGCTATTCACCGTATTGCTATGAAATCTCTGCATGGTTCTATCAGCGATTACCGTCAACGTCACTTCCACCACCACTCTCTTCGCTACTGGAACTGGTCGCAGGTGCTGCTGGCGCCGCAGGCGCCGCAGGCGCCGCCGGAGGCGTTGTGTTGTTGCGATAGCTGCTGCGTCCACCTTCGTTCCGCGAGTCGTGCCGGGAGTCGTGCCGTCCACCGCCATAACGGGGATAGCTGCCGCGACCGCCAAAGTTCCGTCCACCACCGCCATGGGGTCGACGTTCACCATCGCCATGGCTATGCCCATCCCGATCACCGCCTGGGTGCACATTGCGCGACGGCATCACCGTCGAGATCGCATGCTTGAAAACGAGCTGGGTGACGCTGTTTTTCAGCATCAGACAGTAGTTGTCGAAGGAGGCGACAACACCTTGAAGCTTGATACCGTTGACCAGAAAGATCGTCACGGGCACCTTCTCACGCCTCAAGGTATTGAGAAACGGATCCTGCACATTATGACCGGATTGGTTGGCCATGGGACACTCTCCCCTAAAAAATTGGGCCTAAACAGTGTGATCAGTCCTCCGGATCTCACGAAAAGTCTCCGGGAACTGTTGCCGAACGGCATGTTTGCTTTTCCATTATCATCAGTCGAAACAGAGCGCTCATGACAGCTCTTTTCCTGAAGAGGGTCTCGACTGGACCAATGATTATCCCGCAGATTATGAAAAAAGCCAAGCATCCGTTTCATCATATCAACGTGATGTTGCCTATGGTCATTCAAGATACAGGCCAAGGCACACTCCTCGCCATCAACACGCCGACAATGGCGCCCGATCGAGATAGCGTTCAACCAGAGTGACCGCCTGCTCTCGAGCACTGGACTCTATGCGATGCAGATCCGGTTCCCGACGCAACCAGGTGAGCTGCCGTTTGGCGTAGCGGCGGGACTCCCGCTTGGCTTGCTCTACAGCCTCTTCAAGAGTCATGGTCCCATCAAGCGCCGCAAAGAGCTGTCGATACCCCACCGCTTTCATGGCGGGCAACTCCCTGTCGAGCCCTCTCTCATACAACGCCCGAACCTCCTCCAGAAACCCGTGTTTCATCATCAGATCGAAGCGATGGTTGATGCGTGCATAGAGCTGCTCTCTGGGACGGTCGGGCATCAGGCGCAACCGCTCCGGCTGTTGAATCCTCTTCTGCCGTTGCTGCCAATCGGAGAGGGTGGTGCCGGTGGTGTGGAAGACACCCAAGGCGCGGGAGATGCGCTGACGGTCATTGGGGTGGATGCGGCCAGCGGCGGTGGGATCAACACTCTGAAGGGAGGCGTGGAGCGACGGCCACCCCTCACGCTCGGCTGTTGCCGTCAACGTGGCCAACACGGAGGGATCGACATCGGGAGCCGGTGCGATGCCCTGACCGAGCACTCGGAAATAGAGACCGGTCCCGCCCACAACCAACGGCATCACCCCCCGTGCCCGACAGTCATTCAGAACAGCCTTGGCCTCCCGCAGAAAGCGACCTGCCGAGTAGCGCTCCGAGGGATCGGCTCGATCCAACAGATGGTGGACGACCCTCCCCCGCTCTTCAGGTGTGGGTTTAGCCGCACCGATCTCCATTCCACGGTAGACCTGGACCGAATCGGCGTTTACGATCTCAAGACCAAACCGCTCCGCCAGCATCAGGGCGAGTCCGCTCTTGCCCGAAGCGGTGGGCCCCATGATGAAGATTGCACTCCCCTTGTCCGGCTGAGATCCGGCAAGGAGGTCCTCCGGGCTCTCCGTTGCGGTTTCCATGGGACGCTGTTGTTCCTGACCACCAACCGAAGGCATGCTCATGCTCCTCGACAACCGAATTGTTCTCGTCACCGGTGCCGGTTCCGGCATCGGCCGCGCCGTCTCTCTCGCCTGTGCCGCCCAGGGTGCGACGCTGATTCTACTGGGTAGAACCCAAGCCACTCTGGAGGAGACCTACGACCAGATCACCGCCGCCGGTGGTGAGGCGACCATCGTTCCTCTGGATCTGGAGACCCAGCTCCACCGTATTCCCGATCTGGCCAAAACCATTCAGGAACGCTACGGGCGGTTGGATGTTCTGATCAACAATGCCGGAATTCTCGGCTCCATGACACCTCTCTCCGCCTACGAGCCCCCCATCTGGGAGAAGGTGCTGCGCGTCAACCTCACCGCACCCTTTTTTCTTACGCGCGAACTGACACCGCTTCTCCGGGCGGCGGAGGCGGGATCGGTCATCAATGTCACCTCAAGCGTCGGTCATCAAGGGCGCGCCTACTGGGGAGCCTACGCCGTGACCAAAGCCGGTATGGTCAACATGACAGAAACCTGGTCTCAGGAACTTGGCCCCTCGGGGATTCGTATGAATAGCGTTAATCCCGGCGGCACCGCTACCGAGATGCGTGCACAAGCTTTTCCGGGAGAGGACAAGGAGGCACTGCCCACATCCGACTCGATCACTCCGGTCTTCCTCTATCTGGCATCGGAACACTCCAAGGATGTCAACGGTGAACATCTGGATGCCAGAAAGTGGATCGAGTGGGCGCCGCCCGAAGCGAGCTGATCCGGATCAAGAGCCTCACCCCGTATGCCGCTCCACCTCATCGACGATGTGGTCGGCAAAGGGAAGCGAACAGGTGAACGCCGGGGAGACCGCATTCAACACATGCAGCGAACGACCATCCCCCTCCAGGATGAAGTCGCTGACCAGAGTCCGATGTGCGGTCTCCACAAGCTGTGCCCGAATGCCCGGTTTCGCCCACACCCGACACTGACCCGGATCACTGCCCGTGGCCAATCTTCCCGCCATGCGCGCCATGGTGCTGCGGCTGTATTTACGGCTCTCTTCCAGAGCCAATCGCTTGAAGGCAAAGGAGCTGAACAGCAACAACCCCGCCTGACGCCACGCCATCTCCAGGAACTCCCGCATCTCGAACCCCGACGCCCCCCCGTACTGCTCTCGCCAGAAACAGGGAATTGCCGTCGGTCCCAGTTTGGTGCGACCATCCACCGTCACGGTGTAGTGCACGCCGAGAAAAGGGTTGCGTAGATCGGGTACGGGATAGAGGTGCATGCGCACCGGTTGGGGGGACTCTTCGTAGAGGTAGAGCCCTTTGAACGGCAAAATACGATAGTCCCTGCAAAAATCGAAAGTGCGTGCAATCCGATCCGCCTGCAGACCGGCGGCATTGATCACATAACCGGGTGTGAGATCGCCCGCATCGCTCTTGACGGAACCATCGCTGCCTCTTCCATAACAGCGCACCCCTTTGCGAATCACCACCCCGGCAGCCCGTGCATCCTCCTCCAGAGCCGTCATCACCTCCACCGGATCAACGGAAGCGGTGCTCGGAGAATAGAGCGCTTTTTGAAAGGTGCGCACTCGCGGCTCTCTCTCCCTGGCTTCGGTTTCGCTGATCTCCTCCAGCTCGATACCGTTGGCCTCTCCCCGCTGTTTAAGAAGGTCCAGCGTTGCCAGTTCCGACTTATCCGCCGCCACCACCAACTTGCCGCAGCGGTTGATGCCGAGCCCCCTCTCCAGACAGTAGGCGGTCATGCGCCGATTGCCATCCCGGGTGAATCGAGCCTTGAGACTGTTCGCCGTATAGTAGAACCCGGCATGCAGCACACCGCTGTTACGACCGCTGGCATGACGGCCACAGGCACTCTCCTTCTCGATCACGACAACCGAGGCGTCGGAGTGACGGCGTTTGAGGGCCAGTGCCGTGGTAAGACCCACGACACCACCGCCGATTATGAGATAATCAGCCGTCCGAATCATTGAGGTCTCTCCGTGCAACAGAACGGGATCACGGCTTCTAAATCGGATAGCGCACAGGAACCGATTCGAATACCGACACCTACCGAAAACAGGAGAAAGAGGAGAGGATTAAGAGGACGCACGACGCCTTCGTCAACAGAATCAGGGCTGTTTGTCGATGTGGAAGGTGACTGTCTGGATATACTCTTGTCGTTCCCAGGTGGAGAGCGTCCAGATCATGCTGTCCTTGGAAGAGCGGTTGGCCCATGCATATTCGTCGTGCAACGCTTCCAACTTCAAACGACTCAGCTCATCCCGCGACTTGGGATACTCGGAACAGGCGCCGAGCAAAGGCATCATCAACGTCAAAACAATCAGCAGTCGGGTGGAAGTATAGTTTCGCATGTCTCCGTATCTTGCTGCTCAAATCATCCCATCCCTGCCACACAGAGATCGGATTCGGGGTACAGGAGTGTGATAAGCAAGAAGCGTACTCTAACACACTTCATGCACAGATTCCCGCCCATCAAACATAAAACATCAACACATCCTCATTAAAACGATCTATGCTGTCCGCGATCACCAACAAACTTCTAAAAAAACAGCGTAATAGTATAATGTTGCGCTGGCTATGCCAATGGATGATTTACGGTGTATAGATTCCAGAAAAGCCGTTAACCCCTCCCACCTGAAGGATCGACACAGTCGTCTCGGGATGAAGAGTCTCTTTTCTATTGAGCACGCAGTTCTTGTCTGGCTCCCTGTGAGTCTCCGCGATGAAACGGCTTCTCTTTAGATGGGGCTCTGTTCTTTCTGTTTCCACCGTTCTGGTCTACCCTGTAGGCGCCACACCCTCTCCATCCTTCAGCAGTGAGTCACACCGTGTCCGCATTCAGTGAACACCCCGCACCCGACATCATTCTCTGTGCCTTCAACGCCCGCTGGCGGCACACCGCCTTCGGCCTGCGCTGTCTGAAAGCCAATATGGGCGAAATGGAGAAGATAACGGAAATTCTGGAGTTCGATCTAGAGACGCAGGCGGCACAGGCCGTTGAGAGCGTATGGCAACACTCAGGAGAGCGCTGGCCCCGAATTATCGGTGTCAGCGTGGCGATCTGGAATGTGCTCCAGAGCACTGGGTTCGTGCAGACTCTGAAACGGGTTGCTCCAGAGACGATAGTCGTTCTTGGTGGTCCGGAAGTGAGCCATGAGACCATGGAGCAACCGGTGGCCAATGCAGCCGATTATGTGGTGTGCGGAGCCGGTGAAGTGGTTTTTGCCACACTCTGTCGGGAGATTCTTGCCAACAGCTATCCGTCCCATCGCATCATTACGGCCCCTCCGCCCGATCCTGCTACCCTCTCGCTCCCCTACGACCTCTACACCGAACGGGACATCCAACACCGCGAGCTCTATGTGGAGTCCACACGGGGCTGCCCCTGGCGCTGCTCCTTCTGTCTTTCTGCTCTGGATAAAACGGTCACCTACTTCGATCAGGACCACTTTTTTGCAGCCATGCAGGCTCTTCTCGACCGAGGGGCA
>JADGBX010000107.1 GCA_015231265.1 Magnetococcales bacterium | reverse complement strand
TTGGGTCCAGGCGTGGATGAGTCCATCGCAGACGGCAAACTGGAGTTCTCCCGGTTTGTAGCGCCAGTTGGACTCCCCCGGTTTCAGCGGTGTCATGTGGGTGTAGAAGGGGTTGTCCTTTGAAGGGTTATCGCCACACAGCTTGCCGCTGTGCTTGCGAGTGCGGGAGCAGTAGACGGCGGTGATCGGGCGATTGCAGGTGTTCTTGTAGTAGAGCCTATCGCCATCTCGCCACACTTCCAGGCACTGATAGGCTGCCCGGCCGGTGGTGACGTTCCCCCGGGTTTCTGGTGTTGACTGCTTCGACTCCCACTCTCTTCTGTCGGAATTCTCGGAGGGTTCTGACTGCTCGTCATCACCCTGAAAATAGGGTGTTGACTGCTTCGACTCCCGGCCTCTTCTTTCTGAATCTTTAGAGGGTTTGGGCGGCTCGGGTCTGGCTGCGCGCGCCTCCTTTTCGTGGCTTTTCTTTTCTTTCTTTGTTTTCTTCTTTTTAGGCGGAGGGCAGTAGAACCACCCCCGCTTGTGACTCTTGAAGCGAAGCGGCCTCTCCCACTGGTTGATCCTGCCGAAGCAGGGGGCAAATTCCATCAAGCCGCCTTTGTATTTGTAGTCTTTTTCATAAGGGCCGAGATGCTTCATGTGGGTGAAGTAAACGTTGTTGGGGGCCTTGTTCTGGCCACAGTGCTTGCCGCTGAACTTTTTTGTGTGGGAACAGTAGGCGACGGTGATCTCCCGGTCGCAGGTGTTCTGGAAATAGTGGAGATCCCCCTCTTCCCAGTCCCGGAAACACTCTCCTGCAAAGAAGGGGTTCACCTTGCCGAATTGGTCGAACCCCCGCGCCTGCTCTGCGCCTACCAGAAACAGCAGCAGAACGAGGGTGAGACTGAAAAGGGCGCGATTCTGAAAAGAGGTGTTCACAACGGTCTCATCTCTTCATGCGGCTCATGGCGGCGATATATTTTTTTGCAATCTTCTCGCGGGCCTCTTTGAGATCCTTGACTCTGAGATCCTCCTTGCCGCCGGTGAGAATGGCATCGCTGATGATGAGGTCCTGTTGAAAATAGACATCGTTGAAGGAGGTGTTGAACGTGGCTTCATTGGCCACCTGGGCGGCAGAGAGGGCGCTGCGCTCCTCCATGAGTGTATTGCTGAGGGAGGATGTCTGGGTGGTGATGGTGTTCATATGTGTGGTGAGATCCATATGCTGGGCAGCGGAGAGGTTCTGCGTCGATGCTGCAACACCGGCGGCGGCCCCGGCAACGGCCAGAGCGATGTTGACACCGGTCATGAAGTTGTTGGTGGCCTGCTCGTCGGCGATGTCTCTGGCGCGGACAATGTAGTCGAACTCCGCTTTGACCGTCTGCCGCATGCCGTTTCCGAAGGAGTTTTGATAGACGAGAGAGTAGAGCACCGCCGACCGTTTGAGCATTGAGATCACCTCTCCCCTTTCAGCCCGTCGGACAAACGTGCTCCAATTGTCCCCGCGTGTACTGGGGGGGGCGCCTTGGGACTGTTTTCTGATCTCCGAAATGAGGTTCTGCTCGTAGTCGCGGCGGCGCTCCTGCAACGCTTTGGCAATATCGATCCGATTGACGGCATCGACAACGGCGTTGGCGTAAGCGGAGATGAAGGCGAAGTAGGAGGGGGCGAGGCCGGGAGGCGGATTGGGGGTGGCGGCGTTTTCCTGGATGCGCTCCTCCTCCATCTGTAACGACTCCAGCGGGATCTCCAGAACTTCGTCCTCGTCAGCGGGCACGTCGTTGTCCAGAGACAGATCGCTGTCGTCGGTTGAGCCCAGCAGCATGTGATCGATAATCGTGTGGTTGCCCCCCTTCTCGATGAGCGGGTGCATCCCCTCGGTCCGAATCAGCACCCCGCCGGTTTCAGGAGCCGCTGCGGGAGCGGTGTGGGCCTGGATCATGGGGGTGACCATATCGCCCAGGGACATCAATACATCCTCATTCAGTGCATCGCGTCTGGCCTGGGTGTAGGTGAAGAAATCGACGGTAACGGCTGCTGGAGGGGGCGTGGTGCGCTCCAAGGCGACCGCCCGGTAGCCGTCTCCGTCCCGAACCACCTTCTGGGGCAGCATGATCACACTCCCTTCCGGAAGGCGCTGGGTCAGAATGCGGTAGAGCTCATTGGCGTAGTAGAGCGTTCGGCGCAAGCTGTCGGAAAAGCCGGAGCTGGGCGGAACATCGTAGAACGCCTCCGGGTCCGGTTCATCGTGTCCAGGGCGCCAGTGGCCGAAGCGTTCGTCGATCTTCCACTCCACATACTCATCCACCAGAACCGGATAACGCAGCACCACCAGCAGGGAGCGCTGGGCATCCTTCGGCAACGTTTTCGGTGTGATGGTGATCGCCTCTTCGCTCCAGTCGTCGTCCAGTTCACTGCCGGTCTCATAACTGGCGCAGCCGCTGAAGAGCAGAGCCATCAACGCCATGAGGATCCATGGTGTTCTGCCGACCATCGTTATGGGTGTTGCTCTCTCTGCCATGGCTGTTCTCCATTACTGCTCTGTGCGTGCTGTCCGATGCGGAGTTGCGCGTTGTCCCGTGCCCGTTCAACCGGCCTGCATGATCAATCCGCCGTCGGGGGTGGAGAGGCGGTGGGAAAAGGGGTTTGCCGTCTGTTCTCGACAGCATGAGGGTTCGTCGCCGAGGCTCTTGTTGTTCGTGGTTGCCCGGCCTCTGCTGCGAGTGTTTTGATCGGAGATGTCCATATGGACATGATTCTCCAGGTTTTGTAACAGACGGATCACCTCTCCTGAGAGGGCGTTGATCTCGGAGATGTCGTGGAGGGCGTCGGGGGTCTTGCCGCTGCGAACCGCTTTGTTCAGAAGGGCGCGTCCCACCTGGTGGAGTCGGACGTGGACCGATTCCAGTTGTTGGAACAGGCCGATGTGGCCGTACATTCTGCCATCACCGTAGTACCATTTGCCAAGATTGCAGACGGTGTGATCACCCGTCACATAGCGATAGGTTTCGTCTTTGGTGATCTCCTCACCTATTCCGTTGTTGCAGATGTAGTAGAAGAGTTCGATCACCTCTTTGCGCCACTGGAGATGGTCCAGTTGAGCCTGATAGATGAGACCGACGGAGTTGCCCGACCATTTGGCAGGCGAGTACAACAGATCGATGAGGCTCTCCAGCGGCATGGGGCGGGCGATGAAGTAGCCTTGGCCTTGATTGCAGCCGGAATACATCAGGGTGTTGTAGGTCTCTTCATCTTCAATACCTTCGGCGACGGTGCGCAGTCCGATGTGTTGGGCCATGCGGATGTTGGCGTTGACGATGCGGCTGGCCTTGTTGCGACTGACGATGTGACGAACGATGCTGCGATCAAGTTTGAGCATGGAGAAGGGGAAGGTGGACAACACCTCCAGCGATGAGTAGCCCGTTCCGAAGTCGTCCAGCGCCAGCGTGATGCCGAGATTGGAGAAGTCGTGCATCATCTGGATCGACGAGGAGGAGAGATCGGCCAGAATGGTCTCGGTGAGCTCGAACTGGAGTGCTCGGCTATCGACACGGCCCGAGTCTCTGGCGGTGCGGATCCGTTTCAGCAGGCGATCCGACTGCAGGTCGTGGGCGGAGATGTTGAAGGCGACTCCGAAACGCTCATCGGAGAGAGAGGGGATCCGCTCGAGATCCTGCAACAGCTGCTCGAACATGTGTTCGGTGATCAAGGTGATGAAGCCGGTCTGTTCCGACAGGGGAATGAACGCTCCGGGCGGGACGAGAGTGCCGCCCCTGTTCCAGCGAATCAAGGCTTCGGCGCCGATCATCCGTCCGGTGAGGAAGGAGACCTTGGGCTGATAGTGAAACAGAAATTCATTGCGGTCCAACCCCTCTTTGATGTCATGAATCGAGATGCCGGAATCGGAAGAAATAGGTGCTGTCATGGTGTTCGTGTTCCACAATCCATAAATCGATGTCGTGGGTGTAATATGGGCGCATTCACCGGGGTCGGAGTTGTTGCGGGGAAGACGAAACAGGCATAATCCTGCCCTCTGCCGAAAAGTTGCTCTCCCGATCTCCCACCCCCTCTGATCGGGTGCAACAGATCCAGCAGTCTTCCCCGCGTGCTGCCAATGATCGGGACTCTACCGGCTACTCCCTCTCTCTGTCTGTCGATGAATGGCTAAAAATCGTGTCGCATAATTGCGAAAAGTGTGTCGTAAATTTATGACACGTCCCCGAATTCTTGGGTGAGTCTGGATATTGGTTTTATTATTCAAGGAGATCGTTGTCCAAGGCGTAGCGGGTGAGTTCGGCGTTGGAGCTAAGATTCATCTTGTCGAGAATGCGTCGTCGATAGGTGCTGACGGTGCTGACGGAGATGGTAAGCTCTTCGGCAATAGCCGACAGGGATTTTCCGGAGGCGATGCGGCAGAGCACGTTGTACTCCCGGTCGGAGAGGGTTGTGTGTGTTGCCGGGGGCTGTTCGGTCTCCAGCTCTCCGAACATCTCTTCGGCCACGCTGGGGGCGACGTAGCGGCGACTCTGACTGATGCGGCGTATCGCCTTGATCAGCTCTGCTGATGCTTCCTGTTTGGTGAGGTATCCGGACGCGCCCGCTTTCAGGAAGCGGCGGGCCAGATGGGTCTCTTCGTGTTGGGTCAGGATCAGCACCGGTTTGCCGGGGAATCGGCCTGCCACATGTTTGAGCGTCTCCAGGCCGCCCATGCCGGGCATGGAGACATCCAGCAGTAGAATATCCCAGTCGAGCTGTTTCAAGGCACGCAGGGCATCACGGCCATTTTCGGCTTCGCCGCACACCTCCATGCCCGAGTGTTCCGACAGGATGCGCTTCAAGCCGTCACGAACGATGGCGTGGTCGTCGGCAATGAAGATCTTCATGGTGCACTCTCCTGCTGCTCGCCGGTCAGGGGCAGTCGGACGCGGACGCGCAGCCCCCCTTCCGGTGCCGGTGAGAGGTCGAGACGCCCCCCTCGATGTTCTGCCCGCTGTCGCATACCGTCGATGCCGAAGCGGTCCTGCCGCTCTTCGAGGATAGCCGGGTCGAGCCCTCGGCCATTGTCGCTGACCTCCAGGGTGACGGCGTTGGTGTCCATCTGCAGAGAGAGCGTCGCTTCGGTGGCGTCGGCGTGGCGGATGGTGTTGGTCAGAGACTCCTGGCAGATGCGGAACAGGGTGGTTCGACCATCATCATCCAGCATCACCTCCGGCGGCGTGCTGGCCCAACGTACGGTGAGTGGCCCGTGGTTGTTGGTCTCCTGAACCAGCCACTCCAGGGCGGCGGTGAGCCCGAACTCGTCCAGAACTTTGGGTCGAAGGGAGCGGGCGATGCGCCGTACCGATTTACCGATGGCTTGGACGCCGTCCTCCACCTCCTCCAGGTGACGATCCAGTTTGGCGGGACGCTCCGGGGTGTGTTTGCGCAGCCAGCTGATGTCCATGGAGAGCTTTGTCAGCATGCTGCCCAGTTCGTCGTGCACTTCACCGGCGATCCGCTTCTTCTCCGACTCCCGGGTCGAATCCATGTGAAGAGCCATCTCACGATTGCGGGATTCGGCCCGTTTCAGCGCTTCCAGGTGGCGAGCGTTGTGGATGGAGAGCGCCGCCAGGGCGCCGATCAGGCGCATCATCTCCACCCGGTTGGCGGTAAAGGCGCCGGTGAGTTGACGATTTTCAAGCACCATCGACCCCACCACATCGGCGTGGTGGCTCAACGGCACGCAGAGCAGCGACCGACAGCCGTGTCCGGTGACGTAGGAGGTGTTGGCAAAGCGGTTCTCTTGCCCGGCGTCCTCCAGAACGATGTTCTCTCCGGAGCGGATCACATAGTGGACGATCTCGACCGGCGCGATGGGCGTGCCGTTGCGCAGCGTGGAGAGCGGCAGCGACTCCAGCACCCGCACCTCTTTGCCCGACTCTGCGATCTCCGCCTCGATCAACCAGCGCTCTCCCTGCCTCAAAACCAGCACTCCCCGCTCCGCTCCGGCGTTCTCCAGTGCCAGATGCATCATGCGGGTGAGCAGTGTTGCCAGATCATCCTCGCCGAAGAGGGTGGCCGAGGCGCGGATGACGCTCTCCAGGTCGAGTTGGGCCGAGACGGGGATCGTGCCGGAGCGAGTGGTGCTTGATCGGTTGATGGAGATCGACCCCTCAGCCCTGTCCGGTATCGGCAGATACTCAGGATAGAGACTCTCCATCTGTGTGACTTTGGGGCGGGCACCCCAACGTTTGTACGCAATACAGGCGTCACGAATGGTGCGTTCCGCCAGATGGGCCCAGCCGCGCTCGTGGTAGTAGCGCCCGGTCGTCTCCAGGATGACGCACTCCTCATAGCGGGAAGAACAGTTCCGTGCCAACGCCACCGCTTCCTCATAGAGATCCCGGATCCCCTTGTGCTTACCCAGTACCCGCCGTCGTTCCGCTTCGACGATCAGGTACTTGTGGCGATAGTTCATCGGCGCGTGGCGGGCCCATCTTTTCATCGACTTCTGGAGTCTATTAACCCCCTTCATCAAACGGCGTTGCTCACGAGGGGAGGCGTTGGGATAGTGTGCAAGCCGGAGGAGAGAGATGAACATGTAGGCGATGGGAATGCCCGCGAACAGAAGCCCGAAGTCTCTGTACCTCTTTTCCAGTTCATCGGCCAGTTCAAGGGCCTCTTCATAGAGACCGAACGTATGGAGCAGCTTAACCCGTAAAAACAGATAGGAGAGTTTGATGTCGAGGGTGTTCTCAATAAGGGCCATAAGGCCCGGATCCTGCTCAACGAACTGTTCTATGGCGGGTGTCGTGCCGCTCTCCATGCGCAAAAGATCAACGAACAGTCTGATTAATTCGGTATATTTGAAGTTTGCGCCACGTGAATGGGCGAATTCGATATCGAATGAATGAATGGTTTCAGCAGCCTGGTCCAGTGAAAAATCCCCATTAACCCGGAGAAACATGAACGCCGGAAACAGCAAGGAGGCCAGATCATAGTCTCCCGATTCCCTGCCCACCTGAATGGCTCGGTGTGTCAGAGGCAGGGCATTTTTCAGCGGCTCCTTGGTTGCCAGAATCATGAAGCAGTAGATATGGTTGACACTGGCGAACTGCCGTACGATAGGATCCTCCTCAGCAAGGGAAAGGGCGAATTTGCCGTAGAGGTATCCCTGCTCGATACGCTTCATTGGGCCACAGAGCAGCGCGCCATACAGAGCAAAAGCGTGTGCGGAGGAGGGGGCAATGCCGTATTTCAGGGTCAAATCGATCTGGAGTTTAAGAATCAACGGCGCCAGCGTTCCACCACCCCGACGCAGATCGGACAGAAAGAGAAAACTGAGCAGTTTCATGGCCAGGATTTTGGTCGGATCGGTCATGACGGGCAGCTTG
The DNA here is from genome assembly GCA_015231265.1 of Magnetococcales bacterium. GTDB lineage: Bacteria > Pseudomonadota > Magnetococcia > Magnetococcales > JADGBX01 > JADGBX01. The sequence continues at coordinate 2,571 of JADGBX010000107.1, read as the reverse complement.
GAGAGCGTTTTCAACTTACCTGTCGTCAACTGCGACCTCAACCTGACGATCGCCAATAGGGAACGTACCTTGAGCGCCTTTTCCGAAACGGTGTAACCGAGCACCTTGAGCCCGTTCATCCCCTCCGGTATAGCCATGTCAACTTGCATGGAGTCTATGTAGTACCGCATGAGTGTCAGGTGGTGGTTGGCCTTCTCCAGGGGCGTTCTGTAGCGCTCCAACACCTCGTCCATGAGATCCTGGAGTCCATCAAGTACCTGATCCAGCATGGTGCCTGATCGTGTCAAGCCGGCGTGCAGGCCCGCCATCAGCGCATAGTCGCTCTCCCATGCGCTCTTATCCAGGAGGCTCAATCCGACGGAATAACGGGCGTAGGCGGTGTCGAAGGAGGCGGAACGACTGGCACGGTCGCCTGCTTTCAGATTGAGCTCCGCCAGTCGCTTTCGCTGCCGGTCGTCACGGATCAGAGGAATGGCCTGATTGAGATGACCGATAATATCGAACAGCCGCGTCTCAAGCAGGGCGTCGTCACTGTTCTCCAGCAGGGTGGTGCCGACAGTCAGGTGGTGGGTCTGGCGCTCGGCTTCTGGAATGGTCTCATAGGCGGCCTGCTGGGCCTTGTCGTGGATGAAGCGGTAGTGAAAGCGACCATCGGCCAGATGCCGAGCCAGGGCGTGGTTCTGGTCCAGGGGTAGAATGATCTCCTGCTCCAGGGCGGGCCAGAGCGCCTCGGCGGTGGTGATGGTGTCGGTTCCGTGCAGGATCGCCAGGGTCTCCAGATCGAACCGCCCACCGATACAGGAGGCCAGTTGCAGCACCCGTCGGGTCGATTCCGACATGAGTGCCACACGCTCCGCCATCAGATCGGCCACGTTGTCGGTGACGTTCAGGGCTGAGAGGGTTTCAACATCCCACACCCACGCCCCTTCCGAGAACCTCAGCCGCCCATCAGTGTGCAGAGTCTTGAGAAACTGACCGAGAAAGAAGGGGTTGCCGTGGGTCTTCGTCAGGGTGATCTCCACCAGGGAGCGGGCGCTCTCCGGGTCGCTGCGCACCACGTCGGCAATCATCCGGCCCATCGCCTCCTTGGAGGGTGGCAGTAGCGTCCGGGAAACAACACCGGTGCCGAGGGCTTCGATCTCCCGGACCATCTCCAGCAGGGAGTGGCCTTCGCCGACCTCGTTGTCCCGATAGGCGCCGATGATCAGACAGTGGGCCGGTTTCTCCTGCAGGATGAGCGCCTGCAGAAAGGTGATGGAGGAGAGGTCTGCCCATTGAAGATCATCGACGAAGAGCACCAGAGGCTGTTCCGGTGATGCACTACCGTTCAGAATCTTGCCGACGAGGTACTGCAGCTGGTTGGCGGCCTCCTTGCCCTCCGGAGCGGTGACCGGCTTCTGCGGCCCCATTACCGTGTCGTATCCGGGAATAACGTCGGTCAGCACCCCCCCCACATCGCCCACCGCCTTCAGGATACGCTCCCGACGGGCACTCAGCCCCTGCTCATCCTCCATGAGAAAACCGTGGAAGAGATCGCCCATCGCCGCCATGATCGCACTGTTGGGGATGTCGCGCCGAAACTGGTCGTACTTGCCGGAGATGAAGTGGCCACCCCGTTCCAGCACCGTGCTGCGAAGGGCGTGCACCAAGGCGGTTTTGCCCACGCCGGCCCGGCCGCCGATCAGGAGAAGTTCCGTGCCCCCGTCCGATACCCGGCCCAACGCATCTCTCAGGTGTTGGCTCTCCTGCTCGCGTCCGTAGAGCTTCTGCGGAATTCGGAATCGACCCAGATCATCCATCTGCCCCAGGTCAAAACGCTCCATCCGTCGATGTTCGCGCCACTGCTTCCGGCACTGTTCCAGATCGAGACGCAGACCGGTGGCGGACTGGTAGCGCTGTTCGGGATCCTTGCTCATCAGCTTGAAGACGATCTCCGACAGGGCGGGCGGCACATCGGGACGAATCTCATGCATCAGCGGCGGCGAAACGGCAATGTGGTTGTGGATCAACTCCAGAGGCCGATCGGCCGGAAAGGGCAGGCGTCCGGTCAGAATCTCGAACAGGGTCACCCCCAAAGAGTAGAGGTCGGTTCGATAGTCCAGGTCGAAATTCATGCGACCTGTTTGCTCGGGGGAGAGGTAGGGGAGGGTGCCTTCCAGATGTTCGATGTCGGTCTGCTCGCTGCGTTCGTGTTCGAGCGGGCTTGAGATGCCGAGATCGATGATCTTAACCACGCCGGAGCGTGCATTCCAGACGATGTTGGCCGAGGTCACATCCTTGTGCATGATGTGTCGGCCATGGAGTTGGCTCAGACCGTCCGCCGCCTCAATCGCCACATGGAGAAACTCATCAATGGAGAGCGGGCCGGACGTGATGTGACGATCCAGGGAGTCCCCCCCGAAATCCTCGACGATCATCACCAGACTGTTGTTGTGGCGCTGAAGATCATAGGCGCGGATCACCCCGGGCAGTCCCAGCCCACGGGTCAGGCTGTACTCCAGTTCGAACTGCGCCATGCTCTCCGGACTGGGGTGTTCCTTGTTGAGAACCTTCAGAACCAACTGCTGGGTG
>JADGBX010000106.1 GCA_015231265.1 Magnetococcales bacterium | reverse complement strand
GTCCCATTTTTTGTGTCGTTCGTGCCGCTTGTGAGAGTGCTGGAAACGTCTTACTCTTGATGGCTGTACTATACCCCTTATTAATTCGCCAGAAGGTTCCACGCAATGTACCAGAAGGCGTTCGGTCTTCACCGTCATCCGTTCCGCAACACACCCAATGTCGACCTCTTCTACTCCGGTGCTCGTCGAGGACCGATCCTCGACGCCCTCTCCTATGCCATTCTCAATGGAGAAGGCATCATCAAAGTGGTCGGCGAGGTCGGCTCCGGAAAAACCATGCTCTGCCGCATGCTGGCCCACACTCTTCCGGACCATGTCGAGACGGTGTTTCTGCTCAACCCCAGCCTCAGCGGTGATGAAGTTCTGGATGCCATCGCCGAGGAACTGCACGACCCCTTCCCCCATGAAGAAGATCTAAGCCGACAACGGAAATTGAGCCTGCTGCACACCCTGTTGGTGGAGCGATTCCGTAAGGGTGTTCGGGTGGTGGTGCTGGTGGAAGAGGCACAGAACATGCCTCTGGAAGCGCTGGAACAGGTGCGCATGCTAAGCAATCTGGAGACCCACACCCATAAGCTTCTGCAACTGGTGCTGTTCGGACAACCGGAACTGGACACGACCCTGAAACGACAGGATATTCGCCAGCTCAAGGAGCGCATCGCCTACTCCTTCTCCCTGGCTCCCCTCACCCTGGAGGAGACCGGCGACTATCTCACCTTTCGGCTTCAGGCTGCCGGTCACGACGGCTCGCCGCTGTTCGAACCCGGAGCGATTCGGTTGCTGTGGAAGATCTCTTGTGGACTCACCCGGCGCATCAACAGTCTGGCCGATAAATCACTGCTCATCGCCCACACACGGGAGTCACAGCGCATCACCGCCCGTCATGTGCTTGATGCCGCCAAGGACAGCGACTATCCCATACCGGGTTTTACCAAGTTCATCTCTCTGATGTCGGATAACCTGGGCCGCCTGCTTTCTCCATTTGCTCAACTGACACCGGGCGCTGCTGCCTTTCTGGCCATGGTGGCCACCGGGACCTTTTTTTGGCTTTTCCTTCAACCGAGTGGTGTGCCGGAAACACCAACCACCCCAAACCCCACACATCAGCAGGGATCGACACCGACAGAGACCTCCAGCACAACGCACATCACCGATTCACCATCTGGAGATACGCCGTCGTCACTCGAATCCAGCACCCCATCCACCCTGAAACGGACGCAACCACCGAAGTCTGAACCGGTGCGTACAGCAGAGAGCAGACCGGCTCGCACACCGACGGCATCACCCACAGTGCAGCACTACTCTCCCGATGTCCCGACGCCGAAACCACGCTACGCCAGAATCATTCAACCCACCACCGCGGCCACCACTTCTGAGGGATCGGAGCAGCCCTCGACTGGGAGATCGGAGCGGCCCTCGACGACGCACGCCACACCGCCGATCTCCTCAACACTCTCGCCCCTGAGCCACATGGAACAGCGCATGCGAGCGGTGCGTAACTGGATTGCAACCAGCGGAAAACAGGACTACACCATCCAGTTTCTCACCTTGGACAACAGCCGCCTACCCTGGCTGGAGGAGTTCTTGACCGAACAGTCGAGCCATGTAGACGATATCTATATCAAAGAGCTGAAACCGAAAGACGGCCCGACTCGCTTTCTACTTTTTCATGGTCGCTATTCATCCTTTCAGGAGGCTGAAAATGCTCTGAATGACCTGCCTCCGGCACTGAGCAACGGTGGCCCCTATGTACGCTCTCTGAACCATCTTGCTCGACTCTGGTATGGTGAAAACAGACCGCAACCCGCCACTCCTTCAGCGTCCGCCACAGCACCGTGAGTTCTACGGAACAGACCGATCCACCCTCGCCTGCTGCTCGAACCGGTGATCATCAGCACCGCACCTGGTGGTTGATCACTCTGCTTGCTCTCCTTCTGATTCTGGTGGCCGGTTGGTTGGTCCGTCTGCACGCTTTGGATACGTGGAGTACGCTGCGAGACCGCACATTTCATCAAGAAGCACCGCTGCTCACGGGTCTGGACAGCTACCTCTATCTGAATCTTGCTCACCAATGGCAGCAGAGCAACTACGATCGCCACCGGGCCGAGCATCCGGCGCACCTCACCTATGCGCCAACGCACTGGACTCCTCTACCCTCGATCCTGATCGCAACCGTCGCGTCCATCAGCGCTCTTGATCTCCGCTGGCCGGCCGCGCTGGCCGGGCCGTTTCTCGGTCCTCTGTTGGCGATTCCCCTCTTTCTTCTGGGCTGGCGCTTGGGAGGGCGTATGGCAGGGCTGGTTGCCACTGCTGCCGGTTTCTTCCCCTTCTATTTGAGCAGAACCAGTGTCGGCTGGTTCGACACCGACCTGCTCAATGTCACCCTCCTGCTCTCCCTGGTTGTCCTGGCTATTGCTCTGGCTGAAACGGCATCAGAACGGAAACGACTCTCTATTGCCCTGACCATGGCGGGGTTTCTATTCATCACCGTGTGGTGGTGGCAGTCGGCAGCGTTGGAGATGACGGCGATCTATCTCTGGCTGATTACAATGGCCTGGGTCGTCAGTCGTCGGAGTCGTCCGGTAGCATCTCCTCCCTCACTCTCCCCACCCTACCGGCAACATCTCTTCTGGGGTGGAGTCCTTTCTCTTCCGCCCCTGATCTCACTGGCAACTGTGGGGTATGAAAGCGTTGCCAATATCCTCTCCAACGGTCTGTGGGGCGCGGCCAGCTATGTTGCCGGAGTGGAACAGGGGCTGTTTCCCAATCCGTCCACCACCATCTCGGAACTACAGGCTCCGACGCTGGAAATGGTTGCAGTCTCCACCATCGGCAGCCCCGTTGCTCTGGTCCTTGCCCTGATTGGTCTGGCTCTCCTGCTGCTACAGCGTTCGACCCGCCGTCTGGTTCCCTTTCTTCTTCCCATCTTCGTCCTTGGTGCTTATGGATTCTTAAGCAAGCGTTTTCTGCTATTCACGGCACCTGTTCTCGCGCTCGGCATGGCCACTCTTGTGCACCTCTTATTCACCGTGAAGGGTGAAAGTCTCAAGAAAAGAGCCGCATGGTTCGCAGGGATTTTGGTTATTGCAAGCTGTGTCATACCACTGTTCAAACCGGGAACAGGCATCTATCGACTCCCCGACAGGATCACGCCGCACACCGCAACCAACATGGCTGATTTAGGCGCCATGACACCAAAGAACGCGATTCTCTGGTCGTGGTGGGATGCGGGTTTTCCCTTACGCTACTGGTCACAACGTCAGGTAGCAGCGGATGGGTTCGTCCACTTGCCTCGAACCGGGGAGCACCTGGTTCACCTTGCATTCCCCCTAACCAGCAGCGATCCCAGGCAAGCCGCGAATTTCATGCGTTTCTATGCCCGTCACGGACTTCCCGGTGTTGATGAACTGCGCCGTCTGAGCGGTGAAGACCCGACACGGAGCCTCTCTCTGCTGAAACAGTGGATGGCGGCCGGTCCCGAGCGTACCCGCTCCCTGATCAAAGAAACCCTGCCGACACTGACGCAACAGCAACAGGAGCGTCTGCATGAACTGCTGTTCCCCGAAGATGCACCGCCCGTCTATCTTTACCTTTCCGGCTTCTTTCGCCACACCGTCCACTGGTGGTCCTGGTTCGGCAGTTGGCAACCCGATCAGAAAAGAGGACACCACCGGGTGTTCGTCAATATCCACACCGATCAGCCTGTTACCGACACGATTGAAACACCAACACTCACAGCCGACCTGAAAACGGGTTGGGTTCACATCTTAAGAGAGGAGAAGAAAACGGCTCCACTCTATCGACTGCTGCGGCACGATGGGCAACGCCTGCACAATAAACAGTACGGCCATCCTGAAGGGTTTACCCTGGTGTGGTTTGATCCTCTCAATCAAGGAGTTCTGATGGAAGAGGCTATCCTCGAATCACTCTTCACACGCCTCTATTTCCTGAATAATGTGTCGGATCGATATTTTGTCCCCGTCTCCATTCGAGGACTTCAGGCCCAACTCTGGAGAGTGAACCCTGATCCTGACACTCCCTGACACCCCCCAACAGATTCCGAAACACCCCTTCGGCGCATAAATGGCCTTGAAACACGACACGACTGGCCTCATCATGGTGCATAATGCCAAATTCAAGCAGTGAGCAAATTACTACAACACTGTTCTTCCATTATTGAACGAGGACCCGGCCATGGGGGAGAAAAATCTCGACGCTACAGTTTTCGCCTGGGGAGACAGCGCCCCGGAGAGCGGACGGTTCGACGATGTTGATCCGAGTGGCATCCCCAACGAGATTAAGACACAGTATGAGCAGGCTCCACCCTGTTTGGTTGTTCTGGAAGCGGAGACACAGGATTTCGTCTTCGACCTGACCTCGGGTGAGAACTCTCTGGGACGTCATCCCAGTGACAGTATCATTGTTTTGAATCGTGATGTTTCACGACACCATCTGATGCTGGTCATCAATGACGATCTCTCGGAAGTGGTCCTGCACCGTATCAAGAGTATGGTCACGCTCTCGGTCAATGGCGTTTCCGTTCAGGATCCCGTTACGCTCACCGGCGGGGAGACCATCACGGTCGGCGAAGCGTGCACACTGCGCTTCTATCCCAAAGGCGATGTTCGGCGGTATCCCTATGATCAACAGCAACTCAGCAATTTTAGTACGACAGGCTGTCTGAACAAGAGCTACTTCTTCTTTCGGGCAGAGCTGCTCTTCACCCGCTGCATGGTTGAAGAGACCCAGATATCCATGCTGCTGATCGAAACCAAAGGGCTCAATGAACCCTCCATCAGTGACGAAGCCAGAGAGACTGCGCTCAAGAGCATCGGTGATTTCCTGCAGAACAAAGCAGCCAAAGTGAAAGGTTTGACCGGACACATCTCCGACACCGGTTTCTCCATGTTGCTGCCCCACGTCAACCAGAGCGCCTGCCGTGATCTCGCCAACATGATTCACGCCTGGTTTGAAACCGACCCTCTCAGTCATGATGGCACCACCCTTTCGGTGAAAACCGCCGTGGGCTACGGTGCCAAACGTCCCAATGAGAAGAAACTGGACGATCTGACCCAGAGCGTCGCTTTCTCGCTCAAGTCATCCATGGCCAAAGCGTTTCACTGAGTATTCAGTATTCTGCATGCATGGATAGGCGGCTTTTTCCTGCAAAACGGACGGCTGCCTACTACTCACCATACACTCACGCTTCCGGATCTACTCCGCATCCGCAGGTTTGGTCGCGACCAGACGATACGCCTCTCCATCTTTGACAGCCGGTTCGACGCCATACCCCTCATCGCGTAACGAAGCGGGTACGTTTTTCAACGGCTCCCCACCATTCAAACGAATCACCAGGCTGGCTCCAGCCGGGAGAGACTCCATGGCGAGCTTAACCTTGACGAAGGTCATGGGGCAGCTATCGGCAGTAATATCGATCTCGGAATCCATCGCTTCACCTGTTTTTAGATCTCTCTGAAGACGAGCACTCTCTGTGAGTCATCGGTCATCGGGACGGCGTCCACTTATATATGATGTTCTCATCACCCTCTATCGCCGCAGAGCAGGCAGTCGGCAGCAGTTTCAACCGATACAGCGCGCTCTTCACCAGTGAGAGCATCGAACAGTAGGGCTGTGGTGAGGTGTCCGGTGGGGAGGCTTCGCGAAGCGTCTGCGATCAGACAGCGCAGTATTTCTCCTGCGGCCATGGTGGCAAGAATTCCGGAGGTTATGGAATCCAACAGGGACAGCGTATTGAGTTGGGTTACTGAAAAAGAGCTCTCATGGTGATGGCTGGCACGCCGGATAGAAGAGAGCGCACACCAAACACATCCCCCCTCTTCATCAACAGAGTTGTGGGGTATGCTGCCAACGTTCAGCACACCCTTTCCTTGTTCAACGGTTGCCAGGACGACAGCTTTGCACGCTTTCTGAGCATTCAAAACACGCAGCACGTGAGGGGGAGAGTCCGGAAGAGCATCCGCGAAAACCACAATCGATGGTGACGAAAAGAGGGTGCCGTCTTTGGAAAGAGTGTCTGAATCGACAAGTGTGACGTCCAGATCCGGATTGAAATGCCGACCCAACGCCTCGGCCAGGCAGGCGCGTCTACTGGGAAAGGGGTGTTCCGAGGTTGCTTCAAGACCAGACGCCCGCTGCCACGCAGGAGTAACAGGATGGTCCTTTTCAAAAAGTGAGAGCCTACCAATGCCGGCAGCCGCAAGATGGAGCGCAAGGGGTGCACCGATCGAACCACATCCTTGCAGAATGATGTGGGCATCCATCAGAGAAGACTGACCGCGCCCGCCTACCTCCGGCAGAAGAATCTGACGCGAGTAACGACGCATCTGATGGTCGGTCAACACCACGTCTCTAGAGAATCCCGGAGAAAAGCTCGGTGGAGAGATAGCGTTCGGCAAAACTGGGAAGAATGATCACACACTGCTTGTTGCGGAAGGAAGCCTCCTCTCCTAACGCAATAGCAGCCGCAACAGCAGCCCCGGAAGAGATCCCACACGCGATGCCCTCCTTAACCGCAAGAGCGCGGGATGTGGCGATCGCTTTCTCATCACTCACTTTTACTACCCGATCCACCAGTTCCATATCCAGAACATCGGGAAGAAATCCGGCACCTATACCCTGAATCTTATGCGGTCCCGGCATGCCCCCCGAGAGTACCGGTGAGGACTCCGGTTCAACGGCAATCGCCATGAAGCCGGGACGCCGCTCACGCAGAACCCGGGCGATGCCCGTCAACGTACCTCCCGTGCCGACACCGGAAACCAGGAGATCAACCTGACCGTCGGTATCCTTCCAGATCTCCTCAGCCGTGGTCGCCGCATGGGCATCCGGATTGGCAGCGTTGTCGAACTGGTTGGGGATAAAGGCTTTCTCCTCCTTCTCCGCCAGTTCATAGGCCCGTTCAATCGCTCCCTTCATTCCTTCAAAGGCCGGGGTCAGAACCACCTCGGCTCCCAAAAGCTGAAACAGCTTGCGCCGCTCTTCGGACATGGACTCCGGCATGGTCAGAGTGAGCCGATAACCGCGTGCTGCACAGACGTACGCCAGAGCAATACCGGTATTGCCCGAAGTGGGCTCAATGATCCGGGTATCGTGGTCGACCTTGCCCTCTTTGACGGCAGCCTCAATCATGGCCAGCCCGATACGATCCTTCACCGAGGCCATCGGATTGAAATACTCCAGCTTGGCCAACAGCTCCATGGATTGATCCTGGCCAACACGATTCAGCCGAACCAGAGGTGTGTTGCCGATGGTTTCCGTAATATCTTTATATATGTTTGCCATGGTCTTCCCTGCACCTCACCAAAGTGTACGACGCTCTTCGGCAGTGATACTCGACGATGACATACCGTGAGCTGACACTACGCCTCCCCTACTACTTCAAGCTCGACACTGTGTAGTGCCCGCATGACACGCGGGACACATACTGTTTGCAGCGATGGTGATGGTTCGTCGCCGGTTGTTCCAGCCATCCACCGTCACCATCCGATTCCAGAGCGGTTCGCCGCTTCCTGAGACGATTTTAACCGCTTCCAGGGCCATGCGTCGCCCAATTTCCGCCACAACGGGTCCCATGACCCCTTCTCGGCGGCAGCCTCCATCCTCATCCGGCGCCTCTTCGAACAGACACCGCAAACATGCGCTCCGGCCCGGGTCGATAGCCATCAACTGGCCACGCCAACCGATGGCTGCACCGTGAACAAGTGGCTTTCCCACCTGGAGAGCGGCATCGTTCACGGCCAAACGGGTCGTATAATTGTCTGATCCGTCCAAAGTAACCGGATAACGCGCCATGATCTCCGCAAGAGCATCGACTGTATCAAGTCTCTTCTGAACAGACTCGATCTCCAGACCGGGAACCAACGCCTTCAGTCGAGCTTCAGCCGCCTTAACCTTGGCGACCGATTGTTCATCGAGCCGGTAGAGGAGTTGCCGATGAAGGTTGGAGAGATCGACAACATCGGCGTCGACAAGCCCCAAGCGGACCGGCGTTGCCGTGGTCAGTGCCAAGGCTGCAGCGGTTCCCAGCCCTCCGACTCCGATGAGCAGCGCCTCCATTTTTCAACTCCCGGCTGCGATCACTTATTCAACTCCCGGCTGCGATCACTCGGCGGCTTCAGATCGTATAGGTGATGCGATCATACACTTCGCTGTGGATACCGGAGCGGAAAGCACGCGTCGTCAGCTCCTCGACGGTAATCTCATCCATCATGGTGAGAATCTGATCCTGAAACTCCTGCCAAAGCGGCCGTATCACCGCACTGCCGATGGGACCGGTCGCCACATCGGGAGGCAGAACCGCACTATCGGTATCCGACATATCCATCACCACGCGCGCGATGTCTCCGACGCGGATTTTTGACTTATCCCTGGCAAGGAGATAACCACCACGTGGTCCACGGATTCCCTTGAGAATCCCTGCTTTGACCAAGCGCTGCATCACCTGCTCCAGATAGCGTTGTGGCACGCCCTGACGCTTGGTCACCTCACGAATCTGTACCGGATCACCACCGGAGTTGTAAGCGATGTCGACAACGGCCTCGATGGCATAAAGCAGTTTTTTTGAAAATTTAAGCACAATCGATCCTCCCGTGTGACATACGGCGTCTACCCGGACGCAAGCATCCTCTTCGGCAGACGGGGCCGGCACCAGCGCGGCCTCGGTGCAAATGTAAGGCTACCGACCCGTATGTCCAAAACCCCCTTCACCTCGTCCCGTCTCGTCAAGTGATGTAACGGAACGCCAGTTGACATGTGATATCGGCGCAATAATCAACTGCGCGATTCTCTCTCCACGCGTGACCTGAAATCGATCATCACCGTGGTTGATCAAGATGATTCCCAGCTCGCCCCTGTAGTCGGCATCAATGGTGCCCGGTGCATTGAGAACCGTAACACCATGCTTCAACGCCAGTCCGGAACGCGGCCTCACCTGACCTTCGAACCCTTCCGGAATCGACACGGCGATTCCTGTTGGAATCAAAGCACGGGCACCCGGTTCGATCACAACCGTCTCCTGCACAGCGGCTCGCAGGTCCGCGCCAGCAGCAAGACGGCTCATGGTTTCCGGAAGCGGCAACCCTTCACCATGAGGCAGCACCATGACGCCTATATCAATACTCTGCACAGCTACTCTCCCGCCTCCAAACAGATAATCTCGCCGATCCTGGCGATGAGACGTTCACCCACTTCTTGTTTCGAAATCAATGGCCAGGGTGTCTCTTTACTGCCCGGTCCGAGAACGGTCACTCTGTTGGTTTCTGAACCAAATCCGCATCCTGTTTCAGAAACATCATTCACAACCAGAAGATCACACCCTTTACGCAACCGTTTGTCTCGTCCTCGTTGAAGAGCGTCTCCTGTCTCGGCAGCAAAACCAACCACAAGAGGTGCCGTCGGGGAAGAACGCGATTGGCCCTCCTTTGCCTGACGACTCCAGCCGGAGACAGTGGCCAGGATATCCGGGTTGGTCACCAGATCAAGCGTTAAGCCGTCGGCATGACCATCCTGTTTGCGGATTTTACGCTCCTCGCGGCTTCTTGGACGGTAGTCCGCCACCGCAGCCACCATGATAGCAACATAACATCGAGGTTCGAGAGTTTGCTCACCGTTTGCAGCGTCCTCTTTCCCTCTCCAAACCGCTTCAACCGCCTCCAACATCTCACCAGCGCTCTGAACAGCAACGCATTCAGCACCCAGAGGCGGCTGTAGCGTCACGGGACCGTGAATCAGAACAACCTCAGCCCCGGCCCTTAGCGCCGCATCAGCGATGGCCCAAGCCATTTTCCCCGAGGAACGATTACCGAGAAACCGCACCGGATCCAGCGCTTCATGCGTCGGCCCGGCCGTGACCATAACGCGTTTACCGGTCAGAGGTTTCGGTTCCAACAGGCGACGCGCCGTCTCCATGATGGAAG
>JADGBX010000105.1 GCA_015231265.1 Magnetococcales bacterium | reverse complement strand
CGATCATGATTTCTTAAAAAAACTCCTGGAGAATTTCATCTCCTCAAATAGAGAAACCAATGGCACTCTTCAGCATGCTCTAGAGAGTAACGATACCGAAAAACTGCTCTATGTGATCCATAAGTTGAAAGGCTCCGCAGGTAACATCGCTGCAAAGACCCTTTTTAACCTTGCTACGAAGCTGGAAACAGATCTTCGCGGTGGTAAGTATGACACATTAAACAATGATATTGCCCAACTCCGTTTGCACCTTGATGACGTTATCCAAGCATGCAAAGCCCTCTGTGATTCTCCTCTTGATGAGCCCATGACTGAAGGAGGTCGTCACGAAGCCTCAACGACAACATCAACTTCGACCGATCAGGCCAACACCCTGGAAGAAGCACGCTCTCTTGCAACCACACTCATTCAACAGTTGGAACAACGTGATCTTCAAAGCGATCAAACCTTTGAACGTTTGAAACATAGTATAGATAATGCCATGATAGATGGGATAAACGTTAAGGCGCTGGAACACCATTTGGACCAACTCAATGTTTCAGATGCCATGAAGGAGTTGCAGGGACTCATCACCCGATTGTCGCAGTAGCCACGATGATGTTGATGGAATAACAGTTGAGGAAGAATGGATACTCCACCAAGCACACAACAACAGACGGTAATGATTGTTGACGATTCGTCAAACAACATCCGACTGTTGGCTAAAATCCTCGGAAAAGATTATCGAGTTCGTTACGCCACACACGGTAGAGACGCCATCGATCAGGTCACAAAAGACCCGCCGGATCTTATCCTTTTAGATGTCATGATGCCGGAGATGGATGGTTTCGAAGTATGCTCTGTCCTGCACACGCATGCCACCTCTCGTGATATCCCGATCATTATGGTCACGGCCCTCAACGATAACGCCTCCGAGATGCGCAGTTTCGAATGTGGCGCCGTAGATTTTCTGACAAAACCGGTTAATCCCGCTGTTGTGATGGCCCGTGTTGGGGCACACCTTGCGTTGAAGCGGGAGCGTGATGAGTTGGCCCGAGCCAATCATATGCTGAACCAGGAGATAGAGGAGCGAAGAAAACTGGAAAAACAGCTCCGCGAAATGGCCGAATACGATGCTCTGACCAAGTTGCCGAATCGTAAGCTGTTCAGAGACAGACTTCAGCAGGCTATGCTTATGGGCGAAAGAAACACAGCCCTGTTTGCCCTGCTTTTCATCGATCTAGACAGATTCAAATGGGTCAACGACACACTCGGTCACGATGCTGGGGATGACTTACTGGTCTCTGTTTCGGAACGACTGAAAGGTGTCGTCAGAAAATCGGACACCGTTGCCCGTCTCGGTGGTGACGAGTTCACCATCATTCTCAATGATATCCACCATGATTCAATGGCAGAACTGGTTGCAAGAAAAGTGCTGGAGCAACTCTCCTTACCATTCGAAATAAAAGGACAACCCGTCGATATCTCAGGAAGCGTCGGGATAGCAATCTACCCTGATGATGGCACGAATTCAGAAGATTTGGTCAAGTGTGCAGACAGTGCCATGTATCTGGCTAAAGAGTCGGGCAGAAACACCTTTTTCTTCTTCTCTCCCGAAGTTAATAATCAAGCCGTCGCCAGAATACGCATGGAACATGAGATGCGACGAGCACTCGATAAGGCGGAATTCTTCGTAGACTATCAACCGAAAGTGAACGTTGCATCCGGCACACTTGCCGGAATGGAAGCCCTGGTGCGGTGGGATCACCCCAGAGATGGCATCCTTTTTCCGCAGCACTTCCTCGGAACTGCAGAAAGCAGTGGCCTTATTATCCAGATCGGTGAGTGGGTGCTCAAACAGGCCTGTCAGGATGCGGTGGAGTGGATCGCTGCAGGGTTTCAGACGTTGAAACTCTCCGTCAATCTTTCTGCCATCCAGTTTCACGAACCGGAACGTCTGGTTGATGTCGTCACTCGAACGCTTGAAGAGACCGGGTTTCCAGCGCAGAATCTTGAGCTGGAGTTGACGGAATATATGATGATCAAAGATCCCGAGCAGGCAACAAAAACGCTCAACATCCTAAAAGGTATGGGTATCTCCATCGCCATGGACGACTTTGGTACCGGCTACTCTTCCATGGCACTTCTGAAACGGTTGCCCATTGAAGTGATCAAGATCGATCGCTCATTTCTGGAAAACCTCAATATCGACCCAAGAAACAAAACCTTCATCTCCGCCATGGTCTCCATGGCAAAGAAGCTGGGTCTGCATGTCGTGGTCGAAGGTGTGGAGGAGATGGATCACATCAAGATGTTGAAGAAGTACGGCAGTGATGAGGTGCAAGGATTCCTCTTCAGTCCTCCCTTGGGGAAGAACGCCTTCAATCAACTGTTGCAGGGGAAAATTCCGCTTGGTGGTGGTCTTGCGCATCCTGTGCCGACGCAATAAGAAGAGATCCTCATAACGCCGGCACAGCCCAGCCTACTCATTTCCAAACAGAGCTTCTATCGGTATCTCTCCTTGCTGAGTTCAAACAATGAGATTACCGATCGTCACCGTGATATATGCGAGCATCCAGCCGATAGACAATGAGAAAACCATGGAGAATCCTGCCCATTTCCAACCACCTGCTTCTCGTTTGATGGCAGCCATGGTAGAGAGGCACGGTGCGTAAGTAAGCAGAAAGACCATCAGTGCAAAGGCTGTTACCGGATCCATGGCATTTCGCAGTGCGATACGCAATCCTTCCGAACCATCTTCTACCTCGTCATCCTGGGCGTAGAGTACCGCGTAGCTGGCAACGACGACCTCTTTGGCAAAGAAACCTGTCACGATAGCGACACTATCTTTCCAATCAAAACCGAGTGGGGCAAAGATAGGACTGATCGTCTGTCCGAATCGACCAAGATAGCTCTGTTCCAGACGAAGCTGCTCCTGCTCCCTCTTCAATTCAACAATAGCCTGATCACGCTCAGAACCGGGGGCTTGAGCCTCAAGAGTAGCCAGTGCTGTCTCAAAACGACCACCATCTTCTACCTGAGCAGGGAAAGCCTGCAAAAACCAGATGATCACAGAGCCAACAACGATCACACCACCGACCATGCGGACAAAATCCCACGCCTTGTCCCACATGTGATAGAGAATGGAAGAGAGCGCCGGCAGGCGATAGGGTGGTAGTTCCATGACGAAAGATTCCGTTCCGCCTTTGAATACCAGTTTACTCAACAAAACAGCACTGCCCATCGCTGTTGCGATGGAGATCATATACATACTGAAGATGGCTCGCCCTGCCCACTCGGCAAAGAAAGCACCCGTCAGGAGAATAAACGCAGGCAACCGTTGGGCGCAGGACATAAAAGGATTGACCAGGATGGCAATCATGCGCGCTTTGGGACTCTCGATGGTGCGGGTTGCCATAACAGCGGGGACATTACAGCCGAAGCCCATCACCAGGGGAATGAATGCTTTGCCATGAAGCCCGAAGAGATGCATCAAACGGTCGAGCAGAAAAGAAGCTCTCGCCAAGTATCCGGTCTCGCTGAAGAAAGCGATGAAGAAAAACAGAATCACGATATAGGGCAGGAAGACGATTACCGCTCCCATGCCTGTGATCACTCCATCCAGCATCAGATCGTGGAACAGTCCCGGCGAGATCCAACCACCCACGACGTCCTTGATAATATCGACTCCGGACTCGATCCAATCGGCTGGCAGGGCGCCAAGGGTAAATGTGGTCTCGAACATCAGCCACATGATCAAAAGGAATGAGGGCAATCCCAAAAACCTGTGCAGCAAGAGTCCATCAAACAACGGCGTCTTGTCTGCCCGTGCTCCTTCAGCAGACAGAGTACGTACCTCTTGCAACATTCCATTGATGAAACCGTAACGAGCTCTGGCAAACATCGACTCACAGGTTTCTCCATGCCATTTTTCCAGCTCTTCACGTGACTGACGAACCTGTTCGATCAATTTGGGATGATCGGACTCCTCTTTGGTCAACTCCTCATCACCTTCCAACAGCTTGATTGCAAGCCAACGGCTCTGATGCTGATCAAGCTCTGTACGATGCTCCTCCTGGAGCTGTTCCTGCATGGTGCCGATGGCATCCATCAGATGCCTGTCGTAGGGGATGGAAGTAATCCGTATCTCGTCGTGTTCCACCTCAGATTGGCGGATAACCGCGTCCAACAGGGCATCCAATCCCTCTTTTGCCACTGCAGCCGTTTCCACAACCGGTCCGCCAAGCATGGAGGAGAGATCGTCTGTTTTAACAGAGATTCCCTTGGAGCGCGCCTCATCGATCATATTGAGGGCAAAGACATTTCTCTGTCCTAATTCCAATAGCTGCGTCGTCAGGAAGAGCGAACGGTCCAGATTGCCGGCGTCCAAAACGTTGATCAGAACATCAGCGGTTTCCGCCCGCAGAAAATCCCGGGCAATCCGCTCTTCCGGTGCATGGCTGGAGAGTGAATAGAGGCCAGGCAGATCAACCAACTGGATTGTCCAGCCCTTATAATCAAACCCCTTTTCCTGAAGCTCGACCGTTACCCGTGGATAGTTGCCGACGCTGGCATGGGTTTTTGCCAACTGGTTGAAAAGGGATGTCTTACCGCAGTTCGGATTGCCGACAAGACCCACTGTAAGCGTCCGACTTTTGGCTGTTTCTTGTGAGGAAGAAGATGTCATTTGTCACGCATCCGATGAGCTAACAGACTCGCAAAGCCCCTCTCAATTCCAAAAGAAAAGACGAAGACAACGGTGTACGCCATACTCTTAACAGAAGAGCAGCGCAGTTCACCGGTTTCAGAGGCTGTTTCGGAGAGCTGTATACACTTGTTATGTGAGAATCACAATCCTACCGATAGTGACAACAGAATCAAAGATTGAAGAGGTAAACCCCAATCCCGAGAAACACGAGATTGAGTCGATCGAAACCACACTCAAGAAGACGGCGAGTGCGTCACGAGAATTCCTTTCCCTGTTGAACGGAGGAAAGCTATTCCCAACGACTCCTCACCACCAGTTTCTTTATGATAGCTGTTGATGTACTACCCAGTGCACCCAAGGTATTCCTGGGTCTCTTAATCAAGCAGGGGCGACACGCACTTGCTTGGCATCAGCTTTTCGAAGGGCAAGTCGATAACCAAGAACAGAGTAGATGCACGGATCACCCATGGGAGCTTTCGATTCAAGATGAACTTCGGCCCCACGCACCAATCCCAGTGACATCAAACGACCAGCATCATCCTGAGCCGAATCCACATCAACGATGAGTGCCTTCTGGCCAAATGGCAGATCAGCCAGAGTCAGGAGCCCTTTCTCCTTGGTCTTGAGCTTGGATTTGACGGAGACCGTCTCATTGTTTGGGAGGGTCACTTTCGAATCAGTTTTGAACTTGATTTTTTTGTTCATTTATCTGTTTTCTTTCCATCATGTTTCAATCCTATTCCTGATGGACGAGAACATCCCGTAAGGAACTCTCTATGCAAAGAGTGTACATTTTCTTTGACAATCAGGAATCTACCCAAGGTTTCTGCAATGCTTACACGACTGTAACGTCACAGCCGTTTGCACCCATTGCATGAAACGAACATGGCACTAGACGGACATCTGCCGCCAATTGCCAATACAATCTATTCTCACTTTGATTTCGGAGTCTATCTTAGCTCATGATCTTCGTCAATTCAGAATACGACAGATTAATTGAGAATCGACGATGCCCTCAAATAGGGGTTTCCACCGATACGATTCTTCAGCGGCTTCTGAATTATGATTGGATGAGATTGAGCTCGGAAAGCTTGGCAAAAAGAGTCTGGCGAGAGACCGGTTTGACGAGATAGTCCGTACAGTACCCATCAAAGAAGGAGCGCATCGCTTCTCGTGGAGAATCGATAGCAGTCACCATGAGTATGGCCACCTCCAATGACCCTGTACGGCCATGATCCTGTTCCAACTGGCGTAGGCGTTTGAGTGTTTCCTGTCCGTCCATTTCCGGCATCATGATGTCCAGGAGAACGAGGTCATAGGGCTCTCCTTCTCGAATGGCATCTTCAAACAGACCGACCGCCTCAAAGCCATCCTTGACAAGATCGCAGTGACTGACGGACGCGAGATACCCTTTCAGAAGAACTCGATTATCAACGACATCGTCAACAATTAGGGTCTTCATTACACAACTACCTCACAGTCAGTTTACTGTTGCTTGATACTATCTTCGATCTCAATAAGCAGAGCGTCAACCATCTGTTCAACGGAATCCCAATCGTCACTCTCGGCCATACTGCGACATTTAATGATTTGAATGGAGAGTTTCCGCAACCCTAAATGCTGCATCTTCTTTTTCAACCACCCCAAATCTTGACTAAGAGCAGATAGATTCTGTTCCTCAACGCCCCTGCGAATCATCTTGGATCTATCCTGCCACTCGTTCATGAATGTCTCACCAACCATGGCAATTTCGATTGGATGCGACTGGATCGTAGAGGGTGGTTGACGCACACAGAGAGGCGCGCGCTTTGGAAAACTGGTAACAAGATCGAGCAGATCTTTGGGACTAAATGGTTTTCCAAGATAGTTCGTCATACCGCTATTCAACATTTTTTCCCGATCACCACTCATGGTGCGTGCTGTGACGGCAATGATTGGAATCTCCGGGTCAAGACCTGCGTGTGCCGGTGTGTTCCGAATGACTCTGGTCATCTCTATTCCATCCATCTCCGGCATCTGGATATCCGTCAACACCAAGTCACAGTGGAATCGTTTCAAACAGTCGATCGCCTCTCTTCCATTCTCAGCCATCATGACAATGTGACCAGCTTTTTCAAGAATGGTTCGTGCCAGAATGCGGTTATTTTGCAAATCTTCAACAAGCAGAACACTCAATGGCTGGAATGCATCGGGTTCTTGATCTCTACGTGTCGTCCCATCGTGGACCGCAGGCGATTTGTTACCGACAATATGCAAAATATTATTCAACAAAATCTTACGCTTAACCGGTTTTTTTACATGACTGCATGTCTGCATCCAGCGATGCACTGTCTGCTGCCCCGCCTCAATGACCGATGGCACGAATATCATGATTCTGTCGACAAGAGAAGGGGGAGGGTGCGCCAAGGAATCGGAATGCTTTACAAGATTCTGCAACGTTTGGTAGTCCACAAGATAAACATCAACACCAACACTCTCGAGAAGAGAAGCAGTCGCATGGACGGAAGAGAGTCCGATGACGTTCGCCCCGTTTCTTTCCAGAAGTGCCGTAATGGAGCGTCGTCCACTCTTATGCTCATCGATGATGGCAATTGAGCAGCCGTCAAGAGGGTACTCCTGTCGGGTTGATGAACCCAACTCTTTATGAAGTACATGTTCATTTGCTTCGATGGAAGAGCTGTAGGGCATTGAGAAACCCTGATGAACGTGAAACTTGCTTCCTTTCTCAGGGACGCTTTCTGCCCAGATCTTCCCGCCCATCACTTGAACCAGCCGCTGACAGATGGTCAGACCCAAACCCGTACCACCAAATTTCCGCGTTGTAGAGCTATCAGCCTGGGTGAATTGGCTGAAAATATCATCGATCTTCTCTGGAGGAATACCAATACCGGTATCGGTCACCATCATTCCTATCTGCAATTCGCCGGAAAGCTCAGGAGTAGGTTCAAGACGGTGCAGGCTGATCACAACCTCACCAACTGAGGTGAATTTGATGGCATTACTGATCAGATTGGTCAAAACCTGACGAACCTTCATCTGATCGCCGACAACCAGATCGGGCAGGTCATCTGAGAAGAGATGATAGAGCTCGATTCTTTTGTCATGGGCTCTGACGGCGAGTAGTTCACACACCTCTTCGACAAGATCACAAAGATCGAACGTCACCTCTTCAACTGTGCACTGACCAGCTTCAAGTTTGGAAAGATCCAGAATACTGTTGATGATCTCCAGCAGACTCTCTGAGGATCTCTGCACAATACTGAGGTATTTTCTAGCTTCCTCTGCCGACATCTCCGTTGTCAACACCAGATCGGTCATCCCCATAATGGCATTCATGGGGCTCCGTATCTCATGGCTCATATTGGCGAGGAATTCGCTCTTCATGCGATTGGCCGATTCAGCAACCTCCAAAGTATCGTTGAGAGACTGGAAGAGCTGCTTGCGATCCGTCACATCCCGGATGAACCCGGTATAAAAGATGCTGTGATCCATAGGCACCGGAACAATCGCCATCTCCAGATCGATGAGACCCCCATCAGAGCGCACCCCCTCCATATTCATCCGCTTGCTGGTTTCCAAACGATCCTTCAGCACGCGATACGCCCGTATTCGCTTTCTCAGTCGTGGACGCTCCTCTTCGGGTACGATGATGTCGATAACATTTTTCCCCAGAAGCTCATCTCTAGAATAGCCGAACAACTGCTCAGCTGCTGGATTAAGGGCCACGATGTCGCCTTTATCATCCATCGTAATGATGGCATCCAGCGCATTTTTTAAAACAAGACGGAGATGCTTCTCTTTCTCGGACAGCCGTTCGAGGAGAGTAGAGAGGATCTCCTCGGTCTGTTTCTGTTCCGTAATATCCTGAATAGTGCCGGAGAGAGCAGTCGGACTCCCATCGTCACTCCTGACCAACTCTCCGATCAACCGCACATCTCGCTCTTCCCCATAGGGCCGAACGATTCGATGATCGATTCTGAAGGCTCTCTCCTCCTGAAGAAGTGCCTTTTCGATCACACTCCGCACCGTCTCCCGATCCTGGGGATGGATCGCTTCAAAAAAACCGTCGCTGGAGACCAGGAAGCTGCTTTTCTCCTGACCAAAAATCCTAAACACCTCATCCGACCACACCAGAGTGTCCCGACTGATGTCCCAATCCCAGTTGCCAAGGTGGGCAATTCTCTGGGCATTGGCCAAGCTATTCTGACTGGCACAAAGCGAGTCATGGATCTGAACCTGTTCGGTGATATCAGTGGAGATTCCACCGACACCCAACACGTCACGACTCCCATCCATCACTTTGAATTTCTGAGAAATGAACGCTCTTTCCATCCCATCAACAGTCAGTTTCTCCTCGACATCTATGTGGCCCATCTCCTGGGCTTTCAGATCGCTTTTCCTGAACAGAGAGGCGATCTGCGCTGGAAACAGATCAAAATCGGTTCTCCCAATGATCTTCTCCAACGGCTGGTGCACCAGATTCTGGAACATTCTGTTTACCATCAGATAGCGGAATTTGCCGTCCTTGAGATAGATGGCATTCTTTGCGTGATCCAGAACTGTTTGAAAGTGGTTCTGACTCTCCTGCAACAGGGTGAGCGTCTCTTCCAAAACGGCCCGGGTTCGATAGTGCGCTTTGATTTCCCGCTCCAACGGATCAACCATGGTTCTCTTGATAACCCAGCGCATGGTTAAAGCGAACAGAATCAACAGAGCTGTAGAAAGTTGCAGGATCTTGATGGAGAGCGACCATGCCGCGCTCTCGAGAGCGTACAGGTCATAGTGGATCAGAAGATCCAGATAGTGCTGCCCTTGGAAAGAGAGTGCATGGCTATGGATGTCGTGAGAGCTCAGGTCTTGCATATCAAGCTGATTCCGTGAGAAATCTACGAGTTTAAACCCGTTGGCCATGGTCGCTTTCAAAACCAGCAGATTGGACTGCTGCCGCAACCACTCCTGCAAAATACTCTCAACAGACGCAAGATCATTTCTTATCAGAGGATCCTTGATTGAGAGAATGATCAGCTTAATCTCATCATTGACATGAGCACTGTAGTTGTCCGTGATCTGTTTCTCATAATCAAAAATCACCAATGCGCCATTAATCGCCAAAAACAGCAAGATGGCAATACCAAACAGGAGCCATGTTGGAAAATGGCGGCCGGTTCCTCGGTGCATCATCAAATCAACCCTGGTGATAGAACCTGAACTGTACCCAAAGAGAGATTCATCTCCTTAAATCAGCAAGTGCAGACGAAGA
>JADGBX010000104.1 GCA_015231265.1 Magnetococcales bacterium | reverse complement strand
CAAAGTGGAGTTTTTATCCGTCCCCTATAAAGCGATCATCCGCTTTGCAGTCGAGACTGCCGGATCGTTTGATGCCGACGCGGAGGTGAAACTCTGGATCTCCGGACGGGAGGAGCCCAAGGTGCTGGAGTTCAAGAAGGGGATCGATATTATCGGTGTGCAGAAGATTCTCGCCGAGGGCGTTCTCTCCTGATCAATTATATCGTGTCGTCCATATGTCGCTCCATCCAGGCCCGCATGAGCGACTGACTGACAGGCACCACCGCTCTCTCCGGGGCATCGAGAAAGGCTTCGGCCTGAGACGGTGTTAACAGTTTAAAGTCACTGTACTCACTGTTCGGTAGCGCTGTGTTTCCATGAGAGAGAAGCGACTTTGGAGTCCAGTCGAAGGAGATAAGACACCCGATATCGAAGGTGTCACAACTGCGGTCGAAGAGCAGAGAGAAGGGGTGGATGTCGGGGAGAGTGTTGCGAGAGGAGAGATCGGGTAGAACTGTTTTGGTCTCTTCCTGCAACTCACGCAGAATCTGACGGCTGGGGTCGATCAGAGTCGCCCCCTCTCTGGCCGAGGTGTCCGGCAGGGGCTCATCCAGGCTTCCAGAAGGGACGCACTCCCAGTGTTCCGGATACTGCGTTACCTCCGGACCGCGTTTTGCCAAGAGCACTTTGGGTTCCTGAGGTGAACCGTAGAGCGTGAGCCCGCTGACGGCAACCGGTTGGATGGCGAGACCCAATGATGGCGCAAGACGGTGGGCATTGAAGAACTTATAGGGAAGAAAGACAACGTTCAGATGCGCGCACTCCAATCCCGCGTAGAGTGACGTGCGCACTCTGCTGCTGTTGTCCGGATCATCCTGTTGACGACAGGGCTGTTTTTCCCACGATGCCATGCAGGCAATTCTGTTGTTGACCAGAGGTGTCCTGCGCGTAGAGTTGGTCTCGTTCCAGAGGGTTTCCACAGCGTCGCTCGCCATGTTGAGACGGGCAAGAAGCTCCATGGAGGGAGAGATCACCTCTACTGAAACCGGTCCGAGATGGTGGAGATCCACGCGAGGAATGCCGTTGAGAGAACGGGCCATTGTTATTGTATCCGATTACAAAGCTGGTCCAGGCGTTGAATGTATCCAGCAACGATGGGCCACTCCCCGCACCCACAGCCGGTGGGGTTGCCCAGAACAAAGGTGCGTATTTCCGCTGCCACGGCAGCCTGGGCTCCGGAGCGGGAGTCTTCCACAGCGAGGGCGTTATCCGAGGAGATGTTCAACCGCTTTAGCGCCAGAAGGTACGGTTCCGGATCCGGTTTGCCGTGTTCGACATCGCCGCCACCGATAATCAGATCGATCATCGATGCCAGCCCGGTCCGGGAGATCCAGCGGTGGGTTAGAGGCTGGGTGGAGGAGGTGACGATGCCCACGGCCCAGTCGTGGTTCTTGGCTCTCTTCAGAAGGGTTTCCGCGCCCGGCATGGGCTCTACGGTGTCGAAGACCGTGTGCACCAGATCCAGATACTGTTTCAGCAGCGTCGCCACATTCGGTTTCAGGCTGTGTGTGCGTTTGAGATCAGCGATCACCTGCTCCAGAGGCGGACCGACCAGGCGTTGGAACTCCGCATCACTGTCTTGACGGCCATGGGCGTGAAGAAACTGGCGATAGCTGTCGCGCATCACCCCCATGCTGTCGGCCAGGGTGCCGTCCAGATCCAGTAGCAGCGCCCGGTTCATGACTCGGAAACCAGATCAGGCGTGAGGGGTTCGCCCACTGAAATGGCACGGCTGGCGGTTTTGCCCAGAATCTCTCGAAGGTGTTTGGGTTTCATGCCGTGGCCGGGACGCAGTGCCCGTACATTTTCAGAGGTGAATGCTTCACCCTGAGCCACATCTTTCACCACATGGAGAGAGCGACGGAACGGTAGGCTTTGTCGCTCCCGTTCCGTCGGACCGTAGACCGTGCGGCCACGGGACTCAAAGGCAGTGCGGCAATGCTCGACCAACGCCTTGAGATCATCGGGTAGCGCGGAGAACTCTGAATCCGCCGTGGCCGGTTCTCGGGCATCGATCACATGTTTCTCGACGATGCAGGCGCCCATGGAGCAAGCGGTGACAGCCGCAACCGTGCCCAGTGTGTGATCCGAATAGCCGATCGGTACACCATACCGGTGCGCCATGTCGGGAATCAGGCTTAAATTGGCCTCTTTGGGATCGGCAGGGTAAGCGCTGTTGCATTTGAGCAGGGCCAGCTCTCGACCGCCGGCACTGCGAAAGGCCGCCACGGCCTCATCGATCTCCTCTCGTGTGCAGAGACCGGTGGAGATGATGAGCGGTTTTCCTGTTCCGGCACAGCGTTCGATCAAGGCCAGATCAATCGTTTCGAAGGAGGCGATCTTGTGGGCCGGTGCCTGCAGCGCTTCCAACATCTCCACCGCTTCATCGTCAAAGGGTGAGGCAAACGGGGTGATGCCCAGTTGGCGGGCCAGTGCGAACAGCTCCGGGAACCAGTCGTAGGGTGTGGCCGCTTTGGCGTAGAGGTCGTAGAGCTTCTGCCCTTTCCATAACGTATCGCTCTCAATGACGAAACCGGGCATGTCGCAGTCCAGGGTCATGGAGTCGGCGGTGTAGGCCTGGAATTTGATCGCATGGGCACCGCTCTCCGCGGCCAAACGAATGATCCGTTTCGCCCGTTCAAGATCCCCACCGTGGTTGGCGGAGAGTTCGGCGATGATGTAGGGAGGATGGTCCGGACCGATGGTACGGCCATCAATGGTGATGGTGGAGCTGGAGTGTGTGGGCATCATCTCGACACGGTGAACGGTGGCTGCCAAGGGGCGGAACATCAGGGTTTATTGATATCTTCCGACCGGGTTCCCTTTTTCCCATTGTACCGTTCAGATCGCTCGGCAGTGAAGAGATATTTAACTGCTGATGTCGTTGCGGGCATGAGGACACGCCCTGGAGTGTGGATGGAAAGGGAGGCATTCGATCAGAAGAGCCCAAAAATCCATTTCCATCCACGAATAGCCGGATTACAGCTTACCGCAGCAGTGTTTGTACTTTTTGCCGCTGCCGCAGGGGCAGGGGGCGTTGCGACCCACTTTCTGGGTTGCCCGGCGGTACGGGGTGTTGACCGCTTTCTCTTCACCCCCGGGAGCACCGCCTCCGAAGGCGTTTTCGGCGTCAGGGTGGTTCATCTGCATCGCCTGTTCCTGGGCCATGGCGCGCTGTTCCGCCTCAACGGCGTCGATCTCCTCTTGCGTCTGCACCTCCACCCGGGCCAGCACTTCGATGGTTTCGGTCTTGATCCGATACATCATCGCTTCAAACAGCTCGAACGCCTCGCGTTTATACTCGTTCAGCGGATCCTTCTGGGCGTAACCACGCAGATGGATGCCCTCCTTGAGGTGATCCATATTGAGGAGATGCTCTTTCCACAAGGCATCGAGAATCTGCAGGATCAGCGATTTTTCCAGATGACGCACCAGTTCGGAGCTGAAGCGCTCTTCCCGCTCGGCCAGATAGGCGTTGATCGCCTCCAGGGTACGGGTGCGGACAGTGTCGCTGATGATCTCATCCTCGTCCTGCCATGCGACGGCATCCACCTTGACGGCAAACTGCTTGAGAATCGCATCGGCAAACGCCTTGGCCTCCCAGTTATCCGGGTGCATTTCGGCGTTGATGTGTTCGTCGGTCAGATCGTCGAGGATATCCTCACGCATCTCGCCGATCAGCTCCGACACCTCTTCCCGCTGCATGATATCCCGGCGCTGGTCATAGATGACGCGGCGCTGGTCGTTCATCACATCGTCGAACTTGAGCAGGTTCTTACGGATATCGAAGTTGCGCCCTTCCACCTTCTTCTGGGCTGACTCGATCGCCTTGTTGATCCAGGGGTGAACGATTGCTTCCCCCTCTTCAAGCCCCAGTTTCTGCAGCATGCCGTCCATGCGTTCGGAACCGAAGATGCGCATCAGGTCGTCTTGAAGCGACAGATAGAAGCAGCTTGCGCCGGGATCACCCTGACGTCCGGCACGGCCTCGGAGCTGGTTGTCGATGCGGCGGGACTCATGGCGCTCGGTGGCCAGAATGTAGAGGCCGCCCAGATCGAGAACCTCTTGCTTTTCAACCTCGCACTCCTTGCGAATCGCCGCTTCGAGTTCCGCGCGCTTCTCATCGGGCGTCTCTGCGGAAATCTCCCGTTTGATGCGCATGTCGGGGTTGCCGCCCAACTGGATGTCGGTACCACGGCCCGCCATGTTGGTGGCGATGGTAACCGCCCCTTTACGGCCCGCCTGGGCGATGATCTCCGCTTCCCGTTCGTGGTACTTGGCGTTCAGAACCTCGTGGGGAACTTTCGCTTTGCGCAGACGGCGAGAGAGATCCTCAGACTTCTCGATGGAGATGGTGCCGACCAGAACCGGCTGGCCGCGCTGGTTGCACTCCTGAATGTCCTCGACGATGGCGTTGGTCTTTTCGTCATAGGTACGGAAAACAACATCGTCGTGATCCTCACGCACCATGGGCTGGTTGGTGGGAATGATGATCACTTCCAGAGAGTAGGTGGATTCGAACTCACTGGCTTCGGTATCGGCGGTACCGGTCATGCCGGCCAGGGTGTCGTACATCCGGAACAGATTCTGGAAGGTGATGGAGGCCAGCGTCTGGGATTCGTTCTGAATCACCACCTGCTCCTTGGCTTCCAGCGCCTGATGAAGACCATCGGAGTAGCGGCGTCCCGGCATCATGCGGCCGGTGAACTCGTCGATGATCACAACCTCGCCATCCTTGACGATGTAGTCCTTGTCCTTCTCGAACAGAGCGTGCGCCTTCAGCGCCTGATTGACGTGATGCACCACCTCGACGTTGCGAATATCGTAGAGGTCGCCGTCGCTGACCAAACCTCGTTCGCGCAGGGTTGCTTCGACGATTTCGGTACCCTCTTCGGTAAGAGTGACGCTGCGCGCCTTCTCGTCCACCTCATAGTGCTGCTCCGTTTTCAGCAGCGGGATGACGCGGTCCACCTTGTAGTATTTATCGGTGTTATCTTCGGTGGGACCGGAGATGATCAGGGGGGTGCGGGATTCGTCGATAAGGATGGAGTCCACCTCGTCGACGATGGCGAAGCGCTGCTCTCGCTGCACCATGTCTTCCAGAGCGAACTTCATGTTATCGCGCAGAAAGTCGAAGCCGAATTCGTTGTTGGTGCCGTAGGTGATGTCGGAGTCGTACGCTTTTTTGCGTTCGATGTCATCCAGCCCATGCACGATAACGCCGGTGCTGAGGCCGAGAAAGCTGAAGAGCCGTCCCATCCACTCGGAGTCACGTGTGGCCAGATAGTCGTTGACGGTCACCAGATGGGCGCCACGCCCTTCCAGGGCGTTGAGATAGAGGGGGAGGGTGGCCACCAGCGTTTTACCCTCACCGGTCTTCATCTCGGTGATCTTGCCTTCATGGAGAACGATGCCGCCGATCAACTGCACATCGAAGTGGCGCATGCCCAACACCCGCCAGCTCGCCTCACGGCAGACGGCGAACGCTTCGGGGAGAAGCTCCTCCAGGGTCGCGCCGTTTTTCAGACGCTCCTTGAATTCACCGGTCTTGGCCTGCAACTCTTCATCGGTAAGGGGCTTGATCGTCGCTTCCAGAGCGTTGATCTCTTCGACCCGCGGTTTGAGCTTACGGAGATAACGGTCGTTGCGGGAACCAATAATTTTGCGCGCCAGAGCAGCGAACATGGGACGCCTCTCTCAATCTATCCTGAAGAACATCGGACACAAGAGTCCTCGAAAATATGTGCGCGAGGACTCCGAAAAGTGATCATCTATACCATAGAGGCCGCCTACTGGGCAAAGCCTCACCATCTTAAGCAACCGAACCGTCACGCCTATGTGCTCTGAGATTCATCAGAGGGCGTTGGGGTCCACCGCCTCATCCCCTTGCGACTCATTCACCTTGATGATCACCGGTTTTGGTGCCCGCAGGGGCCGGTGCATGCTCCGGTCCATGATGCGAACACCCAGGGCGGTGAGCTCCCGACGGGCGGTCTCCGACAGGGTGGCCGGGGTGAGCAGGGTACGCAATGCCGTCGGCGGTGCGTTGCGCTCCAAGCGGTGCAGACTCTCCTGAAGCTCTGAGGTCCAGAGGAGATGGTCCCCCCAGACGGGAAGAATCCAGGCACCGTTGTCATCCACCATATGGAGATCGTTGCCAACCGATTCAATGCGTGTCAAAGCGGCCACGGAGTTTTGGTACCACGCCATCAACTCGGCTAGATTCTGGGTGGTGCGGCAGGTGCGGTCATTGCCGGCATCGGCGGCCAGCTCAAAGAGGGCGCCGTGACCGGTGGTGCTCTCCAACTCTCCCATGGCGTGGGTGAGAACCGTCTGGTGGCGCGGGGTGCAGTGGTCGTGGTAGAGGAAGCGCTTCTGCAGATCCTCCGACAGGCCCAGTTTCACCATGATCGCCTGATTGGTTTTGAGCAGATCTTCCGGCGAACTCTCCTTGAGAAGATTCTGAAGCTGATTCGACGCCTTGAGCCCGCTTATCACAAGCCCTACCGCACCGATGGGCGCAACGGAGAGAGCGGTATCCACCGAGGTCTTGCCGGCAAAATAGACCCAAGTGAGATCGGTCAGCTCCTCTTGGAGAACGGCGTTGTCGGTATAGGGGTCCACCTCCAGCAGAGCAGCAAGGCGTCGTTTCTGTTTATTGAAGCCTGAGATCTCCTTGGCCCACTCCTGGTTTTTGTTTTCCGGTTCTTCGTCATCACTCCCGAAAAGACTGGAGATGGAGTCGCCGATCTTGGTGAAGAATGCACCGACTCCTGACGGGATATCCTTAATGGTGCGTACCGGGTTACGGATGATGTCCGCCGCCATGTAGAAGGGGCTCACCGCCGTGGTGCCCACCGCTTTGATGAACGCCTCGGTTTTGCGTACTTTGCGGATCGAGGTGACCGCCTCTGCCTCCTGGAGACGCTCCTGCAACATGTCGTTGCCGGTGATCTCCATGTCACCGAAGGGGGCGGTGATACTGTAGGTATTGAAGCGGCCATCGCTGGCCACCGGATCGTGGACGGTGTAGAGGGGATTGGCGAGAATGTCGGCAGCAATCACTGAACCGGGCGTGCGCGCAGGTGGCGTTTCGAAACCGGTTCCAGTCGCCGTCATGGGCTGCCCCATCAGAATCAACGCGCAGATCAGGGCCAGTCGCTGTGCAGGTCGTTTCATGGGGTCTCCTCCGGACGTATGTGTGTGGTGCGCCTTCGGTGGTCAACTCTCGAAGGCGCCGTCCACTTTACGGTTATTGGTCGATTTTGGGTGTCAGGCCGACGCGCACCCCTTCCAGTGAGGTCTCCTTGCCGTCCGCTGCTTCAAAAAACAGCGATTCGGTCATCAGAGCCGACTGCAACAGGGTCGTGTTGGCGGTGAGGAAGGCGGCCAGCGCCGGGTCGGCCTGTTCCAGATCCACCGAGACCTTCTCCAACCGGGCTGTCTGAGAGATTTTGTTCTCACTGCGCAGGAAGCGTACTCCCTGCAGCACTGCCAGAACCTTGCCCATATCGGCGATCACGCCGTCATCATCGGCCAGGGCGGCGTCGAAGTCGGGCCAGTCGCTGACGTGGATGGAGACCGGCTCTTCGCTCTCCCGGTAGATGCGCTGATAGAGCGCCTCGGTAACGAAGGGGAGATAGGGGGCGAAGAGCCCCACCACCACGCGCAGAGCCTCATAGAGAGTGGCCTGGGTGGAGAGCAGTGCCTCACTGCTGAAGCGGTCCGGGTTCCAGAAGCGGTCCTTGATGATCTCGGTGTAGTTGTCGCAGTAGATCTTCCAGAAGAACTTCTCCAGGGCATCGCGGGCGTTGGCGTAGTCGTAGCGGTCGAGATGCTCGGTCATGGTGCGGACGGTGCGGTGCAGCTCCACCAGCAGCCAGCGATCCTCCAGATTGCGATCAGCGATGGCAGGGCGGGGTGCGGAAGGATCGAAATTTTCCAACTGCAACGTGGCGAAGCGGGCGACGTTCCAGAGTTTGATCACGCCTCGGCGTCCGGTACGCACATCCTTTTCGTGATAGCGTAGATCGTGGCCCAGATGGCTGCCTGCGGCCCAGAAGCGCAGGGCATCGGCACCATATTTGCCGATCAGGGCGTTGGGGTCGTAGCGGTTGAAGCCGTTCTTGTCGGTGAAGCGTTCCAGATCCCGTTTCGAGATCTTCTTTCCCTGTTCGTTGAGACCCCAGCCGGAGATCATGGCATCGGTCCAGGGCAGGGAGTCCTGATGGAAATGGGCTTTTGCAACACTGTAGAAGAGCCAGGTGCGGATGATTTCGAACGCCTGCACCCGCAGGGTCATGGGGAAGAGCTCCATCTCCGTGCCCGCCTGATCGGCATCATACCAACCAGTATTGATCTGAGGAGAGAGGCTGGAGGTCATCCAGGTGTCCATCACGTCGGGATCGCCGACGATGGTCATGCCTTTGTATTTCTCCTGTGCCCAGGCCGGAGGGGGGTCTGCCAGGGGATCCACGGGCAGATCGGCCCGGTCGGCCAGAATCACCTCCCCGGTCTCCTGAACGAACCAGAGCGGGAACGGCACGCCGTAGAAGCGTTGCCGGGAGATGTTCCAGTCATACTTCAGGCCGTTGATCCAGTCCTTGAGCCGGGTTTTCATGTAGTCTGGGTGCCAGTTGAGCTCATCGGCCCGTTTCAGGAACTCGTCTCGGTGCGCCATCAGTCGGATGAACCACTGCGGCTCCATGGCGAACTCGATCGGTTGCCCGGAGCGCTCGCCGATGGCCACGTTCTGTTCCACGGTCTTCTCGCCGGTGATGAAGTCGCCGTCTTTGAGATCCTTGACGATCTGCTTGCGGGCATAGGCGGCATCCATTCCGGCGAAGCGGCCCGCCAGTTCGGTCATCTTGCCGCGGCGGTCGAGGCAGATACGGGTATCCAGTTTATCCTCTTTCCACTTCTTGACGTCTTCGGCATCACCGAAGGTACAGACCATCATCAAGCCGGTTCCGAAGTCCAGGGCCACTTCCGGGGAGGTCTTGATGGGTACCCGGTGTTCGAACAGCGGCACGATTGCTTCGCCCTCCTTGAGGTGCTGATAGCGCTCGTCGTCGGGATTGAAGTAGAGGGCGACACAGGCCGGGATCAACTCCGGACGGGTGGTGGAGATCACCAGAGGGGTGCCGTCGGGGGCGGAGAAGCGGATATCGTAGAGGCGGCCCCGGCGCTTGAGCCACTCCAGATCGGCTTGTGCCAGGGCGGTGTCGAAGTGGGTGTCCCAGATCACCGGTTCGTCGGAGCGGTAGATCTTCTCTTTTTCGAACAGATCGATGAACGACAACTGCGCCGTGCGGCGGCAGTTGGGATCGATGGTGGAGTAGCGCTGGGTCCAGTCTACCGAGAGCCCCAGATCCCGCCACAGTTTTTCATACACCTTGGCGATACGACCGGTCTCGGCGATGCAGAGATCCTGGAAGTCGGTACGGCTGATCTTGCGTTTGTCCACCTTGTGGGTCTTCTCCACGTAACGCTCGGTGGGCAGACCGTTGTCGTCGAACCCCATGGGATAGAAGATGTTGTAGCCGCGCATGCGCTTGTAGCGCACCACGAACTCCGCCTGACTGTAGGACATGGCATGTCCCACATGGAGATGGGCAGCGGAGACGTAGGGAGGTGGGGTGTCCACGGAGAAGACCTGCTTGCCCTCCTGAGGGGCGTAGCGGTAGATGCCGGCCTCGTCCCAGAGGTCGCGGCCTTCCTGTTCGATGGCGATGTGGTCGTAATCTTTTTCGAGCTGGACGTTCATTCTATCGTGTCATCCGTGGAGAAGCGGCCTGAACAGCCTGTTTCAGAAAGAGATGATGGCATCATGGGAGTCATCAGTTGTGATAAGTGGCAGAGGATACCATGGTCGGCGAATGGGGCCAAAGGGTTGCGCCATCCAGTGCCGCAACTGCATGCAGAATATCGACATAAAAAA
>JADGBX010000103.1 GCA_015231265.1 Magnetococcales bacterium | reverse complement strand
CGGTTTGGTGATGACGATATCCAGCGAAAAGCCCTTGAGTTTCTGATCCTGTTTCTTGGTCTGTGTAATCTTCGACAGATCCACGGAGGAGAAGTAGGGGGACTGTTTCAACTGTTTCATGAACTCCGCAACATCGGCATTGGACTGGGCGATACCCGACAGGAGGATCTTTCCTTTCAATGACGTGATCTCCGTCAGCCACGCTTTTTCCGGAATGGAACGGCTGAGAGCATCGATAATCTTGATCGTCTGACCACGAGTCTGATTCAGATCGGCGATGGTCTCCAGACGTTTGATGACCATCCCCTGCTTCTCTTTGATATCGTCGATATCGGCGAGCTGATCCTTGAGATCCGTGATGGTCTTCTTGTTACGCTTCTCTGTTGCCGAGAGGGTATCGATGTGCTCCGTGATGGAACTGTTGACCAGAAAAGCCGCCGTCACACCCAGAGCAGCCACCACCATCCAGGCGATGAGAACCTTCTGGACCAGCTTCTGTCGCCGCTCCTCACGATAGGGAAAGAGATTGATCAGAATCATAGATCACGCCCCCGCATGGCCAGCCCACACGCCACCATGAAGCGGGGCGGCATATTGAGACAGGGTGACATGGAATCTGTAATCTTACCTGATTTCAGAGGCACGAAAGGGTCGGCGACAGCCACGGGCATCTCCAGGATAGTGCCCAATCGATTTTCGATATCGGGAATCAGAGCGCAACCGCCGGAGAGGCAGAGTTTTTGGATGGGATCATCGGCGTTACTGCTGGCATAGAAGTCCAACGCCTGTTTAATCTGCCCGGCCAGTTGATCGATGAATGGCCCGAGAATGTCCGCTTCGTAACTCTCCGGTGGCGGACTGCCATCATCAGGACCACCCGCCGAGATGAAGCGTTCCGCCTCTTCAACAGAGAGATCCAGGCTTCTTTGCAACTCTTCCGTCAACCGTTTGCCACCAAATGCCTGATCCCGGGCAAAGACGGGAATCCCCGCAGGTTGCTTGGGTTTGCGCTTCAGTGTCGTGATATTCAGAATCGTCGCACCGGTGTTGACAACGGCCACAACCGAGCCCTCGTCCTTTTTGCCCAGTTTCGGTGGATCGATGATCTGCTCATAGGCGTTCGCGGCGGCAAAAAGATCCAGATCGCACATTTTCGGTTCGAGTCCGGCCTCTTCGAGAGCCTGCTGATAGTTCTCCAGTAGCTCCTTTTTGCAGGCAACCAGAAGAACATCCATCTTCTCTTCGTCATCGAGCGCGCCGGGTGCCGGTTCCGTCTTCGCTTTCTTACCCTTCTTTTTCTTCTTGGCCTTGGGCGTGTGCAGGATCTGGAAATCGAGAAAGATATCCTCGATATCAAACGGGATATACTCCTCCGCTTCCAGATTGATCTGATCCTCCAACTGCAACTCCCCCAAGGGGTCGAGTTGGATCTGCTTGATGATCACCGCCGAGCCACTGATGGAGATCGCGGCCTGTTTGGTCGTGATCTTGGCCTCACTCATCAACTCGCGTATCGCGGCGGAGACCGCCTCCACATCCTTAACCTTGCCTTCGCCGACAGCATCGGGCGGCAGGGATTTGACGCCTGCCTTGAAGAGGCGCCAACCTTTGCCAGCAGGACGCAACTCCACTGCCTTGATCGCGGTGGTGCTGATGTCCAAACCAACCAGTGGTGTGAATGACGAGAATGAGAACATAATTCGGCCCGTTCGACCGCCCCCGGTTTTATCGGTGAATATCGAATCCAAACACAGTAAGATAATTCGCTGGTTCCGGCAAGCAAACGTTCAACGGAACCCTCCGTTCGGATTATCCATTTCCGGCCACTTCCGACTTCCGAACGATTGCGGAATGGGAAGCAGCCCCGAATGTAACACCGATACGGAGCATCAACCACCTCAGGACTCCGGTTGCACGCCAGGCATGAGCAGCAAACATCACCACGACGAGCGGCATGGAAGCGGCAGGCAGGAGCCCGCCTTTGACGGCACACCCACGGCCAATCCGCCCTCCACTCCCCGCAGTGGCGAGTCTCACGACGGGGCCATCTCCGGTGATACGCCACCGCCCCCTCCCGTCAAACGGAAGAGGCGTGTCTTTCTCAAGCTGTTTTTAACGCTGTTCCTACTCGGCTCTCTGGCGGGAGGTGTTTACGCCTGGGCCGTCTATATGCGGTATGCAAGAGATTTACCAACCCTGAACACACTGGCGGATTATCGCCCGAGTCTCACCTCCCGCGTCTATGCGCGGGACTATCAGTTGTTGGGTGAGTTCTACATCGAACGTCGTCGGTTCGTCCCGAGAGCCGACGTGCCGCCCATGTTGGTCAAGGCGTTTCTTGCCATTGAGGATGCTCAGTTTTACGACCATCCAGGCATCTATTTCAAAGGTATTCTCCGCGCCGCCCTGGCCAACTTCAAGGCGGGACGCGTGGTTCAAGGCGCCTCCACCATCACCCAGCAGGTGGCCAAAACCTTTCTGCTCACCTCCGAACGCAAGATCAAGCGCAAGATCAAAGAGGTGATTCTCGCCTTTCGTATCGAAGAGCGCTTCACCAAGGATGAGATTCTCGAGCTCTACCTCAATCAGATCTACCTTGGCGCCGGAGCGTACGGTGTGGGGGCGGCGTCACGCATCTACTTCGACCGCGACGTGACGGAACTGACCCTCGGCCAGATGGCGATGCTGGCGGCTCTACCAAAAGCGCCCAGCAACTACAACCCCTGGCGCTTTCCCAAGGTGGCCAAAAAACGGATGACGCTGGTACTGGTTCGCATGTTGGAGCTCAATTTCATCACCCAGGCCCAGTACGATGCTGCTCTGGCCAACCCCTTGGGGCTGGCGCGCTCCCGTCCTCCGCTGGAACAGGTCTCTCCCCACTATCTGGAGCATGTCCGGCGCACGATCCGCAGCGAGTGGGGCGCCCGTCAACTCTATCGGGGTGGACTGGACATCTATACGACCCTGGATCCTTCTCTGCAACGAGCCGCCCATGCAGCGGTTCGGGCCGGCCTGAAGGCGTATGACAGTCGTCACGGCTATCGCGGCGCCCTGAACCGGCTTGAGACGTTGAGTGAAGAGAGCCTTAAAAACTGGATGGCCTCTGAAAAGGAAGAGGACACTATCTCTCCCCTGGTTAAAGCGGTGGTTCTTGAGATTCTGAAAGAGACGCCTGCTGATCTGCCACAACGCCCAGGACCCAAAAAGAAAAAAGAGAAGAAGAAATGGTTGAAACGAGATAAAAGCGTCGCCCGGGTTCTGACCACAGAAGGGAATGAGCGCTTTCTCGATTTCGATGCGGTCTCATGGGCACGCCCCCGAGTGGGCAAGTGGAAACGCCTCGGCAAGAAGATCAACAAGGTGGCGGATGTCCTGAATGTCGGGGATATCATCCTGATACAGCCGGCAGATGCGCAGGATCCCCTCTCCTGGCCGAAACTGGCCCAGCTTCCCGATGCCGAAGCAGCCCTTGTGGCCCTGGATCCCCACACGGGTCAGATTCTGGCCATGGTCGGCGGCTACGACTACCGCCGCAGCGAGTTCAACCGGGCCACCCAGAGCCATCGGCAACCGGGTTCCGCATTTAAACCGTTCGTCTTCTCCGCAGCACTGGACAACAATCACAGCCCGGTCAGCCGGGTGGATGACAGCCCCATCCCCATGACCTACAAGGATGAGGATACCGGCGCGGTCAAAATGTGGCGGGCGGAGAACTACGGCCATAAATTCTACGGCCCCACCACCCTGCGCGTTGCCCTGGAGAAGTCGCGAAACCTGGTCACTATTCGACTGACCAAAACGCTGGGTCTGGATACGGTGATCGACTACGCCAACCGTTTCGGACTGGTGATCCCCGCTTCACGACGGGATCTGTCGGTGGCGCTTGGATCGGTGGGATTCACACCTCTGCAGATGACCTCCGCCTACGGCATTCTCGCCAATGGTGGTCGTCTGGTGAAACCGGTCTACGTCGCCAGAGTTCAAGATCGATTCGGGCGCACCATCCACCGTCATGCCGGCGGTGACTGCCTGCTCTGCCACAACGACCCCGGCGAACAGAGCCAACTTAACACTGCCCCAGCAGGCTCCAAAGCGCTCTTCGGTCGGCAGATGATCCCATCGGAGACCGCCTATCAGGTGACTCACATGCTGCGAGGCGTCGTCCAACGTGGCACCGGCATCAAAGCGAAGAAACTGGGCCGCCATCTCGCTGGCAAAACCGGCACCACCAACGACTACCGGGACGCCTGGTTCATGGGCTACTCCCCTTCCCTGGTCACCGGGGTCTGGGTTGGTCGGGATGACTACAAGACGTTGGGCTATCGGGAAGCGGGCTCCAAAGCGGCACTGCCCATCTGGATCGACTTCATGCGGGAAGCCCTGAAAGACCAACCGCACACCGACTTCACCGTTCCCCGCGGCATCCACATGGAGCAGGTGGATGGAGAGACCGGAACCATGGTCTCCCCCGCCACAAAACGGGCGGTTCTGGAGGCGTTCAAGGTGGGGCAGCATCCGGAACAGGCGGAAACGACACTGATTGAAGAGAATCTACCGTCCGTGGATGATGGGCTCTATTGAGAGAGAATCAACAGACGGTCACGGGTAGCTTTGATACGGCAGCGCCACAATAACTTGGCAGGGAGCGGCGTTGCGTACTTCATTTTAGAGGCGTGAACACTGAAGAGGCGTGAACACCCCCCCACTTCCCAGATCACTCATCCTCACGCCGGGTATCCAGGGCGATCAAACGACCATCCTCATCCACTTCCAGGGTCATGATGATCGGTCGGCAGCACACCTGACAATCCTCGATATACTCCTGATTGCCGGCAGAGCAGTCCGCCTGGGTCACAATCGCCTCACCGCAATAGGGACAGTAGATCAGAACCGGTTCCAACATGAGAAGCACCCCCTCTACCGGATAGATTCATGGAGATGGAATCACAGACCGAGAACCGATTTGGCCAACGGCACGGTCAGAGGCCGCTGTCTCTGAAGCCCTGCTCGATCGAGCGTCTCCAGAGCCTGCCGATAGTCCGGAACACTGCGCGGCAATCGGCGTTGCAAAAACCGGCACAACTCGGGACTGATAGCAACCTGCCGTGCCTGGGCCATGCGGGCAAGGATCGCCTCAAGCTCCGGTTCGTCAGGCTGTTCGAGCTCGATCACCGGCCCCCAGAGCAGACGGGTACGCAGATCGGGCCGCATCCAGTCACACTCGGCAGGAGAGCTGCGGCTGGCTGCGACCAGATGGCCCTTGCGGGCGCGCATGGCGTTGTAGAGAAAGAGCGCCACCTCCTGAAGAACCGGAATCTCCCTGGAGCGCTCCAGCGTATCAAGCGTGACCAAACGGCACGCCGCCACCCGATCCAGATGGTGACTGAGCATCTCCTCAAGGCTATCACCCAACCCCAGATTTTGCTCAAGCAGAAGATCGTCCAGATTGAGATGGACGGCACTGCCCTCCCCCTCTGCTTTCTGCCGCGCATGCACCGCCGCTTGCAATAAATGGGATTTCCCCACCCCCTCGCCACCGGTCAGAGTGACACCACCGGCAGGAAGGGATGACAATCGATGAAGAGCATCGTATGCCAGACGGTTCCCCTCGGAGAGCACAAAGGCGTCGAAGGTAGCCGCTGGAACCGAAAGCGGAAGATCGAGTAAAAGCTGCTGTCCGTTCACAGTGTCGGGTCACCCGGATGAAAGAAGGCATACCCTCCGACCGAATCACCGGAGAGTAGTCGTCAACGCTTTGGCGACCATTACCGGCAACGTCAGAGGATCCGAACCTGAATCTCCTGCGCATAGTGATCAACCCGGATCGGCAGTCCGAGACCGTTAAGAGCGCGGATAAAGGTATCATCCGTACCCTGGTAGTCCACGGTGAGTAGCGCTTCATTAGCACGCAACTCCGGATACCGCACCTGCATAACACCGGAGATGCGGCGCAGCGCTTTGACGAAAGCAGCATACGGCTCCAACTCACTGCCGAAACGAACCCGCACGGCAACAAGATGGCGGAGTTCCGGATTGATGGCATGCGACTGAATCCAGCCATCCATCACTCTGGAAAGCAACTGACGGGCCAAAGAGCGGCGCAGACAGGTTCTTGCCTCATCGGCATCGCTGTAGTAGCCGTGCGCCTTGCCCACCAGGCGCCGCCGACCGGAGGTGCCGTTGACCACCAGGCGAGCGGTTGCTTCGTAGAGCCGGGGCTCCCACCCCTCCTCTTCGTCAACACTGGTACTTGAGGGGATGTTGAAATCGGTAGAGACTGCCCAGGTTCTCGATGCGCCGTACCGTTTGCGTGCCCATCCGGCAACCCGCTTATCTCCTGCCATCACCTTGTCCCAGGAGAGGTTCATCACATCTTCCATGTCGTTGATGGGACGTTTCAGAGGCAAGCCGAAACGCACCGCCTCCTCTTCCAGGATATGCGTCCACTCCATCGGTCTTCCCGACCGGGTGCGACCGATAATCAGGACCGGCGGATAGGCGATCTCATTATAGGTCAGACGATAACGGGCCATCACCCCACGCACCTGCTTGGGATCGAACTGGACATCAACGGTGTAGAGGATGGCCGACCCGTCAGGAAGGCGCCGCTCCCGCACCACTGCCCGACGCACCATCCCTTTGACGAATCGGGAAGCGCGACGCAGATTCTTGAGGTTGCGAACCCGCTCACTGACGGTGACCATGCGCTTCATCAGATGCCAGAAGGCGATCTTCTGCCCTTCGGCGATCGCCTGACGTCGCAGATCCTTCCCTTTGGGCGCTGGAAGGGAGATGTACACCTCCACCCCTTTGACATGGTAAAGAGAGGTTTTTTTCGGGCGGGTCGCTACGGTCGGCTCGGTGACATCCGCTGCCGAAACACGCCCAGCCGCCGGAGGCTGAGCCGGTGAGGACGCTCCCTCCGATATGGCGCGTTCAAATTCCGTGCTGCCGGGAGTCGACCGTGCGGATGGAGCCGGTTGTGCCGACTGTTGGGGTGTGGATGCCGAGGTAGTGCCATCACTCCAGTCGATGGATGACTCCGCAGATGCCGGAACCGCACCCGATACCAGCGTCAATATCCCTACGATGAATGCGGCTGAAATCTGCCACTTTCTGAACGTCGGACCCGATTTCCTGTCCACGAAAACCACCTCGCAAAACACATAAAGAGGATGGTAAGCACCGTCTCTACAGAGGGGTGCCATCCATTGACCTTGACACTGTGTAGTGTACCCTGCTTTTTCATAAAAGACGACTCTTGCCGATGGAGCGTACACCCATGTCGGACCCAGACTCCAAAACGGTTCAGGACCACGATCCTGACCGCCCCTCCATGACCTATCGCGACGCCGGAGTTGATATCGACAGCGGCAACCGCTTGGTCTCCTTGATCAAACGGGCCGTTGCCTCCACCCATCGCCCGGAAGTCCGGTCCGATCTCGGGGGTTTCGGCGCGCTGTTCGATCTCGACGCCGACGCCTATGACGATCCCGTCCTGGTCTCGGCCACCGACGGTGTTGGCACCAAGTTGAAACTGGCTTTTCTCACCGATGTCCACGATACGGTGGGCATCGACCTGGTGGCCATGTCGGTGAACGATCTGATCGTTCAGGGCGCGGAACCGCTCTTCTTTCTCGACTACTTTGCAACCGGTCGGCTCGATCCGGAAGCCGCCGCCAATGTGGTCGAAGGCATAGCCGAGGGCTGCCGCCAATCCGGCTGCGCTCTCATCGGTGGTGAAACCGCCGAGATGCCCGACTTCTATGGCGATGGCGAGTACGATCTGGCCGGATTCGCCGTCGGCGTGGTGGACAAGAAGAAGATTATCGACGGCAAGGATATCTGTCCCGGCGATCTTCTTGTGGGCCTCGCCTCCAGTGGTCCCCACTCCAACGGCTACTCTCTGATCCGTAAACTGATCCTCGATCCCGATGGCCCGGGCATCGATGCCCCCTTCGGTGACACCACCCTGGGTCGGGCGATGCTCACCCCCACCCGCATCTACGTCAAAGCGGTGATGGCGCTCTTGCAAGAGCACACCGTCAAAGGGATCGTCCATGTGACCGGTGGCGGCTTCCAGGAGAATATACCCCGTATTCTTCCTGAATCGACCCGGGCGGAAGTGGATCTCAACACCTGGGAGATTCCCGAGGCGTTTACTCTCCTGCAATCCCTCGGCAACATTGAACGCGACGAGATGCTGCGCACTTTCAACTGCGGCATCGGCATGATCCTGGTAATCCCCTCCGATCAGGCGGATAGCGCTCTGGCTTCTCTGCGCGCCTCCGGCGAGACCCCCATACTGATCGGCCACATCGCCGCTCGTAACACCACCGATGACTCCCAGGTGATCTTCCGTGACTGATACCCCAAAAATCGCCGTTCTGATCTCGGGCAGCGGCTCCAACCTGCAATCCCTCATCGACAACTGCGCCTCCGGCTACATCCCGGGCCGCATCGCCCTGGTGATCAGCAACAAGCCGGATGTCTTCGGCCTGGAGCGGGCGGAAAAGGCGGGCATCCCCACCCGCGTGATCAAACACCGCGACTTCGACAGCCGGGAAGCGTTTGATCAGGCCATGGGCGATGTGCTGGAAGAGACTGAGGTGGATCTGGTCTGTCTCGCCGGTTTCATGCGCATTCTGACAGCGGGATTCGTCGACCGTTTTCAGGGACGGCTGATCAACATTCATCCCGCCCTGCTGCCCTCTTTTCCTGGACTGGACGTGCAACAAGCAGCTTTGGATGCCGGTGTTCGCTTCTCCGGATGCACGGTGCACTTCGTCGATGAAGGGGTCGATACCGGGCCGATCATCGCCCAGGCGGCGGTTCCCATTCTCCCGGATGATGATGCCAAAACTCTGGCGGGTCGGATTCTCCGTCAGGAGCACCGCACCTACCCTCTGGCGGTTCGTCTCTTCGTCCAGGGCAGGCTCTCCATCGAAGGGCGTCGCGTTCATGTCGCCGAGGCCCAAAGTGATGACTCTGCTGCGATGATCAATCCCCCCGAAGCACCGGGCTGACCACCAATTCACTCTTCGATTCACCACGACTGCTTCCCCGTGTCTGACATAATCATTCATTATGACAGGCATGGCAGATATCTTGCTTCACCATTGTGTAACGGAACACACCGCCGGGTGGCACTTGCCGAACCGGTGGTCAAGCGAACATGAGGTGAAGACGTGGCGACCCCCAGAATCCAGAGCGGCAACTCCAAAACCGATCCGCAGCGTTGCGCATGGGACGGCACTGCCGACGATCACACCAACGCGCCTCACCGCCCTCTGTTTCGGCCTCTCTACAAAGCGGCTACTCTGCTGACGGCAGCTCTACTCGTTACAGCCTTGCCTCTACAGGCCCAGGCAGAAGAGATCACCTCGTCCCCTCCCAAACTCCACTCCTTCGTGGTGGCCAAAGTGGACGTGAACACCCTCAAGACTGCGCGGCGTCACCATGTGATGGTTCAGAAGTATGCGCCGGAAACCATCGCTCCCGTCGCTCCCGATGTCAGTAATGATGAGATTGCCGGACGCTGGCATATCGACGGCATTCTCACGTCGAGAACCCGCTATGTGCGCAACAGTGCCATCATCAACGACCGTCTGGTGACTGTTGATGACATCATTGATGGGGCCACCGTCACCGCCATTACACCCAAAACCGTGACGCTCCAGTTTCAGAATCGGACAATCACGCTGAAAGATAGCCGTATCCCTGATCTTCCTATTACGCGGAAATCCCGTTATGGCAAAAAAGTGCTGAAAAAAGGCAACCGGACCAACTCCAGAAGTGTCTTTCTGGTTCGCACCGCCAAACCGCGTCGCAAAAACCCGCTCCTCCTGTTGCAAGCGCTGGCCAAAGGGGCGAAACAGACCGCCATGTAACGTGTGACCCACCTGCCCCTTCACGATGGAGGGGCAGGATCGTATCCCCCGTATTGAGAACGCTCCTTCCCCGTTCTTACCGATCTGACGCCCTGTCAGTGACCTCTGCTGTCCAT
>JADGBX010000102.1 GCA_015231265.1 Magnetococcales bacterium | reverse complement strand
TTTACCCGCGATCATCACGTCCGTTGCCCGTTTGATACCGTCAATCAGCGACTCACGGCAACCGTAGAGATTGTCGAACTTGGATTTTGTGACGGAGTCATTAACGTTGAAAGAGGGAATTTTGAGGCTGCCCTCTTCCACCATCTCATAGAGGCGATGGACCCCTGTGGTTGTTTCTTCGGAGAGCCCGCGAATACCCTTCATGGTTTCAGCATGTTCTGGACGGTGTAGAACCAGTGTGACATCACCACCGTCGTCGAGGATCATGTTGGGCTTCCAGCCATTGGGACCCTCAATAGTCTGATCGATGCACCACCAAAACTCCTCTTCGGTTTCTCCTTTCCAGGCAAAAACCGGAATACCTGCGGCAGCGATGGCTGAGGCAGCATGATCCTGCGTGGAGAAGATATTGCAGGAGGACCAACGCACTTCAGCGCCCAGGGCGGTCAGGGTCTCAATGAGAACAGCCGTCTGGATGGTCATGTGTAGGCAGCCAACGATACGGGCTCCCTTCAGGGGTTGTTGATCGCCATACTCTTCACGTAGAGCCATCAGTCCCGGCATTTCGGTTTCGGCAATGGCAATTTCACGACGGCCCCAATCGGCCAGAGAGATGTCGGCAACTTTGTAATCAGTGAAGCCGTCGGCCACTTTCAGTTGTTCAGCCGTATTGGCGGGTGTCATTGTTTCTGCTCCTTAAGATATGGATGCGCCCGC
Organism: Magnetococcales bacterium; assembly: GCA_015231265.1. GTDB lineage: Bacteria > Pseudomonadota > Magnetococcia > Magnetococcales > JADGBX01 > JADGBX01. The sequence goes on along the minus strand of JADGBX010000102.1, from coordinate 9,312 downwards.
CCTCATCAGGAGAGGGCGGGCGTCTGATTACGATTGATTCAGGGCTTCAGTTATTTCAGAAGATTCCTGCTTGATTATTTGATACCGGCAGCAGCTTTGATCTCCTCAGCCTTGTCGGTACGTTCCCAGGTGCAGTCGGGGATCTCACGGCCAAAGTGGCCCAGTGCCGCAAACTGACGATAGATGGGACGCAGCAGGTCAAGCTGCTGAATGATTGCTTTGGGGCGGAGGTCGAACAGCTCCCTAACCAGTTTCTCGATCTTGGCGTCGGAGAGCTTGCCTGTACCGAAGGTATCGACGTTGATGGAGACTGGTTGGGCGACGCCAATGGCATAGGCAACCTGGATCTGACACTTTTTCGCCACACCGGCAGCGACAAGATTCTTGGCCACGTAGCGTCCCATATAGGCAGAGGAGCGATCCACTTTGGAAGGATCCTTACCCGAGAAGGCACCGCCACCGTGACCGGCTGCACCGCCATAGGTGTCAACGATGATCTTACGCCCCGTCACGCCGCAATCACCAGCTGGGCCTCCCAAGACGAAACGACCGGTGGCATTGATGTGATACGCAGTATCACCACCTTTGAGCAGGTTGGCCGGGATAACCGGTTTCACAACCTCTTCGATCATCACCTCTTCGATGGTAGCGTGGTCCACATCTGGACCATGCTGGGTGGCGATGACGATGGCATCCACATGTTGTGGGACGCCTTTCTTGTCGTAGCGAATGGTCACCTGTGACTTGGCGTCCGGTCGGATCCAGTCGTATTTGCCGGAGTGCAGAAGATTCTGCTGGGCTTCCATCAGCCTGTGCGCATAGTGAATGGTTGCAGGCATCAGGACATCGGTTTCATCACAGGCGTAACCAAACATCAAGCCCTGGTCACCGGCACCCTGCTCCAGATTGAGCCCTTCCCCTTCATTAACACCCTGGGCAATGTCGGGAGACTGCTCTTCAATGGCGGTCAGAACACCGCAGGAGTTATAGTCGAATTTCAGGTCAGCACCAATGTAGCCGATATCCTTGATTGCCTTGCGTGCTTCACCAGCGAAGTCGACGTTTGCTGTTGTGGTGATTTCACCCGCAATCACCACCTGGCCGGTTTTGACCAGGGTTTCACAGGCAACCCGGCCTTTGGGATCCTGGGCCAGAACCGCATCCAGAATCGCATCGGAAATCTGATCGGCAACCTTGTCGGGGTGGCCAGCTGAGACGGACTCGGATGTAAACAGGTAGGTGCGTGCCATTCTTCTTTCTCCAAAACGGTCAATGAAATCCCAACATCTGCATGTAAGATTCTGAACCTATTCTTGTATGCCCTGGAGCGTGCTACGTCAACCCATGCCAACGCATGGTTTCATTTCAAATGCAATAGACGGAGGATCGACGTCCAGGTTTTGCTTTCCGATGGAGTGAGGAGGCTGTCATCAATGCTGTTGACGAAGGCTGTGAGCAAAGATGAGTAAATGGAATAATCTATACATGAAAATACAATGAAATAGTACGCAACATGTATGGATAATCCATTAACTAACGTCCCGACAAACATCCATGTGGCTGTCTGTCAAAAGGTCTTCAGAAAGCTCGTGAGTGTTGGGGTTATTGTGGTCCTTTCCGGGAGTGCTGAGAGATGTCCGACATGCTGCTCCCGAGTGTGTTTTGCACCAGGGTATTGAGCTGGTCGAGGATAGCGTCGGTTGTCCCGGATATTAACAACTCTTCAGCCATCTGTTTTGCATCCTGGTAGCTGAGGGAGTGAATCATGCGCCGAATCACCGGTAAGGTGGTGTGGGAGACCGAAAGGCCGTCCAATCCCAACCCGACGAGGAGTGTTGCCAATCTCGGATCACCGGCCATTTCACCACACAACATCACCTGGACACCGTGATCGTGGCCGGCATCGCATACGCTTTTCAGTAGGCGTATCATTGCTGGATGGGCAGGTTGATAGAGATAGGAGACAGCGCTGTTCATCCGATCAATACCGAAGGCGAATTGTATCAGATCATTGGTGCCGATGCTGAAAAAATCGACATGGGGAGCGATGATGTCCGCTGTAAGCGCAGCAGAGGGTACTTCAATCATGCAGCCCACTTCAATATCAGTGAGATAGGGGATGCCCTCTTCGTCTAGGGAAGTGCGAGCCTTGTCCAGATGTGATCGTGCTTCGATTACCTCACCCACATCGGAGACCAGGGGGAAGAGAATGCGTACCGGTCCATGGACTCCCGCGCGAAGTATCGCCCGAATCTGGGTCTGGAAGACGGCGGGTTCCCGCTGCAGGCAGAGTCGGAGGGCACGCACTCCCAGTGCCGGATTGGGCGTGTCATGGTCCAGGCTGTTCCAGAATACCTCACTCTGCTTTTCTCCCCCGATATCCAGGGTGCGTATGGTGACCGGGAGACCGTGCATGGTCTGAACAATGCGGGAGAAGATGCCGGTCAACTCCTCTTCGTCCGGCATTGCTGTGCGGTTCATGTAGAGGTTTTCAGTTCGATAGAGACCGATGCCATCGGTCCCTTGCCTGAAAGCGGAATCCGCCTCCTCCTCCAGTTCAATATTGGCTTTGAGAAGTATCCTGTGCCCGTCTTTGGTTCTTGCCGGACCTGTTGGTGTTTCCTGGAGCTCTTTCTGCAGCGCATTAAAACGACGACGGCGTTTTTCGTAGTCCGTGAGGGTGGCATCGTCAGGGTGGATATGGAGAATGCCGTCCACACCATCAATGATCAGAGGATCACCGGCATGGATGTGGTGAGTCGTGAACGGAGCACCGACAATGGCCGGGAGACCGAGAGAGCGGGCCAGAATGGCGGTATGCGAAGTGGGGCCTCCCATCTGAGTGACGAAGCCCAGGACACCTTCTCGGTTCATCAGGAGTGTGTCCGAGGGGCTGAAATCTTCAGCAACAAGGATCACCGGGTGCATGAATGCGTAGAACTGTTCGGGACGGGCGCCAAGTAGATTGTGCATGACCCGTTTGCACTCCTGCTCGATGTCTCGCTGCTTTTCCCGCAGGCAGATATCATCCATCTGAAGAAAAAGTGTCGTTACATCATCCAGGTATCTCTTGATTGCCCATTCTGCATTACACTTCTGATCGATGTAGGCCAGCGTCCCCTCGCGTAACATGCCATCTTCGAGAATCAACCGGTGGGCATCCAGAATGTAGAGAAGTTCCGGATTGTGGAGATCCTGTTGAATCACCCGATCACGAACATCACGCAGTTGTTGGCGAGAAACGGAAAGGGCGTCGAGGAATCGTTGCCGTTCCTCCTCAATATGAGCAGGTGTCACGCAATACTCGGGAAAGTCGGGCATGCTGCGGTCCACCAGATGTGCCACACCGATGGAGTATCCCGCCGAGACACCAATGCCACGAACCGCCTGATGCTCCCTGCTGGGATCAAGATCAGGTGGGGTGTAGTGATCGGGAAGCGGCGGGTTGCTCATACCGTCACCCCTTTTCGTGGAATTTGCGTCCCACGAGCTTGGTGAGTTTCTTGATGGCGGAGTCGGCATCCGGACCTTCGGCTGCGATAACGACAACATCGCCTTTTCCGGCCCCCAGCATCATCAGACCCATGATGCTTTTTCCATCCACCGTGAGCCCATCCTTCTTGACCTGGATGTCACAACGATAGCGAGCTGCTTCAAAGACGAATTTGGCGGCAGCACGGGTATGCATGCCCAGACGGTTGAGAATAGTGATGCGTTGTTCGACGATTGCCACGTTCCCGCACTCCGTTTGAGTCTCTTTCTCGAATCTCTTCAGCTCTTTGTTCTATAGTGCGTCAGAGATGCTTAACCCGGATCTATTGCCGGGTACTTTGATCTTTTTTGATTCTTTTTCCAACCGAGACGAATAACTGTCGAAGCAAGGGGCTGGGAAAAGAAACCGCCATCGATTGAGATGTCCGTGTTAACTCATTTGATTCTTGCCGCATGTTCCCTGGCAGTGCTCACTTCCCGCTCCATATCCCGATGCCGTGTTGCAACACGATAGCCCTGTTCACGGAGGCGGACGCTCAATTTCTCAACCAGATAGACCGAGCGGTGGCAACCACCGGTACAGCCGATATCGACGGTGAGATATCTTTTTTTCTCTTGTTGATATCGGGGTATCAGATAATTGAACAGCTCTTGTAAACGATTGAGAAAGGCAACCGGTTCTCCATCCTTCTCCAAGTAGTTCTGGACCGATTCATCCTGCCCCGTCAGAAGGCGCAGTTCCGGATCATAGTAGGGATTGGCAAGAAAGCGGCCATCCAGCACGATGTCCGCGTCCGTGGTGGTTCCGTATTTGAACCCAAAAGAGCGAACAAAGACAAGGAGATCTGATTTCGGGTCATCTTGAAAGAGAATGTCGAGACGATCTTTCAGCTGTGGTACCGTCAAGCTCGAACTGTCGATCACATGGTCAGCCATCGCTCTGATTGGTCCCAACAGAGAGGCTTCTCTATTGACCGCTTCACGGATTGTCTTATCCACGGCGATGGGGTGCCGTCTCCGCGTTGCCCGGTAACGGGTGACGATGATGTCCAGATCAGCCTCCATGAAGAGGCTCTCCATCCGCTTGACCATGGTGCCGAGGGTAGCTCTCACCAGTTCCAGAGGCGCAAGACAGCTCTCATCCCTGACATGGATACCCACAGCAACGCGGCGTACCTCCTGTCCGGTCTCTTCAAAGTGAGCCAGAAACGCCGGAATCATGGAGAGGGGTAGATTATCGACCCAGAAGAAGCCAAGGTCTTCCAGATAGTGAAGAGCGCTCGATTTTCCAGCCCCGGAGAGTCCGGTGACAAGAACCAGTTGATCGATAGTGCGCACGGTGGTCCCTTCTAGTGGCTGTCGGCAGATGAGGTGATAATCTTCAGAAGTGCTTCCGTCGAGGGGGCTTCCATATTCAGAAGCTCCTTCCTGATCCCAGGTCGATGGAGCTGACGGGCGATGCTCGCCAGCGCTTGCAGATGCGCTTTGCTATCCTCCTGAGGAGAGAGGAGTGCTATGATAATATAGGCGTTTTTTCCGTCAGGTGATTTGAAATCAACCCCGTTCTCAGAACACCCAAGAGCAGCTATGGGCTCGGTAAGCCCATTCATCTTTCCGTGGGGAATAGCGATGCCGTGGCCTATCCCCGTGGTCCCTAACTGTTCTCTTTCGGTCAGGATGTCGAAGACGCGTTGTGGCGTGGCCAAAGAGAGATCGGAAGCGATCAGTGTCGCCATTTCAAGGAGGATGTCCTCTTTGGTAACACCGGAGAGTTTCGGGCTGATTCTGGGTTCACTGAAAAGCTGTGCCAACTGCATGGTGCATGCCCATCGTCAGAGTCAATCAGGATCGAACTGAACACACTGCGCATCTGCTGCGACAATAGAAAACGGTTGGAAAGGGGCGTGTTCAGTGCACTTCCGTCAATTTCAAGACATCGATTGAGTGCAGATCATGTCACACCGTCGCGGTTCTATACACATCTCTGTGTCATGGGAACCGCACGTGAGGACCGCCGTGGTTCTATTTTCCGACCGGTGACAGACGTTTCCGCCGTGAAGAGGACGGGATGCCCATGGATTCCCGGTATTTGGCAACTGTCCTCCGTGCAACCTTGATGCCCTCTTCCTTCAACATTTTGGCGATCTTCTCATCTGAGTATGGACGACGAGGGGTCTCGCTGTCGATCAATTTACGTATTTTAAATTTGACGGCTTCCGAAGAGTGCGCTTCACCGGTATTGGATGACAGTGAGGAGCTGAAAAAGTATTTCAACTCGAAGATTCCTCGGGGGGTATGCATGTACTTGTTGCTGGTTACGCGGGATGTCGTGGACTCATGCACCCCGATGTCATCTGCAACATCTTTCAAAATCAGTGGTTTCAGGTATTCCGGTCCCAGCTCGAAAAACTCCTGCTGAAAACGGACGATGCTCTCGGCCACTCGAAAAATCGTGCTTGAACGCTGCTCAAGACTTTTGATCAACCACTGAGCGGAACGGGCATTTTCCGATAGAAATTTTCTCTCCTGTTCAGTGGAGGCCTGTTTGCTCACCATATTCTGATAGAAGGTGTTCACACGCAGTCGGGGAACGGTGTCCGGATTGATTTCAACTACCCACTCCCCTTTACGCTTGACCACATGGACATCCGGAACAACATAACCTGCTTGATCGCTTCCGAACAGAAGCCCTGGTTTAGGATTGAGTGAGAGGATGAAACTGACCGCTTCCGTCAGCTCCTCTTCTGTGAGTTTAAGCACGCGGGAAAGTTTGCGAAAATCTCGACGGGCCAGTTCGTCCAGGTGATCAAGAAGGTCCGTGTAGGGTGATTTTGCCATCTTCAAGCTTTTCAGTTGAAGAAGAAGGCATTCAGCAAGAGAGCGGGCGGCAACACCGGCTGGTTCAAACGACTGGATCAGGACCAGGGCATCCTCAATTTCATCAAGAGTTGCCCCTGTGACCTGCGCCAATCCTTCCAGATCCTGGGTCATATAGCCGTTGTCATCGATGGCATCGATGATCGTCATCCCGAGAGTGCGTTCCCGTTCATCCATGGCTGAGGGGCCCAGTTGGTCGATCAGATGATCCTGAAGCGACTCGCCACGCACCAGAGTATTCTCCAGCGAGGGGGCATCCGACGGGTCCAGAGAGCCGCTGGTCGAGGGACCGAACGACTCGTTGTAGACGTCCGACCAGTCGGCATCGACCGGCATATCCTCGGTCAGCTTGTTCTCATCGGCAGTGGTCGGGGTGGGGTCGGGCTCTTCGAAATTCTCATCGCTTTTGGCTGCAGCGTCTTCGGATTCGCTCTTTTCCGGGGCGGTGGCCGGTGCCTCTTCTCCTTTGTTCTCCGAAGCGGCAGCCTGCGTCTCTTCTACCTGCTCCAGCAAAGGATTCTTCTCCAGCTCCTCCTGCAGATACTCCTGGAGGTCCAGATTGGACATCTGCAACAGGCGGATAGCCATCTGCAACTGGGGTGTCATCACCAGTTGCATTCCCATCCGGAGCTTCAGTTCCATGCCCAGAGCCATCTCTACACCCCGTAATAATCCACGTTTCTCAACCCGTCACGAACAGTACCGTTTGTGCGGCGGCTACATTTTAAACTCTTCGCCCAGATACATCTTGAGCACGTTGGCATTGGTGACAACCTGGTTGGGTGATCCCTTTGCCAGAACCTGTCCTTGAGAAAGGATATAGGCTCGGTCGCAGATTCCCAAGGTCTCACGAACGTTATGATCGGTGATCAGAATACCGATGCCACGATTTTTCAGGTGGCGGATGATTGATTGTATGTCACCGACCGCCAAGGGATCCACTCCGGCGAAGGGCTCATCAAGCAATATAAAGCGGGGATCGATGGCCAGTGCACGTGCAACTTCCACACGTCTTCGTTCACCACCGGAGAGGGCATAACCCATGGTGCGGGAGAGGTGGATGATGCCGAGTTCCACCAGAAGCTCTTCCAGTCGCCGCATACGTTGTCTGCGGGTTAACGGCAGTGTTTCCAGAATCGCAAGCACGTTGTCCCGGACGGTCATCCGGCGAAAGACCGAGGGTTCCTGTGGCAGATAAGAGAGTCCGTTGCGTGCTCTCATATACATGGGATGCTCTGTGACATCCTCACCGCGCATGAGAATCTGGCCGTCGTCCGGGGCAATCAGTCCGACCAAGATATAGAAGGAGGTGGTTTTCCCTGCCCCATTGGGCCCTAGAAGTCCGACCACTTCACCGGTGGAGACGGATATGCTGACATCGTTGACAACGCTCCGACCATCAAAACTCTTGCAGATACCCCGAGCCGACAGACAGAAGGGCTCTTCCTGATCATCGAACTCTTGGCCGATAGAGATGCGGAGTCCCGGGTCTGTTGCCGTCTCAGAGTCGTGAGGGAGACTATCGGTGTCAGGTGACGCTGTTTCTGCTTCTGCCATGTCTTTCATCTTTCCATGGTGTACGTCAGTCACGCCTGTGCCGCTCCATCTCAGGATGAATTGTCCGGCAACCGGCGACTATTTCTTTTCGGCAGGTGCCGTCTCAAGCACACCCGATGAGTTGATTCTGGCAGAAACCCGCTGTTTTTTTCCACCCTCGACGGACATGTGGGCAATGGTTTTGTCCTTGGCGAGTTTCAGTAGGATTTTCTGCCCCATCAGGTGGTCGGTATCGCGGTGAATGGAGGCTTTCTTTTGGGCGCCCCCTTTCGGGTTGCCCAGAAGGCGGATGGTGTTGGCGTTGACATCGTAGAGCGCACGGAAGGCTGTGCCTCTGTTCTTTCCTTGTTGGATCACCACATTGCCTTCAGCCCGAATCTCCCGAACCTGCCCTTTGCCGCCCTGTTTCTTGCCTTTGGCATAGAAAACCGTCATGCGGTCGGCATCCAGCTTCATGGGGCCCTGACGAACCTTTACTTTTCCGGAGAAGATGGCGGATTGCCGTTTGTCATCCATGACCAGTTTATTGGAGGTGATGACAAGGGCACCATCTTTGCTGGCAGCGATCGCTCCAGTCGGTACGGCAAGGAGACAAAGTGCCAGCAGAGAGATGAACGACACTGCTGCCATCCAGGAGGAGGTTATATGTGAGCGCGTCTTCATAAGGTGTGACCGGAGCCTTTCGCCATCAGGTGATATCCGACAATCCGCCGGGAAAAACCACTTTTACCCGATCCAGCACTTTCAAACTTCGTGCCTCTTGCGAAATATTGAGTCCGTTTCCTTCCAATTCCACGCGTTCTGAGGTGAGTTCGAAGGAACTATCTGTAAACAACAGGCGGGTTTCCGGGTCAAACCAGATTCTTTCCGTCTTCAGTCTCCCCATGTCCGCTTCGATTACGACGCCTTCGCTAAATACCATCTGTTTGGTCAAATTATTGACAATTCCCTTATGAGCGTGCACCGACAGCTGGCTCATATCTTCACGGTAGAGAATCAGTTTGGGTTTATGGACCAAAGTGACATCATGGTCTTTGCGTTCAGCACTAGGAGCTTTGAGGGACCAACGGGTTCGAACACCGTCGTGATGCACCATAATTTTTGTGTAGAAAAGCCGTATCATAGAAGTCACTCTCATGAGTGGCTTTTTTTGTGAGAAAATAGTTAATATTTCCAATGCTTACGGCGACCCCTTCTGAGACCCAATTCTCACCGGAGGTCACCTCCCTCCTTCAGACCCTCCATTTTGGCCCTATTCCTCTCTCTTTCTCAAAGACCGGAGGTCAGGTGACCTCCAGTGGAGGTCATCCTGTCACAGCTGTAACATGCTGAAAAATAATCGGAATAAATTCCACTTCACAAAAAAAGAAAAAACACCATCTCGAC
>JADGBX010000101.1 GCA_015231265.1 Magnetococcales bacterium | reverse complement strand
TCATTCTTTTTCATCACTTCAAGCAGCGCGCTGTCTGTTTCATCGTCTTGCGCCAGGGAAACAAGCTCGTTATAGGCGTTTTCGAAGTCCTGACGACGTTTGACCAGCAGCGAGGCTTCGCGGTCGATAAAGGTTTTTATTTGTCCGCGGAATTTATCAAAAAAGACCTTGCCTCTGGCTTCTCCGACCAGTTTGGCCATGTCGTTCATGGTTTTGGCATCGCCGATCTGACGGCGCAGATCGATCACCGGCTCGGTGACGTTGGACTGCCAGGCGCGCAGGGTATCTTCCACCTCATCCAGACGTCCCATCTGTTTGGGATTGTCGCTGACGGTCTGTTGCAGGGCGGAGATCTGGGAGTAGGTGGCTTTCTCGCCGCCTTTGTAGGGGTCGAGGAACCCCTCCTTGCCAGCAAGGAGATAGCCGCGCATGCCGGTCTCCATATCGACGGCAGAACCGACGATGGCCGAGGCTTCCGCAAGCACGACGTGGGTGTGTTCCACCATGCCGTTGGTCTCTGAAATACTCTTGATGTTGCTGATGGCGATGAGGCCGAGAATCAACAGGAGAATGACCGGGACGGACATTGCCGCCAGAATCTTACCTTTCAGACCGAGCTTCATGATAGGAGTCTCCATATCTCTGTTTGTTTTTACTAATGATCAATTTCCATGAGCTCCACTAAAAAAATGGGGCTCAAGGTTTCCCCTGATACGGCAGCGATGAAAGGTGGCGATCATCGCATGCATCAGTACGACACTTTGACACGATGACGGGCATATGGTTTCCCCGGGTGCGTTGCGAAGTGTGTAAACACCATCGCATGCATCGGGCCGGTTAATGCCTGGCATCTTGTTGAAATGCTTAAAAAAAATCTACATAAGATACGGTTCTTAGGTGGCGAGATAGGATATGTGATATGCAGTTAAGGTGCTGATTTTTTGTAAAATATCAAGAAAAACAAAAAACACGAGGTCTGCTGGGGTGTAAACAACACTAGCATTGGTGTGTTGATGTTCCTACATACAACACACGCTCTGAATCCAGACTAACACAGGCCAATCATGACATAAATGTATATTTTATTGATCGTCTATACTGATCTTCTTGTTAACACACGTGGGCAGTGTGTAGTGCCATAGAAACAGAAGAAGAAATCGTTAAGAGGATTATGTCTTCTCGATTTGAATGACGATGACAGAGTGTGCACAATCGCACACAATGTGATCATGGATAGTCGAAAGAGTATATATAATAATGAATCTGTTGTGGATTATTCAATAAAGTCAGTTTTGGTTGTTATGAGGAGGGAAAGGCCATGTGGCGAATGGCCTTTCCGCTACTGTACGCGGCACGTTTTACGAGATGGAATTGTCATCATTGATCTTTTGGAGGTTGCCCTTCCGGTCTTTGAGCAATCGACCACGGGCATCTGTTTTGAAGATCTTCTTATTGGTGAAGCGATCACACACCTTGGTGAATTGGGCGACGTCCATATCGAGGGGATGCAGGATCTCCTCCAGCGATTTATCCAGATAGATCCAGGGGAATTTGCCGTCATGTTTGCGGACGATGGCCATGCCGTCCTGGCGGGAGATACGACCACGACGAATGTGTAGCGAGGCGATGTCGGAGGTGCGGCCGAATCCGAACTTCAGAAACTTGAAGTAGTCGTGGATGCCGGTCTGGTGGTTGTCCAGATTCTCGTAGTTGACGCAGGAGCCTTCGACGGTGGAGTGGTAGGTGACCATGCCGTGAGCCTGGGCGAGCAGGGCGTTGGAGTAGCCGTCCCAGGGCAGATAGTGGCCGAGAAAGAGACCGGTGACTCCCACCCGTTTCAGGGCGTCATCCTCGGGATAGCGGTAGGGGACGAGATCGCGGGTGCGGATCCCCTCCATGCCTACCACATCGGAGACGCGCAGTCCCAGGAGTCCTCCGAACTCCTCCAACCAGCGCCGATCCAGAGTGGGGCTCTCCTGACTGGCAGCGGGCCCGCCGTATTCATTCTGGGAGTTCTCACCCCAGATGATCAGGGGAATCTCATACTGGGTAGCGACCCGAACGGGAATGGTGAAGATCCCCACGTGCTCCGGCCAGGAGATGTCCCCCACTTGGGTAAGTCCGATGCGGTTGAGGGTGGCGCGGACACGGGGGTTGGGGGAGAACTCGATGCAGTCCACACCCAGATTCTTGAGGTTCTGGATATTCTTGCGGCCATACTCCGACAGATCACAGGTGGTGGAGACGACGCAGAGGGGGGTCATGCCCAGTTGCAGCATCCGAATCACCTGATAGGTGCTGTCCTTGCCGCCGCTCACCGGAATGACGCAGTCCCAGTGGCTGCCGTCACTCTTGCGGTAACGGGAGAGAATCTGCTCAAGCTCCGTTCTGCGGCTCTGCCAATCCACTTCTGCCCGGTTTTCGAACGTGGTACAGGCGCTGCACACCCCTTCGTCGTTGAAGTGTAGATCCGGCTTGGTGTCCGGCATGACACAACGGGTACAGTATCGAATCGTGGCTGTTTCGGCGTTCATGATTTCCTCGTTGCAGCGCATCATTGCAGTGGGGCATGCATCATCTTTTCCTTGCACCGATTGCAAAGGTGGGACCAAAATCGTGGCCGAGTCAAAACCAAGGGGGGTGTGATGCGCATCTATGTAGCGGTTTCCGGACACGGGTTCGGCCATTTCGGGCAGGTGGTGCCGGTGCTGAACGGCCTGTTCGAGCAGTGGCCGACGGCGCGATTTCTGGTGGCCGGTTCGATCCCGGATTCCCTGATCAACGCCCGCTTGAAAGGGCCGTACCAGCACAGCCCCAGGCCGCGGGATGTGGGGTTGGTCCAGCACGATCCCATGACACCGGATCTCGACGCAACCCGTGGTGCCATGAGGGAATTTCACGCGCACTGGTCGGAACACCTCAGCCGTGAATGCGATGAGATCGCCGCATTCGGGGCCGATCTGGTGCTGGCGGATACTCCCTGTCTCACTCTGGAGGCGGCGGCACATCTCGGGGTGCCGTCGGTGGCGGTGTGCAACCTCACCTGGGAGGCGATTCTCCCCGCCTATTTCGATGTGGAGGAGCCTGAGGTGGCCGGATGGCTCACCCGCATGCGCAGTGCCTATGCACGGGCGACTCTGGTGCTGTTGCCGGAGCCGTTTATCCCGGAGATCCGGCAAACCTTTCCCAATCGACGGGAAATTCCACCCCTCTGTACCCCAGGGCGCAGGCGGCAGCGCGCTCTGAAACGGGCGCTGGGTATTCGGGAGGAGGATGCCCGACCTTTGGTGTTGGTGAGCCTGGGTGGGATTCCCGCACAACACCTGCCACTGGAGCGGTTGCGTACCACCTCGGAGATGGTCTGGATCACCGACCACCGACAGGCACCCTTTGCCGATCCCCTCTTCACGATCCATGATGAAACGTTGTCGGGCTGGAGCTTCTCCGATCTCTCGGCATCGGTGGATGCGGTGGTGGGCAAGCCGGGGTATGGTATGTCGGTGGATGCGGTGGCTCACGGTGTGCCGTTTCTGTTCATGTGTCGGGGCCACTTTCCCGATGAAGCGCCCATCGTTGCCTGGCTGCGCAGACATGCCCGCTGTCGGGAGATAACACCGGAGCAGTTTTACGACGGTAGGTGCTGGGTGGAGCATCTACGGGCTTTAATGGAGCAAACACCACCACGGATTCCCGCCTTGAACGGTGCCGAGCGGGCGGTGGGTGCGATTGATGGCATGATCAATACAAAAGGAGGTCAGTAGACCATGGTCTGTTCTCAGTGTGGACACCGTTACTCGACGGAGGTCAAAGGAATTGGCGGCTCAGCATCACCAGGTATCCTCTGGATCGTCTCCTGGGGTATCTTCATGATCGGCTACAGTCTGCCTCGCTTCGATGCCGGGGATTGGAGCTGGGTGGTGATGGCAGTCTCCGGGTTCTTTCTGATCCTCTGTTTCGTTGCCCGTTCCACCGCTGCCGAGCAGCGGGGCCGGTGCCCGGCGTGCGATACGCCCAATACCGTCTATCCCTGGTCGCTGTAGACGGGTGTGTGTGCAGAAGAAGCCACGGGGTGGCGGCTTGACACGCTCTTCCGACCCATTCATTCTGAATCTGTGTTGATTTTCCACCCCTTTGATTCAAATGGATAGAGTGTGCAATGACCGCCCGTCGATCCCTCTGCGTGCGCAATCAGCGCTTCTACGTCTCTGATCTGTTGGGAGTGATCGTTGTTGCGGTCTCTCTCATGCTCTCCGGTTGTCAGAGTGCCAAAGCGCCGACGGCGGACCGTTCCCAACCTGTCGTTGGGGGAACCATTCCAGCGCTTCTTGCCCAAGGCCGGAACGATCAGGCTCGGAAACTGGCCCAGCAGACCGTTGAGACGGTTCGGGCACAGCGGGGCAGAGACTCTCTGGAGGAGGCGCGGGCACTTGAGATCGTCGCATTGACGCAGGAAGCCGGTGGCGACCTGACCGGTGCGATCGTTACGCTGCGTCGTTCTCTTGAGATCGTCAACCGGAAGGCTCCGGAGAGTGTGCGTCACGCAGACGCTTTGACCGCTCTTGCCCAACGTCTACAGAAACAGGGTGGCCATAAAGAGGCCGTCACCCACCTGAAGCGGGCGGAATCCCTCTATCAACAGCAGCGCAAGAGTGACACCGTGGAGGCGTCCGAGGCGCGTCGGGCTCTGGCTGAATCACTGATGGTGCATGGGCGGTTTTCAGACGCTGAAGGCCGATTCCGCCGACTGCTTGAATCGGGGACACTGGGAAAAAAGAGCCGTCCGGCACTGATGAACGGACTGGGGGCGGCGTTGCAGGGGCAGGGCAAGCTATCCGCAGCCGAGAAGCTGTTCAAACAAGCGATCTCCGAAGCGACCACGGCCCGTGCTCTGGCGCCGGGTCAGACCAATTTGGCGTCACTCTATCTCAACCAGGGGCGTCCCCATGCGGCGGTTCCTCTGTTTCGACACGCGTTAAAAACCCAAAGAGAACAGGCCACTTCCGGGGCGCAGCAACAGCGGGCGTTGGGAGAGGCGTACAACAATCTCGGCGCGGCCCTCTCCGCCACAGGAGACCTGGACGAAGCACAAACGGCACTGAACCGGGCGTTGGTGACGCTTCAGGGCAGTGATCGGACGGCAGCGCTCAACAACCTGGCCGCCCTGAAGCAGAAACGGGGAGATGATGTCAGTGCACAGCAGCTCTATCACCAGGCTCTGGAGCTGTTGAAGCGGCGCTGGTCCGATGATTCGCCCACACTCATTCCAGCGTTGAACAACCTGGGGACGGCCCTGGAACGGCAAGGCAAGCGCGCCGAGGCGGAGCGTACGTTTAAACAGGCACTTTCAATCGCCGACAGACACCTCTCCCGCACCCATCCGCTGCGCGCCGATATTCTGGGCAATCTGGCGTGGAGCGAAGCGGGTCGTGGTGATGGAAAGGCCGCTCTGCGTCACATGCGACAGGCGGTGGAGATCGCGCGGCAACGGTTGGCGAGGCTGGGGCTCTCCGATCTGCGAACCCGTAGCGGTTCCACCCCCATGCGGCGGTTTCACCCCCTCTTTTCCGCCTATCTGGCGCTATTGCAGCGAGTCGAGGCGCCCGAGTCGGAGAGCGTCACCGCCATTCAACTGGCTCACATCACCGAAACGGCTGCCGTCGCCTCACGCATGGCGGCCCGTTACGCTGCCGGCGACCCCGCACTGGCTGCTCTGACCCGCCAGCATCAGGACCAGTTGGCCACCTTGCAGCAGTTGGATGACGCGCTGGCCGACGGTACTCTGACCGATGCCGAGCGGCGTACACTCAAGCAGCAGCTCACCACCCTTCACCGCACCCTGGATAGAACGGAAAGCGCACTGACCCGCCGGTTTCCCCGCTATGCAGAGCTTGCCCAACCCCTCCCACTCAGCCAGAAACAGGCACAAGCTCTTCTGGCCCCGGATGAGGCGTTGGTGCTGCTCTTTTCCGGTGAAGAGGAGGGGTATGTCACCACCATCACCCGTCGCAGTGCGAAAACCTACAGCGTTCCGTGGCGCGCAGAGCGGGTGAATCGCACTGTAGACCGATTGCGAGAAGCGCTGGTTCCCCAGGCGACGCTGCTGCCATTTCCCTTCAAGGAGGCTCATGCACTCTACAGGGCGTGGTTGCAGCCGTTTCTGTCGCGATCCCCGGATGTGCGTCGTCTCCTGGTGGTGCCTCATGGGGGATTGGGGAAGATTCCCCTCTCGCTGCTGATTACGGAAGACCCCGGTGCTTCTAAGCCCGCCCATACGCAAGCGCCCTGGTTGATCCGTACCCATGCGCTCTCCTATCTGCCTTCAGCATCGGTACTCTCGGGCTTGCGCCGCTATGCCAAAGACTCTTCGGCACCGAAAGCGTTTCTCGGCATCGGCAATCCAGTGTTGAATCCATCGAAACACAGCCGCTTCAGAACGCTCTCCCAGCCGGGGGAGAGCACCAAACGTCTCCTTGAGCTGGCTCCGCTTCCGGAGACGGCGGATGAGCTTTCCGCCATTGCGAAAATTCTGGGAGAAGGGAAACTGCTGTTGCAGCAGGAGGCGACGGAGAAGAGCGTGCGGCAGGAGCGTCTGGACCGCTATCGGATTCTCTCCTTCGCTACCCATGCGGTGAAACCGAATGAGCTGGACGGTGTGGATGAAGCGGGTCTGATTCTCACCCCCGATGGAACCGACGGCATGCTCACCACCGGTGAGATCGCCCGTCTGCGTCTGGATGCCGATATGGTAATGCTGTCAGCCTGTAACACCGCAGCAGCGGAGGGAGGGATCGGTGCCGAGGTGTTTTCCGGTCTGGCCAAGGCGTTTCTGCATGCCGGGGGGCGTTCGACGCTGGTGTCGTTCTGGCCGGTGCTTTCCGAGCCGACGGTTGAGCTGACCACAGGTATGCTGCGCCATCTGGCCCGCCATCCGAAAGCGGGTCGTGCCCAGGCACACCGGCAGGCGGTCCTTGAGATGATCGCCAATCAAAATAACGCCCACCCGACCATCTGGGCGCCCTTCGCCCTGGTGGGAGAGGGTGGAGGATGACACACACACTCGACAGTTCTATTTATATATGGAGACTTTCATGAAGCGAACTCTGCCTCTCCTGTTACTTACGTGCACGCTCATGCATCCGACAACTCTCTCCGCCTGCTGTGGCGGTGGTGGTGGTGGTGCCAGTATCAGTGGTGCCAGCGCCCTGGCGGCGGTCAATACCAGAACCACCCGCGTGGATTTTGTTCCCTCGCGGAGAGCGTCGCCACAGATGGTGCGTCCGGCCCGAGCGGCCTCCAAAATCATCAATGTCTTCTTTCCCGGCAGAAACATCCCGGCCTCCCGCATGGACCGCACCATGATCGGTCTCTCCATGGAGATGGCGTGTGAGGCGTTGGATAGAGATCAATACTGTGATGCCGCTATGGGTGGCTATGACGATTTCGGGCTGCCCAACCCGGCCCTGGCCGCCTCGCTGGAGTCGATTCTGACGGAGTTGAAGGCGCGACAGGAGAGTGATCCCGGATTCGCGTCGGTGGTACAGTCGATTCAGAAGAACTACGGCCACCGTGTCGATACCCATATGGCGCGACTGGATGACCGCTGACAGGCGGATTGATGCTTCTATTTCACTCAAGTGATCACCGTGACCGGAGACCCGCTCATGTTATTTCGTAAACCGACCCTCTGGACCGTCCTGTGTGCCACTGCACTCCTGCTGCTTTCCGGCTGTGGTTCCAAGAAGACTCCGAAACAGATCTCCTTGCTCAACGATCCGGCACTGTTTGCCGCTGGAAGCACCTCAACACTCCGCGTGGGACCACCGCCCATCCGGGCCGGTGATGCCGGTGCGCCCCTGCGCATGGTGCTGTTCGGCTCCTACACCTCCTCCTATAGCCACACCTTCTTCTCCAAGCAGATGCCGACTTTGATCGCTGCGGTGAAACGGGGAAGCGGTACGCTCATCTTCAAACCTCTGGAACGCAACACCGTTGATCGCAAGATCGCTGAGATCAGCGAGTGTCTGCCGGATAGAACGCAACGTTTCTCCTTCGTCTCGGCGGTGATGGCGGCAGCACCTTCTGAAAAGGGGTCTCAGGCTCTGCCGACGGTGCGGGCCATTGCTCGCCGTTACGGGGCTGATTCGGCGCGATTGAGCGTCTGTTCGAGCAACGCCCTACTCGCCGAGTGGTTGGAGATCGAGCAGCATGAAAATGCCAATCTTTACGGAATCCAGTCCGCGCCCACCCTGGTGGTCAACGGTCGAACTCTGGTCAATCCGGATCGGGATGAGATCACTGAAGCGCTGCGCGGGTTGTGATCGTCTCTTCCTCAGTCAGGGATGAGGGGGAGTGAGGAGATGAGATGAGTGTTTTGATTATCGATTACGGGATGGGCAATCTGGGTTCCGTCCGTCGTTCGTTGGAGGAGTGCGGTGGCGAGGCGTTCATCAGTCGTGATCCCAGCGATCTGGAGCGGGCAGCCCATGTAATTCTCCCGGGGGTAGGGGCTTTTCCGGATGGCATGCGCTGTCTGCGGGAGCAGGGCTGGATCGAACCCCTGAAACGGACCGTTCTCGATGAGGAGGTTCCGCTCCTGGGGATCTGTCTCGGTATGCAGCTTCTGGCTTCGGTGGGGACCGAAGGCGAGCAGTGTGACGGCCTGGGATTGATTCCGGGACGGGTGGAGCGCATGACCGGCTGTGCCGGTGGGGAGCGCATTCCCCATGTGGGCTGGAACGAAGTGTACGCTGAAGGGGGATCGCCGTTACTGGACGGTGTGGAGGACGGGACCGATTTCTACTTCGTGCACAGCTTCCGGTTTCTTCCCGACGAGGTGGAACACATTATCGCCACCACGCCCTACTGTGGTGAGGTGGTCTCCGCCGTTGCCCATGGCACGGTGTTTGGGACCCAGTTTCATCCTGAGAAGAGCTCTCGGGCCGGATTCAGGATTCTAGAGAACTTTCTTGCGCTGACAGGGTGAGACCCTCTACCTCTGTTTCTCTTTTCTATAGAAAGCTACGATACTGCTGAGACTCATCACCAGAATAAACAGGCTCATGGCCGCCACCACCATGGAGGGGCCGGAGGGGGTGTCCCAGATGACCGAGGCGTATAGTCCCGCGGTGACGCCGACCACCCCCAGAAGAGCGGCAGCAAACGCCATGCTCTCCGGTGAACGGGTGAGGCGGCGGGCGGTGGCGGCTGGAATGATCAGAAGTGCCGTGATCAACAGCATGCCGACGATCTTCATCGCCACGGCGATCACCAGAGCGATCAACACCATAAACGCCATGCGAACCGGTAGCGCAGAGACCCCCTCCGCCCTGGCCATATCCTCATGGACGGTAATGGCCAGCAGAGGACGCCAGATCACTACCAGTATGGCCAGCACCAGAAAACCACCTCCATAGATCCACACAAGATCGGTCGGTTCTACCGCCAGGACATCCCCGAACAGAAATCCCATGAGATCCACCCGCAGCCAGGTCATCAGACCGATGGTGACCAGGCCGATGGAGAGCGCGGAGTGAGAGAGGATTCCCAACAGGGTGTCCACCGAGATCCAGTTCTGGTTCTGCAATAGCACCAGAAGAATGGCCAGAGTGACGGTGACCCCGGCCACAGCGGCAGTGATGTTCCACTCCATGAGAAAGGCGAGAGCAACGCCGAGCAGCGCCGAGTGGGCCATGGTGTCGCCGAAGTAGGCCATACGGCGCCAGATGATGAAGCAGCCCAGGGGGCCAGCGACAAGTGCCACACCGATTCCCGCCAGCCATGCGGAGAAGAGAAAGGGATCCGTCAGTATCACGGCTGTTCTCCCGGGGTTGGGGTGGTGTCATCGCCGGGGAAGGGGAGGGGTGCGGTCGGAGAGGCGTGGTGGTGGTGATGATGGTGCGCCTGTCCTTCGGGATGACCACACACTTCGCAGGGCACGGGTTTACCATCCACGGTGTGGGTGTGGTCGTGGTGGTGGGTGTAGACGCCCAGGGCCTGGGCAGCATGCGAACCGAACAGTTCGACGAATTCCGGGTGTTGAGTCACCGTCTCAGGCACCCCTTCACAGCAGAT
>JADGBX010000100.1 GCA_015231265.1 Magnetococcales bacterium | reverse complement strand
AATTAATGTGCATTTTTACCATAATCATGGTTGATCAAAGGATTGGGACGCTCCTCAGTCGGTTTTCCACACGGTTTTCCACACAATCCGGGGAGAAATGTCGCCCCCTGTGAATTGTGCGTTCTTACGTGTTGATTGTCGTCGCAGTGGTGTTTGATCTTATAAGATGAAAGTGTGCTGTGAATCAAAGAGAATCGCCCGTCGTGAGAAGAGAAGTGGCCGCCTGTTTTCCACAGCGCTTTTCCACAGCACTCCAGGAGAGGGGTGATTGAGATGTGTTTGTTGGAGGAGTTGTTTTCAAGATATTGATTTTTATTGTTATACTGTAGTATTTAACGGGAAGTTCAGAGGGGTTTGGTTGCCGTTTTTCCACAGCCGATGAGGGGCCTGTTCCCACACTTATCCACACAGTTATCCACAGGCGTGCTGCCAGAGGGTTTCACGCCAGGCGAACCGATGAAATCCATGGATGAGAGACGCATTCACCGTAGCTCCTGGCGGGGTATGACTATCGAGGTGAGTGAAGATAGCTGCTTCCGGACTCTGCGCTTCGGCAGTCGCTTCAAGCAGAGTCGAATGGATCTTTACGATCCCGACCGTCTGGTGCTGCCCTATACGCGGCAGATGATGAGCGGTGCCCTGTTTCAGCCGACACCGAAGCGTGTGCTTCTGATCGGCTTGGGTGGCGGTTCTCTGGTGCGGTTTCTCCGCCGACACTACCCCGACTGCCATCTGGATGTGGTTGAAATCAGCCAGGAGGTGGTGCGGATTGCCGAGCGCTATTTCAATGTCCGTGCCGATGGCCGAACCACCCTCCATGTTGCCGACGGTGCCTGGTTCGTGCAGGAGCGGGTGGCCCGTCTCGCAGTGGAGCAGGAAAGAGTGGGAGGCGTCGAAGAGGCGTGCCGCTACGACATGGTGTTTCTCGACGCCTACGACAGCAGGGGCATGTCCGCCTCCGCGTATGCGTTGAACCTCTTTCAGGCGACCCGAGGCCTGTTGACACCGCAGGGAGTTTTGATCGCCAACGCCACCTCCAGCGACAAGGATCTCTATCGCATGATCTGCAGAGCTATGGAACGGGCGTTTCGAGGCAATCTTCTCCGTTTCCCCAGTGATCGAACCTACAACGTGATTCTACTGGGGTTTCCCGGCGCTCGACCCGACCTCTCTTCCAACCCTCTCTACCGACAGCGTGCAGAAACACTCGCCCAGGACCATTGTGTCGAGTATCCTGAATTCATAGAGACGATTATTCGCAACAATCGGTCGTTCTGGAGGGTGCTGGAGGCGTGGAGCCGACTTGATTTCGGAAACCAGAGTGCTGCCAGTTGATGGCATTGCCCGTGCCGTCCGAGTCGTGACACCACCCGGGGGTGAAAGATGTTAATGATGCACCTGATGGACCGGATCCCCTTTTTTTCCGCCTTTACCGAGGAGGAGAAACGCTCTCTCGTAGAGGAGCAGGTGAGCTGTTTTGCCAACTACGACAAGGGGGGGTATCTCACCCGTGAGGGGGAGCAGGATCGGGCGCTGTTCATCTTGATCAAAGGGCGGGCACGGGTGTTCAAGCGTGCCGACCCCGACCACCCCATCACGACACTGGAACCGGGTTCCGTGTTCGGAGAGATCTCCTTTCTCACCGGGCAGTCGCGCACCACCGACATCGTGGCTATAGAAGATCTGCTCGTGTTCAAAGTGGATGACCCTTCGATACTGGCGCGGATGGATCTCTCTCTACAGTTGAAGATCAAAGATAAGATGATCGAGGTGCTCGTCTCCCGACTGGAACATGCCAACCGGACCGTGATCGCCTGTCGCCAGTAGGACGCACCGTTGTTTCGTCAAGCAATTATGGAGCTGCAAGAGATGTCTTCGGAAAAGAGCAAACCTCGGCGTTTTCGTCCCACCTATCTGATCCCGCTGGTTGTCGTCGGATTTGCCCTGTTCGTCTATCTCTCTCCGGCTGGAAAGAGAGGGGAGAGTGGTCCGTCCGGGCAGAGCGGAACAGGACAGCCGAACGGGGTAGTTGCCGCAGTCGAGAAGAGTGCCTGTAACGAGGATAGTGCTTCCCTACAACAGGCAAGTGTTCTGAACAGGGAAGGGATGTCTCTGCTCAAAAAGGGGTTGAATGCCGAGGCGGAGAGCGCGTTCTCCCAAGCGTTGGCGCTTCAGGACGCTCCTGCGTTGAAAGAGTGTCCGGCGGTGGTTTCAACACTGATTCCACTGGCAGCACTACAGCGGGAGAAAGGGGATCCCGAGCAGGCGGAGGTGCTTCTGCAACGGGCGTTGGCAGTGCTGGAGAAGGCGCATGGGCCGGAACATATCGAAGTGGCCAAGGTGCTGGAGCATATCGGCACCACGCTCAAGGACCGTGGGGCGCTCATCGAAGCGGCGGAGACGATTAATCGGGCGTTGCGGATCCGCAACAAGGTTCAGGGTGGCAGCCACCCGGACACTACGCAGAGTCTCAATACCCTCGGTGTCATCAAACGCAAACTCGCTGCCTACTCCGAGAGTGAAGCGCTCTTCATGATGGCCCTTGAGATCACCAAGAAGAGCCCGGAGAGTGATCCCCGCGCCGTTGCAGGCATCATGGAGAATCTGGCGGTGCTCTACCGCACGCAGGGGTTGCTGGAGAATGCCGGGCTGATGATGAGTCAGGCGTTGCAGGTGTTGGAGAAGGGGCTCGGTGTCGATCATCCGGACAATGCGGTGATCATGCACAACCTGGCCACGATCCGCATGGCTCAGGGCGCCTATGAGAAGGCGGAAGCGCTGTTTAGTCGATCACTACAGTTGGCAGAAACCACATTCGGTGCAGAGCATCAGGAGGTGGCCAGCAGTCTCAACAGTCTGGCCGGGCTCTATCTGGCCCAGCGGCGCTACTTCGATGCCTATCCTCTTCTCGTCCGCGCCCTCTCCATTCGAGAGAAAAGTCAGAGTAACGCCCCCCTCAGTGTTGCCGAGACCCTGAACAATCTCGGGTATGTGCAGGCGGCAGTGGGTGATCTGACCGAGGCCGACACCAGCTACGGCAGAGCGATGGCCATTGCCGAAGCGCACCTTCCGGCCAACCATCCCCACCTTGCTCGGCTGCTGAACAACCATGCCCAGGTGGTTAGAGTTCTGGGCCGAACGGAAGAGGCGGCGATGATGAAGAAGCGTTCCGAAGAGATCATGAGCACTCTGCCTCAGAGCTGACACGTCTACCCCCACCCTCACTTTCGTTGAGAGTATCCCCTTCTTTTTTTTAACTATTTGTAGATAATGAGCTGTACTTGATTGCCGCAGCCTTGAAACTCCAGCGTGTCGAAGCTGGCATTTCTCGACATGGCGATTCCCCGGCCATGGGTGTCGAAGAGCCGCTCCGGACTGATCTCCAGATAGGGCTTCCAGGCAAATCCACTCCCCTCATCCTTGATCACGATCGTGACCGCCGTGGGGTCCTGGGTGAAGGTAAGCGTGGCTTGTCTGTTGCCGTATGTTGAATCCTGCAGCCGACGGTTGATCTCCTCCTCCCACAGCCCCATGGCCAGAAGTCGGCCCTTCTCTTCATAACTGATGCCGAGATTGCCGTGCTCCACGGCGTTGACCATCAGCTCTTTCAGGCCGAAGAGCTGGTTTTTCGGGTTGGGGCATGCTTTTGAGACCAGAACTGCCAGTCGGTGTGCTTCCTCAATGGTGTGAAAGTGGAAGGTGCCTTGGGTGAGCAGAGAGATGGTGCTGGAGGCGAGGGCCATCTCCTCGCGCAGTTTCGCGTAGGCCTGTGCTTCCTGGAGAACCTGGGTGATGACTGCACGGAGAACATCCGGTTCAGCCGGTTTGGTCAGATAGTAGTGGGCGCCCAGTTCCAGACCTTTGGCCAACGCCTCTGCCGAGGAGCGGGCCGAAAGGAAGATAATGGGGATCGATTCTGTTCTGGGATCGGCTTTGATCCGTTCGCACACCGTGAAGCCGTCCATCTCCGGCATCACCACATCCAGAAGAACCAGATCGGGCTGCTCCGATGCGATCATCTTCAGTGCTTCATGGCCGCTGGTGGCCATGATGATCTCATAGTCGTCGGACAGATAGGCTGCGAAGGTCTTGATGTTGGCGGGAACATCATCGACGATCAGAATGGTCATTCGATCACTGGTCTGACTCCTGTGTTCGAGTTTGTTCTGTTTCTTCAGCAGTTTTTTTGGTTTCTTTGCCATGGGACTCAGCTCTTATAGTTTTGTCTGCTTTGCGTGCAGTGCGTTTCGTACGCTTTTTCCAGATGCCATGGCATGTGTAACAGTGCCACCCCCAACGAGCCCAACCGATGATGGCATAGGCCAACCACAGAGACCAGAGAAGCATGACGCCGCGGTAGACCATCATCGGCAGAGAGATCACCCAGGCGGTGGGCATTTCCGGCCCGATCCGATCATCATACCAGAGTAGACGGTACGAGGAGGAGCCATTGCCGACAATCTGCATGTCGGGATAGCCCAGCAATCCCTGGCGGATAGCGGTGAGCAGAGTGATGAATGCGACCACTGTCCAGACGACGGCAACGAACTGGCGCAGGTTGAAGAGCAGTGGTCTCTCCCGACCCTCTGAACGGGCGATCCAGCCCATCAGCAGAAACCAGCTCATAATGATCACCGCGCTGAAGTGAGAGAGGGAGCTGAGGCAGATCCCCAGCAGCATCCAGTGACGGGTGCGCAGGGGTGTCCATGTGATGCGTCCCAGCACCACGGCGATGAGGAAAAAGACCAACAGCGCACCCCAGAAGAGAATTGCCGGGCCTGCCGTGGGGCCGCTGGTGAACAGGATCCAGCGGTCCCGAGGTACCTGAATCCGGATATGACCGTTGACACCGGGCAGTCCCAGAGTCGGCTGGGGAGTCGTGAAGCGGTTCTCGATGCCCCGTGCCTCCCGCCACACAACCGTGGCGCGTTGAGAACCGGGGGTGATGGGGAGAATAACCGTGGTCTCGGCAGCATCCATGGGCAGGGGAGAGCCGTTTATGCTCACCGACTGCACATCGGCCCCTTCGGGCAGAATCACGGGGTGCTGTCCGCCGCGGCTGCTCAATAACTCCAGGGTGAGGGTGGATTCGGTGCTGCGCGTGCCGGGTCGGACATCCAGCAACGCACGATTGAGCGTCAGGGTGGAGCCGGGTACCGCTTTGGGTCGGGAGACTTCGATGGAAACCGACTCCCCGGGCCAGGGGCGCCAGTAAGGGCGTTTGATACCAGACGAGCCCGCCTGAATCATCGGAATGCCCGAGAGTTTTACCCGCCAGATGGGGCTGACATTGAGCCGCCACATCTCGGTCCAGCCTCGCACATCGGGAGCGGTAAGTGTCAGGGAGGGCGCTTCATCCAACACCGAATGCCAACCGATCTTCCGTACCGAGGGCCCCATGTTGATCTGAGCCATGCCCTCTTTCACCGTGATGCCGCTCTGGGTGACCGACTCCCCCGTGAGCAGTGGAATGGCGAGATGGATTGCGTCCCCTTTGGGGCTTTTCCGGCTGATAATCGTCTCCACCTGCCAGGTGAGTCCGAGAGAGAGGGTGCGTTCGATCTGGACGAAAGGGGGAAGGGGGCGATGGGTACCAAACGCCTCCTCCTTATCGGATTGAGCGGAGTCGGAACGCGTGACCGGGGCTGTTCGAGTGAGATGCAGGGTGTCGGCCAGCACGCCATCTTCACCGATGCCGTCAATAGACCAGCCCGAACCGCTATGGCTGACGGCGTGGGGTTTCAAAGGGAGAGGGAGCTGGAGCGTGGTGCGATTGGGGAGCGGACCGGTCGCCCGAATCCGGTGGATCCCTTGGGGGATACGCAGCCAGAGCCGGCCTTTCTTGTCCCGTTGCAGCGCGTGGGTCTGAGTGTTGTTGAGGAACAGCTGTTCCGGCAGCCAGTGGCGTGCCTCACCCGGCAGAGGAATGGCGCTTGCCGCTTCGGCCTCCACCTCCAGAAGTAGGGTGAGGTGGTCGGTGTGGAACTCCAGACGCATTCGGGAGATCTCGGCACAGTGGCTGCGGCAGTGGGGTGGCGCGGTGAGGCGCTGTTGCAAAGTGTTCAGAAGCTGTTGCGAGGGGAGCATCTCCCCGTACTCCGTGCTCGCTTTTGCCGGTGCTGCTCCAGCGTGAAGAGGGGATGGTGCCAGAAACAGCAGGAGGGTGCAGAGTGCCAGAATTGCAGTCGTCGCAGTCGTCTCCTTAGTGCGCTTCTCTCCGGAGGAAGAGGGGGGAGAGGCGGAGGTGTCCGTGAACTGTTTCAGAAGTGGGGGCGTTCCCGGCATGCGCAGCATCCTTCCCACCAGTACCATGAGTAGAATGACGCGCAGAAAGGCCAAGGTGCGATTCAACCACGGCGGCATCAGGTGCAGAGTGAGTGTCTGGTCGGCACGCACCGGACCGTTGATGGCCAGGGTGATGCTATGCCAGCGCCAATTGGGCATGCCAAGACCGGTCTGGACAGCGGCATTGGGGTCCACTGCTTTGAATGTTTTGGATTTTTTTCGACTCAGAAGACCATATCCTCCCGATCCATAGGAGGTGTAGGAGCCGCCCTTCCTGGCCATCTGGATATCAGGGGCTCTGTTGGCCGGGGCGGTGATTCGGCCCAGTTCCTGTTGTGCCATCATCTGTCGCTGCGGTACCGGAGCCGCCGGTTTCTCCTCTGCCATGAAGACGCCATCGGCGGCTGGGGAGATCGCCTCTTCCCAGGTGTCTTGCTGAATCTGATCACGAGGGGCTTGATTATGCGCACGATGGGATTGGGAAAAGGGGGCGTTCAGTTGCGAAGGACGGGCCCAGTTGCCCCGTTCCAGTTGCGGATGCAGTCCCTGGCGAGCCTGTTGGACAAGGAACGGAAGGGTGAAGAGCACCAGACCCAGAAGAGTGAGACGACGGGCGCTCTGAACCGTGGAGCGCAGACGTCCGGAAGGGGCAACCTTCAAGACGGCGGTCACGACGAGAAGAATCAACAACAGCGTTGCCAGTTCATCCGCCTCATGGTGGACAAGAATCAAGGTCAGCAGCGACAGTCCCCCCCACGGGAGACCCCACACTCTGCCGGTGGCCAGGGCGATGACAAGAATTAGAAACAGATCCAGCAGTGTCCACTGCTCAATCCAGCTTTTGTAGGCTCTGTCTACCCCCTCCGCCATGAAGAGACGCCACCCCGGGGGGAGGTGCAGGGTGTGCTTGACGCTCTGGAAATCGTGGTTCCAGCCCACCAGGGGCAGCGTGGTGTCTACGCGTTCCAAGCGGCTTTCGGCGGTGAGTTCCAGGCTGTTTCTACGGATTTCGACCCCTTGGTTCGGGCTGTTGTCCAGTTGAGTGATCAACTGATCGTCACCATTGACGGTGACCCGTCCCAACTGAATGGGCGGTTGCATCTCCATGCGCCAGGAGCGGCTGAGGGTTCCGGTGAGTTGATCCTTGATGGAGTAGCCGCGGCCATCGAAATCGAGCCAGAGATTGCGTGCCAGCATCAGGCGGTCGGGGGCGGGGTTCTGATCGCCGCGCTGCTTTTCGATGAAGCGCATTCGGGTGCCGGGTTTCATGAGATAGGCGGGCAGTCTCTTCCACTGTTTCGGCAGATTGGTCTGTTGCGGATCGATGGCCGTCGCCTCGTCGATACGTACCTGACGCAATCTATTGCGCGCTTGAAAAACCCAGATCTCCTCGTCACTCCACTCTCCTGTGGACGGTGTTGCTTGTCGTTCCGGCAAGGTGAGGGAGGCCACCGGACCTTGATGGCGCTGACGCAGCGTGATCTGCCATCGGCCCGGTTTGCCCTGGATGCGCAGGGCGCCGTTCTCCTCCAGTCTCGCGGGGAGTTTTGAGATCAATTGAACGGGAATCATCCCTGCCTGTAGCGGTTGATCCAGCAGCAGTTCCCGTTTGGTTCCGGCAATGCGCAGTGTGATGCGACTCTCCACCATCAGGGGAATCTCGTCGGTCACTTTGCGCTGGACGGTGATCTCCAGGCGATCCTGTTCCGGTGCGGCGACACTCTTTCTGCTGTTGAGCCAGAGGCGTCCGTTCTTGTCCAGATTGGGAAAGGGGATCTCACGGTTACGCAGGGAGAGGGAGGTGACGCCCACTTTTTGGGGAATCCGTAGCCACTCCGGCATGGTACGCCAGTTGAAGGAGCCGCTGAGGAGATGCTCCCCTTTGGGGAGTCTGACGGTGGGGCGAGCGTTGTGGGTGGTCACGGCAATGGGGGAGCCGTTACTGCTCACCTGAATGGGCCAGCGTTGGGCATCACCGGGCAGTGTAACGCGCAGCGGTGCATCCAGAGTCAGTGCCATGCGGAAGCGGGCACCGGTTTCCGTGACATCCAACGCCAGATGGCCGGGCCATGTGCAGAGGGTGCGATTGCGCGTGCCTACGGCGGGAGGACAGAAGGCGGTCTCCTTCTCATGCAGCACCCAGTCGACCCACGGTTTCAGAGGCTCGGGAATGGCGACGTCGGGTCGCGAGGCTAGAGCAGGGGAGGAGAGCAGCAGACCGAACAGGAGGAGAAGGGCCATGCCTGGGCCATTGAATCGGGTGCTGTAACCGTTACTCTTCATGATGAATCCCCCATGATGCTCGATCTCTTATCGGAAACTGGTTGTCGTCCAGCCTCTCTCTTTGGCGATGGCGGTGAGTTTCTCATCCGGATCGACCGCCACCGGGTTCTCCACCATCTCCAGCAGAGGGACGTCGTTGTGGGAGTCGCTGTAGAACCAGCTTCCCTCCAGTGTCATGGCGTTCGCCTGTAGCCAGGTGTTGAGCCGGGTCACCTTGCCCTCCCGGAAGCAGGGAATACCCTCCGGTCTTCCCGTGAAACGCCCCTCTTTGATCTCCGGATCGGTCGCCAGAATGAAATCCACGCCCAGTGCATCGGCGATGGGGCCGGTGACGAAACGATTGGTGGCGGTGATGATCATCAGAGTATCGCCCTGCTGCCGGTGTTTTGCCAGCACCTCGCGTCCCTTCTCCAGCACGATGGGCATCACCTTGTCGGCCATGAAGAGGGCGTGCCACCGGTCCAGCGTCTCCATGCTCTCCATGGCCAGATACTGTAACTGGAATTCCAGATAGGCGTGAATGTCCAGACATCCGGCCAGATAGTCGTCGTAGAATTTTCGGTTGTTTGCTTCGTAGGTGTCGCTCTCCACCAGGCCGCGTTCCACAAGAAAGCGTCCCCAGAGGTAGTCGCTGTCGCCAGCCAGAAGAGTGTCGTCAAGATCGAAGAGTGCCAGTGCCATGATCGATGGATTCCAAAGTCCGTCTGCCCGTGGTTGCATCAGGTGTGTCTCGCTTAACAACCAAGGGGTGAGTTGATTATTTGGGAAATTGACGCTTCCCCGGCGTCGAATTCCTGCCGCTTCTACTTTCAAGAGTGTGACGCGAATAGAGGACGGCGAACAGAAAAAAAGCGCGTTGGAGAAAAAAACGCTTAATACAATACCAACTCCTGCCGACAAGAATTATAAGCGTTAATGTCTCTAAAAGGGAGAAGAACGATGCTGAATGCCATCTCTACGACTCAGGCGTTTGGTGTCTCCAACGTTATTCAGGATAAGAATAACCTGAGCCGGGCGGCAACTGATATCCGAACCAATAATTCGGAGCAGTTGGTGGCCAATAACGTACGGGCTGCTCAGAAGCCTCAAGGTTCCAAAGCTGCCCGTGAGGAGCGTTCCGAACGTCGTGCGACACAACAACAGGAGGAGAAGAAGCTGACCGGACCCAGCGCCTCCGATTCCATCAAGTCCGAAACCGAGGAGCAGGTCAACGAGACCCGCCAGATGATGAATCAGGCGATTCTCTCCGTGGCCACCGCTTCAACCTCTCCTGCCGAAGGTGCGGGTGAACAGCGCCATGTGGATGTGGTCGTCTGAACCTTCGATACGAAGGCATGGGCATGTGACAGCGCGCATGTGACGTGGCCCATGCCGTCGAGACCGCATGTCGTGACCCGATGTGCGGTCTTTTTTATTTCGATGCAGCGTAGGGA
This sequence comes from Magnetococcales bacterium, assembly GCA_015231265.1. GTDB lineage: Bacteria > Pseudomonadota > Magnetococcia > Magnetococcales > JADGBX01 > JADGBX01. The sequence goes on along the minus strand of JADGBX010000100.1, from coordinate 75 downwards.
TTGGCCCGTTGCGAAGTGTGCTATGATGCCGATTTTCCTGACCCAAAATGGGTGGGTTGTTGCCGGAGATCGGTG